>JAAYNR010000259.1 GCA_012520735.1 Lentisphaerota bacterium | reverse complement strand
TCCTTTGCGTCCGCTCCGTGGTCGCAAAAACCACAGCCATCGCCACCAGCCCGCTCCTCCGACTAAACCCATAGTTTTGTGCCGCATGTGATTTCAAATTTCTGATGTATTCAGCCATCCGGCTCATCGACGACCACCCATCATCGTCGGCCGTATTCTCACACGCCAGTCTTAACATCCGTACCAGAGAGGTGCCACCGCGTAACTCATTATTTGCCGCCAAATTTATCGCGCTCAATATTTTTTTCCTTGCGTAAGTCGTTGATTTAGTGTGAAATACGTCCCTATTGTAAATTTTGTAACTCCCTCGTAACAGTGCCTTTTCAGCATTGTGCGGGTATGTGTATCTCATAATCAGAAAGAACAGCCATGCGTTGGACTAAAACACTTGTTGCCACCTTGCGGGAAGAACCACAGGAGGCTGAAATTATCAGTCATAAGCTGCTGCTGCGTGCCGGCCTGATCCGCCGTCTGGCCGGCGGACTCTACACCTTCCTCCCGCTGGGGCTCCGTGCCCTCCGTAAAGTTGAGGCTATTGTCCGCGAAGAGATGGATCGTGCCGGAGCACTCGAGGTGTTAATGCCCGCCTTGCAACCGGCCGAGCTGTGGGAGCAGAGTGACCGCCTCACCACCATGGGGCCCAATATGTTTAAATTGAAGGATCGCCACGACCGCCTGATGACCCTCGGCCCCACGCATGAGGAGGTTATTACCGACCTCGTCAGCCGTGAAATCAGCTCGTACCGTCAGCTCCCCGCCACTTTTTACCAGATTCAGACCAAATTCCGCGATGAGATACGTCCTCGTTTCGGACTGATGCGGGCCAAGGAGTTTATTATGAAAGACGCCTACTCGTTTGATGTGTCGAGTGAGGCCGCCGATGCCTCGTATAAAGCGATGTACGATGCCTATAAACGCCTTTTTGCCCGTTGCGGACTCCGCACCAAACCCGTCGAGGCCGACACCGGCGACATCGGTGGTAGCTCTTCACACGAGTTCATGGTCATGGCTGAAGCAGGTGAAGATGCCGTTATCGAGTGCTCTAAATGCAGCTATGCCGCCAATGTGGAGCGCGCCGAAAGGCGGGTAACAGTTGCACAACCTGCCGGTGACACCCCGGCTACTCTCAAGGTCGACACACCTGATGTCCGTACCATCGCTGCTGTCTCCGCTTTTCTTAAAGTGCCACCGGCCAAACTTATCAAAACCGTAATCTATCTGGCTGATAATAAACCCGTAGCTGCACTGGTCGCCGGTGATCGCGAAATCAATGAGCCAAAACTCAAACGTGCCCTTGATGCCAAAACACTGGAGATTGCCCCTGACAACATTGTCACTGAGGTCACTGATGCTCCGGTCGGGTTTGCCGGTCCTGTCGGCCTCAGTATCCCCATCTATGCCGATCTATCACTCACTAATGCTGCCGATATGGTAACCGGAGCCAACGCTGCCGACGCACACCTGCTCCATGTCGACCTCACCCGTGATGCCAATGTAACTGCTTACCGCGATATCTCAGTGGTTAATGCCGGCGATGCCTGCCCCCGCTGCAACGGCGAACTCTGTGTAGCGCGCGGCATTGAGGTCGGCCATGTTTTCAAGCTCGGTACTAAATACACCGAAGCTTTTGAAGCCACTTACCAAGATGAGTCGGGTAAAGCCGAACCAATTGTTATGGGTTGCTATGGCATTGGTGTAACCCGTGTACTCCAGGCCATAGTTGAACAAAGCCACGATAACAATGGTGTCATCTGGCCTGTCTCCACCGCACCGTATGCTGTCGGACTCCTCTCGCTTGATCCATCCGACACTGCAGTTGCCGCTACAGTTACTGAGCTGGAAGCGCAACTCGAAGCAGCCGGCATCGATGTGCTGGTTGACGACCGCGACGAACGCCCCGGCGTGAAATTCAAGGATGCCGACCTCATCGGTTTCCCCTTACGTGTTGTGGTTGGTGCCAAAGGCCTCGCAAAAGGTTTTATCGAGATCAAACAGCGCTCAGCCGTAGAGTCGGTCTTTGCACCACCGGCTGAAGCACTCGAAACCATCCAAAAAACCATAAACACCATGCTTGCCGAACTTACTGCCGGCCAACCATAAATATAAAAAGATAGCCATGGATCAAAATTCAAAAAAACATAATACACTCAAGAAAAAACGTAGTGACCATGCTTTGACCAAACGTGATCTGGTTCTCCAAATCAGCGAGTCCACTTTACTCCCGCAAATTCAGGTTCAGGAAGTCGTGCAGGCTACCCTTGATGGTATCGTTGCCGCGTTGGCCAATGGACAACACGTTGAGTTTCGCGAGTTCGGTGTTTTTGAGATGACAGAACGTAAAGCACGTACCGGGCGCAACCCCAATAACCCATCCGAGCCAATACACATCCCGCCCTGCCGCACCGTTAAGTTTAAACCCGGTAAACTGATGCGAGACATCTCCGGCTGTCCCTCACGACCACTTTAACCATAACCGTGTGTGAACCGCCACCCCGGCAGCCACACCTAAATTACTCCAATATCATATTACAGGAGACTTCTATAAATGAGTGACCCAACAATCTCTTTCGAGCCGCCCCGCGGTATGCGCGATTTTTACCCCGAAGATATGGCCTGGCGTAACCGTGTGTTTGATGCCTGGCGTGCCGCCTCGCTCCGCACCGGCTTTGCTCCTTATGATGCCTGCGTCGTAGAGTCTCTGGCACTGCTGGAACGTAAAGCCGGCGAGGAGGTCTCCGACCAGATATACGCCTTTGAGGACAAGTCGGGCCGTAAACTAGCTCTCCGCCCTGAGATGACCCCTACCCTCGCCCGTATGGTCGCCGCCCGTCAAGGACAACTCCAATTCCCCATCAAGTGGTTCACCACCGCCCAATGCTTCCGCTATGAGCGTATGACCCGTGGCCGCAAACGTGAACACTATCAATGGAACCTCGATATTGTCGGCGAAGAGGCTATCAGCGCCGAAGCCGAAATTCTGGCGACCGCTGCCGATGCACTCTCTGCTATGGGTCTCCCCAATAACGCTTACCGCATACGGGTTAATAATCGTGCGCTGTTGGCCGAAGTGCTGGCCAAACTGGGCGTTGCCGACCACCAGCACGCTGCTATCTTTCTGGCACTCGATAAGCGCGGCAAAATATCTGATGCCGAAATCTCTTCCCTCCTCACCACCGCCGGGCTCGACAATGCCACCATTGCCAAGGCCTTTGAGATCCTTGCCGTCACCTCGCTCGATCAGGTAGCTGATATCGTAGGCAGCGACTCCACCGCTCTGGCAGACCTGAAAGAGCTCTTCCATCTCGCCTCTCTTTATGGCATTGCCGACCGCCTCCTCTTTGATATCGGGGTTATCCGCGGTCTCGCCTACTACACCGGTATAGTGTTTGAGGCCTTTGACACCGCCGGAAAATTCCGCGCTATCTTTGGCGGAGGCCGCTACGACTCCCTACTCACCACCATTGGCGGCAACCCAACCCCCGCTGTTGGCCTCGGCTTTGGTGATGTGGTCATCATGGAAGTTCTTAAAGAGTATGGTGCTGCAGAAAATATCATCGCGTCTGACACCACCATCATCGGCTATATGTCGCCCGAGCAGCGCGATGCCGCCACTACTCTGGCAACACGCCTGCGACGCGAAGGCCGCAATGTCAACCTCGCCCTGACACCACAAAAGCCTAAAGCGTTTTTCGCTCGCGCCAGTGCCTCAGCGGCCAGTGCCGTCTATATAGGCCCTGATGATGTCAGCTCCGGTGTTGCCCGCCTTAAAGACCTGCAAACCAGAGTCGAAACCGAAATACCCCTTAATACCTGACTCTGAATGCTGGACACTTCGCTCTACCTCTGTCACAATAGATGACTTGAGGTTTCATTGTGCCCGATATTTCACCATTTCAGTTAAGTTCCGCTTTTCAGCCTGCTGGCGATCAGCCACAGGCTGTCTCTGCCCTGATCGCAGGCTTAACATCCAGTGAAGAGCGTCTCGTTCTGGAAGGGGTAACCGGCTCCGGCAAAACTTTCACACTGGCTAATGTGATCCAAAAGTGGGGCCGTCCCACCCTGATCCTCAGCCACAACAAGACTCTGGCCGCACAACTTTTCGCTGAACTTAAAGGTTTCTTTCCCAATAACGCAGTCGAGTTTTTTATCAGCTATTACGACTACTACCAGCCTGAAGCCTATATTCCTCAAACCGACACTTTTATCGAAAAAGACGCCTCTGTTAATGAAGAGATCGAACGCTATCGCCTCGCCGCCACAAATGCACTGTTGAGTCGTCGCGATGTAATTATCGTCGCCTCGGTATCCTGCATCTATGGTCTCGGCTCGCCGGAAGATTATCGTACCATGTTGGTCGATGTCCGCCCGGGTGACGATGTCCCGCGAGACGACATCCTCGAAAAACTTGTCGCCATCCAATACACCCGTAACGACTTTGAACCGGAGCCCGGAACCTTTCGCGTGCGTGGCGATTGTGTCGACATCTTCCCCTCTTACAGTACCGGCGGCGTACGACTGGAATTTTTCGGCGACACCATCGACTCCATCCGTGAACTGGAACCGCTCTCCGGACGCGCCGGAACCTCGTTGCGCCGCGCTGTCATCTCCCCGGCCCGTCACTTTGTTATGCCGCAGGAGAAGATCGAAAGTGCCATAGGCTCTATCCGCGCCGAACTGGTTGAGCGCATCAACGAGTTTGAGCGTGAAGGTAAACTCCTCGAAGCACAAAGGATCAAACAACGCACCGATTTCGACATCGAGATGCTGCGGGAACTCGGTTACTGTAATGGTATCGAAAACTATTCGCGTCACCTCAGTGGCCGTGCCCCAGGTGAAGCACCGGCCTGCTTGATCGACTATTTTGAAGGCGATTTTCTAACCGTAGTCGACGAATCACACGTAACCCTGCCACAACTGCGCGCCATGTATAATGGCGATCAGTCACGCAAACAGACACTGGTCGACTGGGGATTCCGTCTCCCCTCGGCCAAAGATAATCGTCCGTTGAATTTTGACGAATTTATCGGCCATGTAGGCCAGATGATTTTTATGTCGGCCACCCCAGGTCCTTATGAACGTCAAGTCAGCTCACGTACCGTCGAACAGGTGATCCGCCCTACCGGCCTGCTCGACCCACCTGTTGAGGTGCGCCCCCTAAAACACCAGATCGACGACGTCATGGAAGAGATCAGGCGCACCGCCGAGATGGGCGACCGCATACTCGTTACAACTCTCACCAAGCGGACCGCCGAAGACCTCTCCCAATACCTCCACGAAGCCGGCTTCCGTGCCGAATACCTCCACTCCGATATCGACGCCATCACTCGCGTCCAAATCCTTGGCCGTCTCCGCAAAGGTGAGTTCGACTGCCTCATCGGTATTAACCTCCTACGCGAGGGTCTCGACCTCCCGGAGGTAGCTCTGGTCGCAGTGCTTGATGCCGACAAAGAGGGCTTCCTCCGCTCTGAAACCGCTCTGATTCAAACAGCCGGACGCACAGCCCGCCATGTCAATGGTCGAGTCATCCTCTATGCCGATAAAATAACCTCTGCCATGGAGCGGATGATCACTATCACTGCCGACCGCCGCCAACGCCAGGAGACCTATAATTCAGCACACGGCATTGAGCCGCAGAGTGTGCGCCGTGCTATCGACGATCAGTTTGAGATCAGCGATGAGGCCCGTCGCATCGAGATGGCAGCGGCTGAATCACCCGAAGAGTACGACATCATGACCGTTACGGCTGAACTCGAGCGCGAGATGCTGGCCGCTGCCGAAGCCCTTGAATTTGAACGCGCCGCCACCCTTCGTGACGAGCTTATGGAGTTACGCCGTGCCTCCGGCCAGGAGTCAGCCCCCCCACCACCACCCTCCAAAATCACCTACCCCGGGGCGGCACGCCGTACCAAAATCGGCACCCGCAAAAAAGAAACTCACACTTACCCCGCCAGCCGTTTACCGTGACTCCCTTTACTTGCCGGCATAGCGCCGCTGATCAGCGCTGTCACAATATTCTCCTGCGTAATTGTACCTCGAGCCGCACCACTCTCAGCATCACGTACAATCCCTACAGTTTGCCGATGACGCCTCAACAACGGCAGAATATCGTCGGCATGGAGCTTGGGCGGAATAAACAGCGGCTGCCTCATATGATCACGAACCAGATCACTGCTATCGGCATTAGCCGTCACTAAGCGCTCAAACACATCAATCACACCTAGACAACGCCTACTCGCCTCCTCGATAACCGGTAAATGGAGCAATCCTGAGTTGAGTACACGCTCATAGCACTCGGCCATGGTGTCGTCCGATGCCACAAATTGAGTCTGTGATAAAGGTGTCATCACCTGATCAGCCGTTTTCAACTGCAATGCCAAAACCTGATTTATCAGCAAACGTTCAAAGGCCGATATCTCCCCGCCAACTTCACTACTGTGTGCCAGCGTCTGAATATGCTCACGGGTCACAAAGAGTTGCTGTGACTTCTGGTCACTCACCAACAACTTACTAAATAACACCGCCAGAAACGAGAAAGGCCACAACAACACCTCCATCACCCGCAATAACGGCACAAAAATAAAACTGCGCCGTATCGGCTGACTGTTAAACCACACTTTAGGGAAGTACTCGCAAAACACCAGCACAACCAAAGCCAACACTACACTTGTGACCGATTGACCGACGGCACCGTAAGTGCGAGCCGCCAAACTACCACACAAGGTCGATAAAATTACCGTACAAAGATTGTTCCCCACCAACAGTGTACCAAACAACCGCTGGTTATCTAACAAATACCTCTCAATTAAACGCGCCCGGCGCGAACCAGCCCGCACCAAGTGAAGCAAACGATGACGGTTAGCCGTAATAATGCCAGTCTCAATACCGGCAAAAAACCAGATACCAAACAAAAAAAACGGCATCAGAATGACCTCAATAGGGATGTTCAATCGTCATCCTCCTCATCCAGATATGCCATCTCCGACTCTTCGCTCATCTCATCACTATTTTTGGGCAACACCTCCAGCAAAACCTGATCAATACGTCGCTTGCGCATCCGCAACACCTGTACACTGCACCCCTGCGCAGTTACAACCTGTCCACCACGCAACAGACTCCCCGAGTGGAATGTACACCACCCCGAGACCCGATCGGCATCATCAGCCTCCAGTTCTAGATCCAGTTGGTGATTCAACTCCTCCAGACTCGTCATCCCATCCACCAGCCACTTATTCTCACCCACCTTGCGGATACTCTCCTCCTCCGGTCGCAGGCTCGGCTCATCACCACCAGTCAATATCTCCAGAATGTCACCCCGAGTCACCAAACCGGCAGTGCCGCCATACTCGTCCAACACACAAGCTATCGCCACCTGTTCACGCTGAAACGTGATCAGCAAATCGTCAAGCGATATACTGTCAGGAACAAACAGCGGAGCCGACACATGCCGCTGCAAGTTTAAACTGGGATCTATCAAATAGCGCGGCACATCGAGAAAACCTTCAATCGCATCGACAGTACGGTTATAGACCGGCAACCGGCGAAACCGTGCCTCGCGTACTGTCTGCAGATGAGTCTGTACAGGGTCACGCATATCTATCCCTACCATGTCGACCCTCGGTGTCATAATATCACTCACCTGCAGCTCTGACAGTCGTAAAATACCATCTACCATCACCTGCTCATCTTTATCAAGGGCCCCCTGCTCCGCCCCTACCTCAACTACGGTCATCAACTCCTCATCATTAAGGCTCACCCGCTCCTGCTTGAAAATCTTATGAAATTTCTTCGTCGACAGCTCCAGCAGATAGACCAGCGGTGAAAATATCTTTTGCAACACCACCACGCCCAGACTGGCCGCAGGTGCCAGCCGCTCCGCATGGAGTGTTGCCAACCGCTTGGGCGTAATCTCCCCAAAAACCAACACCAATACCGTCATTACCGGTACAGAGATAACCTCACCCCACCCCGCCGGTACCAGCCGACTGATTAAGGCATACCCCACCGATGCACAACAGATATTAACTAATGTATTACCGGTCAATATAGCAGACAACGCACGCGGCGAGTTGGCCAATAACCCAGCCACCCGCGCTCCCGCTGCTTTGTTACGCCCCCTAATTCGTTGCACCTGAATAGGGTTAAGCGAAAAGATCGTCGTTTCACACGCCGAAAAATAAGCTGAAAGCCCCAGCAAAATGATTAAAACACCAAGGCCTGCAATTAACAACCATGCACTCATGAGAGAATGAGGTGTTCCACGTACAACCGCGTACGATGGCCACTCCCCATCATTTCCACCTCCATGTCACGAATCATCCAGCGCTCACTCATCTTTTTTACACTCTGCACCCACATACGGCGCACCGGCTCTCCCTGTGGATCAAGCTGTTCAGCCTGCATCAGAAATCCGAGTTTCTTGTCAATCCACAAACGCACCCCCGCACAACCGGGTATCGGCGATGGCGGGGTAGCCACAATAATATCACACTCCCGCCCCTTGGCACGTCCCACACCATCAAGTCGTACATCTCTCCACCATAGATAATCCATTGTCAGATCGAGCCACGTTAGATCAGTACCACCAACCCGCCCCGCCAGAGACGGCGGCTCCGCTGGCGTCAGCTCCTGACCACTGAAAAGAGTCAAATTCGCCTGCCGACCACTACGCGTCATCGCCACACGTTCTACAATTTTAGTAGAATTAGCCTCATAAAGTGTCACCATCGCTCGCGAAGGCACCGCCCCCCACTCTAAAACAAGTTCATAACGGTTTTCTGATACAACAAAACCACGCCGCCGCCGAACCGCCAGCACACCACTAAGGGTCATCTTCTCCCGCGGCAAATTGGCTGTACACGCCTCCAGTATAGCTGCCGCACTCTCCCTGCTCTCAATTGCAGCCGCCTCAGCCTCCGATGCCAAACCGCAACCGGCCAGACACAACACAACGACACCAACCCAGACGCCAATAGATAAAATTCTCAACTCAACCCTTTCTGATAGATGAATTGCCCTTTAAAATATCACATTCGCCACCTCCCTGACAACTTACAAATTATCCCCCGCCATCTCCGGCGGGAGCAATCACAAATTCGCCTCTTCAATGTTCCACAGAGGGCTCTATTCTTTATCGTGAGCTTTGTCGACTGTATCATAGTTCATTATGCAAAAGTCAGCTTTCAGCAGCAAGCAGGCATTACACCTTGTTGCGTTGTTACGCAATAATACTGTATAATACGCACCATGGAGACAGAAGAACTCAAAGCAAGAGCCAAGGTAATGAGAGCCCTGGCAAGTCCGGTACGACTGAGGATCATCGAGGAGTTGCGACATGGAGAGCGCTGCATGTGCGACTTGCAGCCGCTATTTCCACGCAATAAATCGACTCTCTCGCGGCATATCGCGGAGTTGCGATATGTGGGCATTGTGGGTGAACGCCGAGAAGGGGTGCGCATCTACCTGCGCCTCCTTACCCCTTGCATCCTAAACATGTTTGATTGCGCCATGGGAGTGGTTCGCACAGAGGCTAAGCGACAGGCAGCATTGCTGAAGGAGTAAGGTATGGCCAGTATGAAAAACGTGGCAATCATAGCCACTGTGGCCGCCATGGCCGCAGTGGCCACTATCCTCAAACAATCCAAACAAGATGCTTTCGAAACGGCAAAAGAACCAATGGCTTGCTCGAACAGCAAAAATTAAAACGGTTTTTGAACAGACGACAACGACCATGATGGAGGCTGGGACGACCTTGCCTCTTAACTTAAAAGCGGGGACGACCCCATAGCGGAGAGACCATTATGAACTGGATTGTCCTTGTGATAGCAGGGTTGTTTGAAGTGGCGTGGGCAATTGGGCTGAAATATACTCATGGCTTCACCCGTTTCTGGCCAAGCGTGGGTACTATGATAGCGATAGTCATCAGCATGGGCCTGCTGAGCTTTGCCATGAAATCCTTGTCGGTTGGTACTGCTTATGCGGTATGGGTCGGCATCGGCATCGTCGGTGCCGCCGTCCTCGGCATTGTCCTTTTTGGCGAGCCAGCCAACCCTTTTCGCCTCATTAGTCTGGCGGTCATCATACTTGGTATTATCGGCCTTAAGCTTTCATAATAAATATCGCTGCTGATGACTTCTGTGTTTGAAAATATATTGTTGCATTGTTGCGCAACAATACCGTATGATTTACGCCATGGACACAGAAGAACTCAAAGCAAGGGCCAGGGTGATGCGGGCGCTGGCGAGCCCGGTGCGCCTGAGGATCATCGAGGAGCTGCGGCATGGGGAGCGTTGCGTGTGCGACTTGCAGCCGCTCTTTCCTCGCAACAAATCAACCCTCTCGCGCCATGTCGCGGAGTTGCGGCATCTGGGCGTTGTGGGTGAGCGCAGGGAGGGGGTGCGCATCTATCTGCGCCTCCTGACCCCTTGCGTCCTGAACATGTTTGATTGCGCTATGGGAGTGGTTCGCGTAGAGGCCAAGCGGCAGGCCGCGTTGCTGGAGTAGTAAGATATGACTGAAGAGACTCGGAAAGAATTTAGGATACTGGGCGGACTGGTCGTGCTTTTCGCGCTACTCTACTACTTGCCAGTCGAGTCGGCCCGTTTTCAAGGCGCCGTGATCGAGGCGTTCAAGCTGGCAAAGTGGTACGCGCGGGAGCATGTGCTGCTCTGCCTGGTGCCGGCATTTTTCATCGCCGGCGCTGTCGGTGTTTTCATCAGCCAGGCGGCGGTGATGAAATACTTCGGGGCCAAAGCATCCAAGTGGCTCTCATACTCTGTCGCCTCCATCTCCGGCACCGTCCTGGCCGTCTGTTCCTGCACAGTGCTCCCGCTATTCGGCAGCATCTACATGCGCGGTGCCGGCCTCGGCCCGGCGATTGCCTTCCTCTACTCCGGCCCGGCGATCAATGTGTTGGCCATTGTCCTGACGGCGCGGGTGCTGGGGTGGCAATTGGGAGTCGCCCGGGCGGTCGGCGCGATTGCCTTCAGTGTGGTCATCGGGCTTCTGATGCACCTTATTTTTTTGAAGGAGGAGCGGGCCAAGGCGGCGCAGGCGCATGAGGCACACTTTGGCGATGACGAGCCTGAGAGCCGACCTCTCTGGCAAGTGGCACTCTTTTTCGCCGCAATGGTCGGTCTCCTCGTGTTTGCCAACTGGGGCAAACCGCTGGAGGCGACCGGTCTATGGCAGGCGGTCTTCAAAGCCAAATGGATTATCACAGCGCTATTTGCGTTGCTTATATACGGTTGCCTGTGGCGCTTTTTCAAGGTGCGCCTGGTCTGGATCGGGCTGGCTTTGCTCCCGGTCGTGGCTCTGGCCATCGCACTTCCCGGTTATCCTAACGCCGCCTTTGTGGCCGGTAGTGCCGGGGTGGCCGGGCTGACTTTTTTGGGCGGTCCTGATATCAAAGAGTGGCGCGACCAGAGCTGGGGCTTCGCCAAGCAGATTGCTCCTTTGCTGTTTGGTGGCGTATTGGCGGCCGGTTTTTTCCTTGGTAGCCCGGAAGGCAAGGATGCCGGGATTGTCCCCAATATCTGGGTACAGGCGCTGGTGGGCGATTCGCCTGCCGCCCTGGTGGCCTTGCTCGGCAAAGGCGAGGCGGCCACTCCTGGTTGGCTCACGCTAATTTGGCCGCTCTGGACCAACTTTTTTGCCTCACTTTCCGGAGCCTTCATGTATTTTGCCACCCTGACGGAAGTGCCGATCCTGCGTGGCCTGATCGATAGCGGCATGGGCCAGGGACCCGCTCTGGCGCTGTTGCTGTCCGGCCCGGCGCTTTCATTACCGAGCATGCTGGTGATTAACTCAATTCTGGGCCCCAAGAAAACGGCAACCTTTGTGGGGTTGGTGATTGCCATAGCCACTATCAGCGGTATTATTTTTGGATTCATTGTGAACTGAACGAAAAGGAGTAAAATGAAATATGTACAAGTTTTGGGCACAGGGTGCCCCAAGTGCAAGACGCTGACGGCCAATGCCGAGGCGGCAATCAAGAGTCTCGGTATAGCGGCCAAAGTAGAGAAGGTCGATAAAATCACCGACATCATGAAGTTTGGCGTGATGATGACCCCCGCTCTGGTGGTTGACGGTCAGGTAAAAAGCGTCGGCAAGATTTTAAGTGCAGAAGAGATTAAGGCTTTTTTAGTATAATAACAATAAAATGGAATAGTTCCTGTAGCTTAACCGGGGACAGAGAAGCAATATCCCCTTTAAACCACTCCTTAGCGTCCACTCCGTGGTCGCAAAAACCATAGTCCCCACCACCAGCCCGCTCCACTACTTCGCCACCCTCCCTGCCCTGAAAGGGCTATACATACCAGCCCGTCCCCGGTGGCGTTCACGCCGTTACACTGGTATAACCCCCTCTTTGTTCCCTGCACCTACCTCACCAAGCTGCGCTGTGGCTCCGCCGCACCGCCCCCCATTTGTGTTTTCCGTGGTTAATAATAATCTAGGCCTACCCTTTTTCACTTTTTTAAAAAATTTTCGGGCTCCTACTTGCCAGTCTGCCAAAAATATACTATGATAGCTAAATTGATTTCATAAAAATGGGGTTTTTTGATGCCAGTTGTTTTGGGATTACCAAAAGGTAGCCTTCAGGATGCTACCTTTAATATGATGAAAAAGGCGGGGTTCACTGTCTCAGTGGGCTCACGTTCTTACACACCTAGTGTTGATGATCCGGATCTTACATGCCGGCTCATACGTGCGCAGGAGATAAGCCGCTACGTAGAGTTGGGTATGCTCGATGCCGGGATTACCGGCTATGACTGGATCTATGAAAATGGCTCCGATATTGTCGAAGTCGCCGAGCTGATCTACGGTAAACAGGGGATGCGCCCCGTCCGCTGGGTTGTAGCTGTACCTGAGGAGTCAGAGATCAGGAAACCAACCGACCTTGTCGGTAAAAGGATCGCCACCGAAGCCGTTGGCCTTACCAAACGGTATCTCGCTAAAATAGGGGTCGAGGCAGAGGTCGAGTTCTCCTGGGGCGCAACTGAAGTAAAAGCACCCGAACTGGTAGATGCAATCGTTGAGCTTACTGAAACCGGCTCTTCACTGCGGGCAAACAATTTACGGATTATCGACGTTGTGTTAGAATCAACCACACGCCTGATAGCCAATAAAAAAGCATGGCAGGATAAAGCCAAACGTGCCAAGATTGAGCAGCTTGCACTGTTGCTCGACGGCGCACTGGCGGCAGAATCACGCGTGCTGCTGAAAATGAACGTACCTTCCGAAAACCTCGCCAAGGCCGCAGCAATCCTGCCGGCGCTCCACGCGCCGACAGTAATGCCCCTCAGCGACAACAACTGGCACGCTGTTGAATCGGTCGTCGAGGAGAAGGTGGTACGTGACATCATCCCGTTGTTGCGTCAGGCTGGTGCACAGGGGATTATTGAGTTACCTTTAAGTAAAGTAATCTTTTAACACAATGCCCGCTAATCAGCGAGTGCAGTAAAGTTAAAAAAGGAGAGACTGAACGTGGGATCGATTAAAAAGAAGCGGCGCGCCAAAATGACCAAGCATAAGTATCGCAAGCGCCTGAAAGCCAATCGTCACAAGAACAAGTAAGGCCAAACGTGATGACTGCCGCAAGATTGACGGCACTCGCGTTTGCCATGTTGAGTGTTGGTTGTGCTTCAATTACGCACAATATGGAGCCACCATTGTCTGTTAATCCAGATGATGGTGGCTTTTCCAGTGCTTTGGCGCAATATACCAGTGGTCTGCTCTATGAGGCCGACGGCAACTCAACAGCCGCACTGGCAGCGCACACCGCAGCACACCGCCTCGACCCTTACGCCACTGCCCCATTTGTCCGTGCTACCCTCGGTATGATCGAGACGGGCCAAACCAACGCAGCCCTGATCATGGCTCGGGAGAGTGCCGAATACCATAAAGAACGTCCTGAAGTTTGGGCCCTGTACGGCGGAATTGCCGAACAGGCCAACCATAACCTCGAAGCCGCCCGTGCCTTTGCCCGTTGCCTAACCCTGCAACCCGATGATCACGACAACTGGGAAGTCCGTCTGGCCGAAATCCGTAACCTCTTCATGGCTGGAAAAGACTACCGAGCTGTTGAGCGTCTGCGCCAAATGACCGCCATAACTAACCTCCCATCCCAAATTTCCAGCGCTCCACTGCAGTGGGCACGCCATTTTATCATCAAAGAACGCCAACCGCGGCGTTCACTGCCATTAATCGATCTTATGATGGAGCAGGCCAAAACCGCCGAAGAGCGTGCCGCCACCTGGACTTTCCGCGGCGATGCCCTGATGCTGACCGGTAAAACCAACCAGGCCTGCCGCTCTTATTGGGCAGCCTTTGATGAACAGCCGGCACACAACCCGGCCGTCCGCCGCCTCGGTACGTATCTGGTTAACCGGCCCAATACCGGAGAACTTACCAAATTAACCGACAGCATCGCCAAATCACGTACACCACTAAGCACCGCCATGGTCTGCTCTGCCGCCTGGAACGGCTTGCAGGAGAGCGATAAAGCCGCCGATGCTCTGTTGCAAGGCCGACAGCGTGCCTTGCAGCGGGGCGATACCCCACCCGTGTTTTATGACCTAACTCTGGGTGCCATCCTCGATGAGATCGATCGCGACGACGAAGCCGCCTCTGTTTTTCTTGCCGCTCTTGCAGTCCATACCAACGCCCACGTCATTATGAACCACCTCGCCTATATGTGGGCCGTCAACAATACAAACCTCCAGGAAGCACAAATGTGGTCTGAAAAATCACTCACCCATGAACCTCACAACTACGCTTATATCGACACCCTTGGCTGGATTTATTATCGACAAGGCCGCTTTCACGATGCCCTAAACCAACTCTTAATGTCAGCACGACTATCCCCACAGCCCGATAGTGTCATCTTCGACCATATCGGTGATACCCTCAACGCCCTTGGGCGTCGTGCTGAAGCAATCTCCTTCTGGCGTCAGGCTCTCTCTATTGACCAGAGTGTGCCCGATCTGGAAGAGAAATTAAAGAAAGCCATAGGGCTTATTTTAGAAGAGCAGTAAAAATCGATTCTCTATTGACATCGGCCAACTGCTGTTTTAGAATGCTTAACCGTTGCATATTTATGCACTTTTGTTCTTTTTAGTAAACTACAGGGAAGGATGTGGTGTTGTGTCAGTGGTACAGCCATTGCTCGCCTTACAGGAGATTGATGAAGTTATCCGAAACCTCGAGAAAGCACTTCGCGATCTGCCGGAACGTAAAAATCAGGAGAGAAGCCGCCTGAAAGGGGTTTCTGAAGCATATACGTTAACGCAATCTGATTTGAAGATTGCGCAACTCAATGTTAACGCTATTGAGGGTGAGGTCGATGAACGCAAAAAACGTGTTCAACGGCTGCGCGATCAACAGCAGAGCCTTAAAAACAACCGCGATTTTCAGGCTATGAGTCGAGAGATCAATCTCGCTAATGGCGATCTGGAAAAACAGGAAGCACGCTTGATTGCCGCTCTTGACGAGATCAACCCCGCTCAGGCACGGGTTGATGCTGCCAAAGCCAAGCTGGATGCCGAAGAGGCAGAAATTGAAGCCTTTATCGCAGAGCTTGATCGTCGCGCTGCCGAATCTCAGGCCGAACTCGAGCGCCAGATCACCCTGCGCGCCGCTGCTGCTACCGCCGTAACCTCACCTCAGGCTTTGGCCATGTATGAACGCCTGAAAACCCGCCGCTGGCCAGTGGTAGTACCACTGAGTGAAAACTCCGTTTGTGGAGGATGTCACTTAAACCAGCCACCACAGACCGCCCATCTGATTAAACGCAATGATGGCAACGTGGTGGCTTGCCAGATGTGCGGACGTATCCTTTATATGGCAGAATAATTTGGCGGGCTTGCAGGGGATGACCGACCGCCCGGCGCAATTTGTCGCCGGGAGGAAAGTCCGGACTCCATAGGGCTGGATGCCCCGTGGTTAACGCGGGGAAGGTGTTGCCATACCGACACCGATGGATAGTGCCACAGAAACAAACCGCCACATGGCTCAGCCGTGCGGTAAGGGTGAAAAGGTGGTGTAAGAGACCACCGGGAGGTTGCGTGAGCGCCTCTGCCAGGTAAACCCCATCCGGAGCAAGGCCAAATAGGGAGTGAAGGTGCGGCCCGTACCGCCCGGCATACGCCGGATAACTCCGGGTTGGCTGCTTAGACGAATGGTCGGACAGTGCCGTCTGGCACCGACAGAATCCGGCTTATGACTCCCCTGCAAGGCCGCTTTTTACTTTACCGTTATGGTGGTGTCGCACCGCTCACCAAGTTGACACACCGTAACCGTCAGCAATAGCCGCAACGGCCCGGCATTGGCCGGCAGATTGATTGGAGCTGCCGTCTGTCCCTGCACCCACACAATACGGTTGCTGCCGGTCTCCTTATCATACTCCAGACGCAAGGTGATTTCACGATACATCAATGCCTGACTGTAAACCTGATGCCTCCCCTTGCTACTTTGTACCACAATCTGCAGCGATGGCCCCGAATCTTTATTTCTAGCCAACCCCTGTGAAGTTACCGTAAACGTAGCCTGCAGATGCTCCGGCGACGGCACAAACCAACGAGCCGCCTTGCCAAACCAAGTTCTTTCACGCATATCTATCGGTGCCTGTGCTACCGCACATACCCCCTGCACCCGCAACTCACCAGCCGGCTCATCATACGTCATCACCAGCTCATCCGGCAAATCCGGGTGCGCAAAAAGGATCCCCTCCTGCGCATATGAAGCTATCCGATCCAACTTCCATGAGCGCCACGTTGTATCACTGACACCAAATTCACGCACCCGCCCACTGTTCTGCTGCTCACCTAACTCCCGACGTGTCGCACTGGGCAGTTTGGCCGCCAGCCGCTCCGCTGCCTCTCCCGCACTACCATTATCAAGAGCCCGACGCCACTCGTCACCCTCCGCCCGCACCGCAAGAGCCTCCTCAATACGGTTCTGACGCGTCAGCTCCCGTACCAGCGTATCAAGCTGTGTCACCAGATTACTTACCCGCTCCTCAAGCTGCTTATTCAATGCTTCGCTCCGTTCAGAGATAACCCTGAGATACGTCTCTTGCAACTTGCGCAGCTCCTCCGGCTCTTTTACCAGAGCCTCTGTCGGCAACTCCGGCACCACGTCAAAAACATCGCCCCCTCCATCACGCGCCTCAGTAAACCGCTTGGCCTCTTTAATAACTGCCAACGTGCCGTCAAGATCCCCCTGTTGCTGGTACTTCCGCTTTAATGCCGCCAACTGCGTGATGTAACCATTTGGCATGGCACTGCGGGCATCATCAAACTGCAATTTGGCACGGACAGCCTCCACTGCCAGATTATCACGTGCCTGCACCGCCTCATTCGGCAGCGCAGCCTGTGCCGCAGCATTGCCGCAAACAACCAGCAGCATAGCGGCACCTAAGCCAAATTTTACTAAAAAATTACGCATTGCTCATCTCTTCCCGACAATACCAACTATCACGACACCACTAAAAGTGGTATAAGCATGAATGTTACAATATTTGCCGAAGCGCGGCAAGCATAAGCATTCTTTCACTATGATCCGCAATGTAATTTAACAATGGTAAGCACACACCCGATGACCGATCATGCATTAGTAACTAACCCGTTAGCTACTGTCAAAAAAACAAGAAGTTCAAGCAGCTATCTTCATAAGTTATTGCGTTGAAGCAGCTAAGGCAGCGACGCTTTCTAAAATCTGTTTTCCAAACGCGTAGTGGTTTTATTAAAACTGCGCAAATCCATGCAAGTGGCAGATATGTTAAGGGAACAAGATTTCTATGCTCTACAACATTTAGTTACGGCTCTAAGCAGTTTTAGACAGCTTGTAAACTTTGTCGTTTTCACGCACCTGAAGCGGACACGGCAACGTCACCCAGCTACCACGCTCAGCACGCTCAACCGGGCAATTACCGGCCGTACGCATTGCCGTGACTTCAACTTCTACCACACCGGTCGTAGGCCCATGTATGGCTATGGTATCACCTAACTCCAACTCCTGATCCTGTATCGCCACCTGTGCCATACCCGATTTGGCAAAGTAGTTCATAACTATACCGCTATGTAGCTTGCGAACCGTTGCCTGATTTATATCTGTATCGGTGAATTGGTCCTCCCCAGGTCGCCCATAATAGAGACCACAGCCAAACTCGCGGTGATACACTTTAGCACAATCAGCAACCAGCTTATCTGCCAGAGCCGGGGTAAAAGTGCCGGCCTCAACTGCCGCCACAGCACTCCGGTAAGCGGTAACTGTCGCCCTCACGTACTCCGGATTACGTGCCCGTCCCTCAATCTTAAATGAGGCCACCCCCGCCGCCATCAGCTTATCCACAAACGGGAGTGAACAGAGATCACGCGCCGAAAGCACCATATGCGGCTGTACCCGAAATTCGGCATTGGCATCAGCCCCCTCCCGTACCTCGCGAATAAGAAACTCACGCCGACACGGCTGCCGACACTCCCCCCTGTTACTTGAAAACCCATAAGCCTCGTGCGACAACAAACAACGCCCCGAAACCGCCACGCAAACCGCTCCGTGTACAAAAGCCTCCACCTCAACCCCGGAGACTTCAACAATCTGCGCCACCTCCTCCAGAGTACACTCCCGTGCCAATACTATCCGCTCCGCCCCCTGATCTTTCAAAAAACGAGCCGTTGCAGAGTTCGAACACGACATCTGTGTAGAAATATGAAAAGGTATCCCCAGCTCCCTGCAAATAGCGGCTACCCCCCAGTCAGCAATAATCACTGCATCCACATGCGGCGCTGCGAAACCGAGCACCTCCTCCACAGCCGCCAACTCACCCTCATAAATTATCGAATTAAGCGTCAGATAAAGACGCCGCCCCAGCGCACGACACCGCCCCGCCGCCTCCACCAGTCCATCACGTGAAAAATTGCGCGTCGCCATCTGTCTCATATTAAAGACATCTAGCCCAAGATAGAGAGCATCCGCACCAGCATTCAAAGCCGCCTGCAACGAAGTCATATCCCCCGCAGGTGCCAAAATTTCAGGAATAGTAAACATAACATCCGCAGTATAACCAAAACCACTATCCACCACAAGACCACACCATAAAACACATTTAAACAAATGAAGAAGAGTGAAGTGGGCGCTTACTGGGGACAGAGAAGTAATATCCCCCTTTTAACCACTCCTTTGCGTCCACTCCGTGGGCGTAAAAACCACAACCACCCGCCACCAGCCCGCTCCACTAATTCGCCACCCTCCCTGCCCTGAAAGGGCTAAACATACCAGCTCGGGGCAACGCCCCGAGAACAGCCCAAAAACATATTTTTAGCCCTGTAAGGGCGTGACATAACCCAGTTTCCAACATGCAAAAGGTCATTCACCGGCCCCGACAAAACTCACGACAAGGCTTGCGACAAAGTTTGTGTTTGCCATTACACCTTGTTGTGGCGCGGCATAACCGCACCGGGACGCGGCGGTTTCGGAGAAACACGCCCTACCGCCACCTATTCGCATTAAACCATTAAGGCATTCAATCCCCCTTTCCCGGCAGCTTGAGTTTCCGTGTTTTCCGTGGTTAATAATCTTGTGTTAAACTACGGCGAAATCATCTGGGAACCCACCGACACTGGCACCATCCTCATGCTCCGCTAACCCGGCATCAACCTGAAAACCCCGACCGCCAGCTCAGGCAGAACCTGCATTGTGCCTGTAGGTAGGCCGAACCGTCTTCACACGGATGTGGCATCGCAGACCGTGAGCGGGGTCGAACGGTTACGTGCCATGCCGTGTCGGTGATCCGCCCTCTGCACCCACGGTGCAGAGGGCGGTGCGTTTCAACGCTTGCACTAGAGCCTGTCGAAATAGGGATTTCGCTTGTCTTTTCTCCCATCACAAGTGCAAGTTTACCTTGTTACGGGTTTTCATAGCGTAAAACCATTGAATTTGTCTAACACACTGTTGGAAGCACCAGACAATATGAAAAAGATAGGCTTAGGCTGTGTAATCGCCGGATTGATCGGCATCCCTCACGGCTACATCCACGCCGCTATGTGGCGTAGGCGACCCTTGACGGTATACCTGTTTTTTGTCTGCACGATAATACAACTCGGGTGTGACCACTTACTGGCAGAGGAGATAATAATGGAAAAACCAATTCATATCAGCGAGAGACTTGAATTGTTTGTAGATCGGTTCCTGATTAACACGATGGACAAGATCGAATTCCAACTGCATGAGCCACAACGCCTTGCGCTTCCCAAAACTCCTTTTCGCGGTGCTTACATGACTGTCATTAAGGATGGTGATATATACCGAGGCTATTACCGTGGTGACGATCCGGCCTATCCCGGACCACGCAATTACAGCGGCCATCCGGGCGAGATCACCTGCTACGCCGAGAGCCGCAACGGTCATGAGTGGACTTTTCCCTCTATTGGGCTCTTCGATGTCAACGGCACACGCAGTAACAACGTGATTCTGGCAAAACAGCCACCTCTTAGCCAT
>JAAYNR010000192.1 GCA_012520735.1 Lentisphaerota bacterium | reverse complement strand
TGTAGTAGGTCTCATGTGCGCCATTGTGTCAATTGGCAATTGATATTGTCGAGCGAAAAAATTAAAAAAATAAGCAATAAATACAGCGTTTTTTACTACTCGTTCTTTTTTCTCTCGCAGATTAAGGGCAGGCCGTCGCAAGGATTCCCCGCGCTTTTGCCGCCGCTTACCCCGAGGCGCAGACAGCCATCATCACGCCTGCCAATTACGCAACGTTTCTGGACGCTGGCAACGCTTGAGACACCGCCAGAGGTGTCCCCGCCTTCTCTGTCCCCGAAACGATCCAAAACTGCGACAGATTTTGCTCCCATATGCGCAACCTCTTGCACTTACGGCGGCAACATTTCGACAATCTCAGTGCTTTCAGCAGCGCACCGCCTTCCAGCCCTCTCGCTCTTGCCGCCCTGAAAGGGCTAAACATACCAGCCCGTGGCAACGCCACGGGATTATGTCACAAAATAAAACTCCACCCTGTAGGGGTGGCACATTGCCCAGACCACACTTCGGTTAAGAGTTGATACGATTAATGGTGGCGATTAAGGGTACGATTAAGAGTTTTCACTCCCTTTAGTCTGCGCCACTACTTCTATGACCCCAGGGATAATGACCCTAGGGGTACAATTAGTAAAACCCCGCTAGCCAGTTGCACTGGCTACTGGCTAGCGGGCATGCTATGAATGTTTGTATAATTAATACCAGTCGGTGTTGAAACGGGCATCTTCAGCGGTGTTACCGTTAGGATCCAGGAAACCGGCGAAACTGACGGGCTGGCCAGACGGCCCACTGGTGGGCTGTTTAAAGACCATGATGTAGTTACGATAGTAGTCTTTGCCAACTATTTCACTGCGAGGGACGCTGTCAAGGCCATTGCGGGCAAAGACACTTGTACGGCCAAGGCCAAAGCAGAAGAGGCGGTAACTCATGCGCGAAGCCGCGATGAGGGTATTGGCTTTCTCGACTGCTTGTGCTGTATTAGTGAATCTGGCCTCTTCTGCGGTGAGATTGAGGTCACAACCTAGTGCGCGATATATGCCAGCTGCAGCAATCGGATTCAGAACAACAACAGGTGAGCCGGGGACAAGTGATACTTTATAGAAAGCACTCATATCGGCACGAAAACCGGGGCCACCATTTTCCAATGGGGTGCCGTCCTCATTTTGGGTGAATCCGAAGAGAGATGCCTGGCCCGCCACGTAGTTGTGCAGGAGGTAGTTTGAAATGCCTGCATTCTTGAATTTGGTGACATCATTGGTGGAGATGTAATATATTCCAACCTTGTTGATAAAACTATCCGTGAGGCCTTGGTTGTTTTTGCGTTGCTGATCAAGGGTCTGATTGGTGGTATCAGCACCGCCGCCACCGGCATCTTTAATGTCCGAGACACGTTTGGGGCCACGATAAACACCTGGGTAACTTGTTAAGTCTGTCTTGTTCCAGTCGTAAGTGCCGGGGGTACCAGTCCATTTACCGGATTCAGAAACGTCGACTAAAGATTCCATTTTATCAAAGATTCCGGTGGTGGTGTCTTTGGCAGTTACGTATATAGATGCAGCGCGTGTCAGTTGCTGAAGGTTGTAGATATTGACCCGTTTGGCGGATGAGGCACGGAGATCGCCAATTTTAGTTATGCCAATAGATGCTATAATTGCCAGAATGGCAATTACCATAATTAATTCCACCAGAGTGAAACCGGATTTAGCAGTGTTTTGTTTCATTTTGTGCCTTTTATTGTTACTTGTTTTGCCATTGTTCAAGACTGCAGGCCGTCTGCAGTTTGAGCTGGCAAAGTGTTCAATAGTTTAAACGACATAACACTGATAATGGTTCATAAAGATTTTTAAGGCAAAAATAATTAATGGGTTGGCCATATCGTGTATAGTGAATGAACCACTAGGTGGGTTGTGTCGTTATATAGTTCATGGCCAGTCAGTTGGGTGTGCATAATTTTGGCATTCATCTGAATCAAATTGGTTGGGATGACTAATTCAGTTATAAGGACAGAGGTTATGAGCGAGTTTGTTTTGGAGGTGCGCGGTTTGTGCAAGGGGTATGGGGTGGTGCCGAACAGGGTTGAGGTTTTGAATGGGATCGACCTTGAGTTGAATCAGGGGGCTTTTGAGGCGGTGATGGGGCCGAGTGGTTCGGGTAAGAGTACGCTGCTACATTTGCTGGCGGGTTTGCTGGCGGCCGATAGCGGTGAGGTGACGCTGGGGGGAGTCAAGGTGACCACTATGAGCGATGCCGAGGTGACGGTGTTTCGGCGGCGGCGGATAGGTCTGGTGTTTCAGGATTTTAACCTGATCCCGACTCTCAGCGCCGAGGAGAATATTGTGCTGCCGCTGTTGCTTGACAAGCGGCGCCCTGATCGCGGCGAGCTGGACGCTCTGTTGGCGCGGCTTAACCTGACAGCGCGTCGTTCTCATTTACCATCGCAGCTCAGTGGCGGCGAGCGGCAGCGTGTGGCGATCGCGCGGGCGTTGGTGACTCGCCCGGCGATTGTGCTGGCCGATGAACCGACCGGTAACCTCGACTCGCCGGCGGGGCGCGCTTTTTGTGACACTTTGCGGATGATTAACAGTGATGATGGTGTGACGATACTGATGGTGAGTCATGATCCGGTGGTGACGGCGGCGGCTAATAGGGTGCACCTGCTGAAGGATGGGGAGTTTGTGGGCAATTTCGGTACTGAGAGCGATGCCGCGCTGGTTTCGCAACGCTATCTTGAGATCATGAAAGGGTAAGGTTGATGATCACTATTACTCTACTTAAAAGGTTGCGGCATGAGAAGCTGCGTACAATAGCGGCTGTGGTGGGGGTGGCGGCTGCTACGGCATTGCTGGTGTGGTCGATGGGGCTGACATACACCACGATCGGTCAGAGCCGGGAGAAAGCGCGCAGTATGACCCGGCCATTTAATTGCTGGATAAACACTCAGCCCGCCGGTTTTGGGCGCGGGGCACCGCCGCCGGTAGCGAGGCCGGGTGGGTCGCCGGTGATCTCTGATAAAGTGGTCTCCGCGGTAAAGGGTGTGCCCGGAGTGGAGAGTGCATTATCACTCTCGGTATTGCGGGCGACACTGGACTACAGGCCTGACGGACGGGTGATGCAGGGGCCGCCGCTGATGGCGACGATGACCTTGGCACCGCCGTCCGGGTCACCGTACAGCGATGCGGCGATGACGGGCGAGTGGCCTGATGTTGATGCCGAGGCACCACTGGCGGCTGTCTGTTCGGCGGTGTTCACGCCGCGTCGGCTGACGCCGCCGCCACTGGGGTCGCCACTGGTGTTGCTGACCACCAACGGGGCTTTGACAGTGACGATTGCGGCGATAATCGATATGCCGCGGGTGGCACCGGGTTTCCCGACACTGTTTACGACGGCATCAGTGATGAAAGAGGCACGTGGCGGGGCGGATGAGCCGGCAGAGGCTAATTTGCTTTTATGCAAGGCGCGTAACCCTCAGGCAGTGGCAGATGGGGTGGCCGGCTTGAGTGGCGCAGGAGAGGCACTACCAAATCAGGTAACAACACGCAGTGTGCTTGAGGAGCAGTCGGTGAGCGACGCGATCCGTAATTTCAAGCGGCAGGCTCCTTTGCTGCTGACGCTGGCTGCCTTGACGGGATTATGTATTCTGGTAAACACCATGATGGTGGGGATTGCCTTACAGGAGCGGACGCTGGCTCTATTAAGGATCACCGGTATGACGGCACGGCAAGTGGCGCGGACTGTGGCGATTGAGGGGTTGTTTACGGCTTTTCTGGGGTGGGTCTTCGGTGTTTTAAGTGGCTGGGGGGCTCTGGCTATTTTTGTGAGTCGCAATGCAGAGACTTTCCCGGAAGGGGTGTTTCTTGGTTGGCAGACGGCACCGGTAGCGGCGGCGGGGGTGGCGGTAGTGACGGCTTTGGCGCTGATATTGCCGTGTCGCCAGGCACTCAGGATCCGTCCACTTGATGCTATTGCCGATGTGCCGCCGCTACCTGCGGCACCGGCGTTGCGGCGGATATTGCTTGGTGTAGTTTTGCTCATGCCGTTATTGATTTTTGCGTTGCCGTTGCCGTTTTCGGCGTTATGGCGCAATATATTGATGTTAGCGGTAGGGTTGCCGGTGCACTGTATCGGGCTGTGGCTGGTATTGCCGGGGGTGGTGAGTATGGTGGAGCGGCTGGCGGTAGCACCACTGGGGCTTTTATTAGGGCTTGATCGTCGTCTGCTGATGCGGCGTGATGGACGACATGCAGCACGTGTGGCAGGGATGGTGCTGACATTGGCTGTGGGGTTGGGATCATTTGTGGCGATCCATGTTTGGGGATCGTCAATGATGTCGCCCTTTGTGCCGAGTCGTACTTTCCCTGATGTGATTGTGTCGATACTGCCGCGCGGTGTGCCGGTCGGGGCGGCTGCCAAGGTATCGCAACTGGAAGGGGTGGCTGACCATAGGTGCCTGGCCATTGAGGCGGTGCAGCGTGATCTTACGCCCGCGATGTTGGAGAGAATTTCCAAGACCTCCGGTAAAGAGACCACTGCGGGGAATGTTTTATTCCTTGGGGCTGACCCACTGGCAGTTTTTGGTGGCGAGAAACCGTTGGCCGCCTTTGTTTTCAGGGAGGGAGAGCGGCTGGCGGCGGCGACAGCGTTGGCACGCGGTGACTCATGTGTGATCACCAAGATGTTTTCACGGTATAGCGGCCTTAAAGTAGGGGATGACCTGAAAGTGATGGCATCACGTCCGAGTGGTGGGCGTGGTGGTCGCGGCGGTGGTCCGGGGGCCGGGAGACCGGCAGGGCGACCTGAAGCCGCAGAGGCGCGTGGTAGCAGCAGACCAGGCGGGAGACCTGGGCCGGGCGGGGTCGGTGAAAACGTGGCACCGGAGGCCTCTTTCAAAATTGTCGGCGTGATTGACCTTAACTGGCACTTAGTGACCTCGCGGTCAAACGTGCGCGGACGGTATGGCTATTCGGGGATGACTACAGGGCCTGTTTTTGTGAATGAAGATGTGGCCAGACGTTTCAGCGGCAATAGTGAAAAGACCTATCATCTGTGGGCAAACCTGCACCAAGATTACCGGGCGTTGGGGGCTTTGCCGGCCGGGCAGAAGCTGGAGGCCGAGATACGGAAAGTGCTTAAGGTAGATGAAGACAACACCATTCGGGTGCATCATCGCGACGAGATTGAGGATGGTACGCTGGCTCATGGGGCTCATTTGATCGGTGCGATAGCGCGAGTGCCATTTTGGTCACTGGTGGTACTTACTACCGGTATTGCGGCCTTGTTGGTGGCTTCGGTGCGTGCCCGTGCCCGCGAGGTGGCGGTGATGCGTGCGGTGGGGATGACGCGGAGTCAGCTTGGCCGTATGTTATTGGGTGAAGCACTGCTGACAACACTTTGCGGGGTGGTGCTCAGCCTGCTGGGCGGTGGTTGTATTGGGTGGGCTTTTACGGGCGTCACGCGAGCGGCGATGTCGTTTGGCGGACTGCCACTAACGCTGGTGATACCATGGCTGACACTGGCCAAAGGGGTCGGTTTTGCACTGGTGCTGTGCGTAGTGATGGCACTACCTTCGGTAGTGTGGCTGACCTACAGGGTTAATGTGCAGACTATCGAGTAGCGTAAGCTTGATAATGGTTCAGGCAGTAGTTGTCCACAAAGAGGGCGTAATGAGCTTTGCAGGCAACTCCGGTATTGCGGAGTCGACGGCAGCGAGGAGATCGGCGGGCAGAGAGCCGTGATTAAAGATGGTGAGGTTTTCAGTTATTTGGTCGACAGTCTCGACACCGACGAGCAAGGATGTGACTCCATGGTGAGAGAGCATAACCCGCACGGCCAATTCACGCAGCGACATCCCGGCTTCGGCGGCAAGGTTTGCGAGTTTGGTGATATATGGTATAAGACCGTGGAGGTGGTTGGGTAACTGATCAACAGGCATAGCCAGCACTCCTTGGAGGTAGACACTGCGGACGAAGAGTGCGACATTATTAGCGGCAGCGGCAGCGATACTGCCGGCACGGGAGTGGCGTGGATCGAGAAGATTGCAGGGGATTTGCAGTGCGGATGCCTGGCCTTGGGCAGCGTAGCGGGCTGCCGGGCCGGGGGTGTTATCACAAGAGACACCGGCATAGCGGAGCCAGCCACGGTCACGGAGTGCGAGGAGCTCTTCGAGATATGTGGCATCGGATTCACGGTGAAAGAGTACCAGTGGCAGACACTCGATACGGAGATTGCGGCGTGAGGTCTCTATTGATTGGGTGATGGCTGCGGTTGCCAAGTGAGGATCGGCAAGTTCGGTGGAGGTGAGGGGGCGCACTTTGGTGACAACTACTACTTTGTCAGTTGCTTTAAGGGCGTGCAATACTTTACCAAGTATTGACTCGCTTGTGCCATAAGCGGCGGCGGTATCGAAACAATTTACGCCGCCACTGATGGCAGCGGCGACAATATTCCGGACTTCATTGGCAGATGGCATACCGTTACGATTGGCTACGCCATAAGGGAGGCCGAATTGGACTGTGCCGAGCATGAGGCGTGAGAGATTTTTCATTTTGCGGTGTATCCTCCATCTACTGGTATATTGGTGCCTGTGAGGTAGGCTGATGCGGCTGAGGCGAGAAACACGACGATACCTTTGAGGTCGGTCTCGTTGGCAAGTCGGCCCAGCATGGTGTTAGCACTATAGTTCTCAACAAAGCGGGGGTGTTGGTTATTAAAGAAACCGCCGGGGTGGATGGCGTTAACGCGTATGTTGTCGGGTCCCAGTACACTGGCGGCAAAGCGGGTGAAATTGACCATGCCGCCTTTTTCAAAGAAATAAGCGGGTGATGGCGTTTGCATCATATCGGTACCGAGATAGTTTTGGGGATCCGGGCCGCGAACACCCATATAAGAGCCAATATTGATAATTGAGCCACTGCTACTCTTTTTCATAAGGTTGGCAGCCAGACGGGTGATGCAGAAGAGTGCCGAAGCATTTATACGGAGGCTCTCATCAAAAAGCTCCATGGGCTGATCCCAATTGGCACAGGCACAGCGGGTGACGGCATTATTAACGAGAATATCGAGGCGACCATAGCGGTCGGCGATAGTTTTGATGAGGGTCTCAATAGAAGATTCAGAGGCGAGGTCAAGCGGGAGAGCCACAACATCACCTCCGGAATCATTAAGCTCTTGAGCGACAGCTTCAAGGGCCGAGACATTACGGGCAGCAATACAGGTGACGGCACCAGCCTCAGCGAGTGCAGCGGCGATCTGGCGGCCATAGAGACCGGCACCGCCGGTCAACAGGGCAACTTTACCCTTAAGCGAGAAAGAATCGATTACATTCATATTAACTCCTCTAATTGAACTTCACGGCCATTTTCATTACGGCTGATGATGGCACCAATCACCAGTTGCATTAATTCGAATGTTTCTGCATAGGGGAAGGGGAGGGTACCAGTGCGGAGGTATTTGATAAAATCGACAAGCTGAGCTTTAAAGGCGTAGAAGCTGTCTTTAAAAACCAACTGGGTGTGTCCGGCTGTGCCGCAGAGCTGCAGGCAACCGAAAGAGCCAAACATATCGTCGATGGCGGCTACGACTACATCGACACCTTTAGAGTGTTTAAGGTGGATGATATTGCGGTCGGCAGTGCCGGTATTACGGATAGAGGTGAAGCCGGGGCCAACGATAGGGTAGACACCTTCGAGGGCGTGGATACCGTAACGTTCCCACGATTTAGGGGTAGTGATAGTGGCAAAGCGGAGCTCGCCCAGATCGTTGGTAGAGAGGTGGTAGGGGAGGTACTCTTTAGTATAGCGCATACAACTTGACGAGAGGATGGCGTGACCTTGATTCACCCAGCGGGTGAAAGTGTGCAGGTCGTCGAGGTCATCGACCATTGGCTTATCGATAAAGAGCGGGATGCCGGCTTCGACAAAAGGGCGGGCACGTGCGACGTGTTCATGGCCGGCATCGGTGGCGATAATGACAGCATCTACTGCACCGATGATGTCGCGGGGGTCGGCCACCACATTAGGGATTAACGAACATTGAGCCACGTGCTCAGCAGTGAAACCGCCGTCGCCAACGCAACAAATATGGGTAACTTTAGCACCATCAATGCCGAAAGAGTCAGAGGGCTCTTTATTTAAATATGCGGGGATACCGGGGAAAGGGCATTCGGCGGTCATACGGGGGCGGTCGTAACCATTAAAGATAGCACTCCAGGAGTATGGGTGGCCATTACCGGAACTGGAGCCGATCATGGCCAGACGCAATTCCTGTTTTTGGTTGGTGATGACGGGGGTGTTTTGGAGAGGGAGGCGATTGGTCATTTAGGAGTCCTTTTAAATTAAAAGTGGGACATTGTGTAGAATCTTGCCCCGCAAACTCTTATTGAGTAGGCGATTCACATTTTGCGCAAAGTATGGGGGAAGGTCAATCCCTATTGTGGGTTAACCGCAGATAGAGCAAAGAGGCTCAAACGCAGGGGGGTGGATATGAGTTGTGAGTGGTGAGCTTTGTCGTGAGCTTTGTCGGAGACGGCGGCCTGTCTTTTGCGCATACTGATTCTGCATATTGCTTGCGGTTTTTGAACCCCAGTTCAGAGAGTTTCTCTTTACCGATTGCATATGCAAGCTTTCTGAGCTTGCATGTAAATGACTCTTCATCTTCTCTGTCCGGTACTGGATGGCCCATCAAAATATGCCACCCTTTGACAAGCATTTTTCGAGCTAGTGCGCATATCACAACATTATGATTTTTTCCAGCAGCAGCTCTGGCTCGTGCCCATCTAACAGTTTTAGTTGAGCCAGTTCTATAAGCAGCTTGTGCAGCTTTTTTTAGGCAGATGAAAGCCGTGTTGAGAGCAAAATGACCAGATGCGATTTGAGCAGCGTGTTGAATCTTTAACAGCATTACGGTAGCCAAAATAGATGTTACGCAGTTGGCGGTAGTAAACGGAAACGGGCAGTTAGCCCAGTGCTTTCCTCGGGTGTCCCCCATGCGTACAGCGAGTGGTTACCAAGCCACCAGCTGTCCGCATCGTACCACAAGATGCGTCAGACTTTAAGCCCCGTATAAAGGGTTCGGTCTGAACAGGACCCACATTACCAACACGGAATAGACAGAAAAAAGGGGAAGAAAAGGGAGGTAAACCACGAATGGTCACAGATGAACACGAATGGCTGCGGAAAATGCGCTGAAGGCGCGAGATATACCAGCTTTGGGCAGCGCCCAGGGTTTTGGTTAGGAGATGAATTCCACCATGCAGGGGGGCATATCTAGGGACAGACGCATATCCAGGGACAGAGAAGCTATATCTCTGTCCCTGGATTGGTGTTACCTGATCGCTGAGAGTGGCAGAGGAGTAGTGGAGCGGGCAGGTGGCGGTGGCTATGGTTTTGCGACCACGGAGTGGACGCAAAGAAGTGGTTAAAAGGGGAGCATTACTTCTCTGTCCCCAGTAAGTGCATTATTCCCATAGTTTGCGGAGTGAGGCAAGGCTGGCTTCGACGAGTTGGTCGCCGCCTTGCGGACTCACTTTGATGTTTGAGGGCATGGCGCTGTAGTGGCCATGTGAGAGGGCCGCAGCGGTGGGGAGGTAGCTGAGGCGGTCGTTAGTGAGCTGGGGGGTTACGGTTTGGGTGGCGGGGCTGCGACCTTTGATCCGCTGGCCATATTCGAGGAAGAGCTCAAAGGGGTTGGTGGCAACGGCAAAATCACCGATGCGGATGAAGTTGCAGTCGGCGGTGATGCGTGGGTTGGCATCGAGTTCTGTGTGGCATTTGAGATGTTGGCGGGCACGGAGCAGGGTGCCACCGTCTCACGATTTGGGGTCGGGCTCGCCGTTAGCGGTAAGGTCTGAGATGACTTTTTTATAGTGGTCGACCTCGGAGTCGTTCATGACATAGAGGGGGAGGTCTATGGCACTATTAAGGTGGCGGAAAACCGGAGTGGCGGTGGTTTCGCGGCGACCATATTCGTGAGCCTCGATAACGGCATTAGAGAGGCGGCGAGCGAGTGTCTCGGCACCGTGGGGACCACGAAGGTGTGGTTCACTCCGTCTCCAGCGGAGTAGGTCGTCGGGGCATTGGTCGCCGGCAGCACCGGGGACACCGAGAACCTGGAAGTTTGCACCGAAATGGGCGCGGAGGTTGCGGCGGACAGGGGCCCAGAGGTCGGCGGTGAGGGAGTTGTCGCCCATACAGGTTTGGGCTGTACAGGTGACACTGACCAGCGCGCCGCTGATATCGCCATTCATGGTGTAGGTGAAGAGTATTTCGACACCGGGGTCCATAGGGCCTTCAACGCGGGTGAAGTCGTCGCGGGTGGTATCACCATACATCTGGCCGGTGCCATTACTGAAGACAACACGGCGACACCAGCCGATGACAGCGTGTCCCAGCGCAGGGGCGACTTGTCCGGTTGTGCGGTTTTCCCATGATTGCAGGGCTACTTTGGTAACGAGGTCGACAAACAGGGTGCGATACTCCGGTGGGGGTGATTGCCTCCGGTGGTGGCGTAGGGAAGAGACCGAGGTAGAAGTTAGGAGCGTTATGGGTATGGGTGCAGCTTATCAGCAGGTGTTTGGGATTAAAGCCGTTTATTTTGGCAGCCACGGCATCACGGATTTCATCGGTGACATCAAGGGGTATATTAAGTATATCGCATGATATCCAGATGGCGTGCGTGCCATCGGGGCCTTCGAGGGCGAGGGCGGTGGCAGTTATAGGTTCGGCCACATGGGTGCTGATACGTTCGTTAAACATACCAAAGAGGTTAGCCGGTTTGTCGGGCGTGACATAACCCAGCCTCCACTTAGCCGCACTGTACCACCCCTACAGGGTGGAAATATCCCTC
>JAAYNR010000142.1 GCA_012520735.1 Lentisphaerota bacterium | reverse complement strand
TTCATGGACTCACGCAGTTTTAATAAAAACGCTACGCGTTTGGAAAACAGATTTTAAAAGGAAGAGAGGTGACGATGACTCTCAATGCTGCCTTAGCTGCTTCAACGCAACAACTTATGAAGATAGCTGCTTGAACTTCTTGTTTTTTCTGACAGTAGCTAACGGGTTAGCTACTAATAGCAAGTACATGGCGGTAGGGCGTGTTTCTCTGAAACCGCCGCTGGTGGTAGGGCGTGTTTCTCCGAAACCGCCGTGTCTCGGTGCGGCTATGGCGCGCCGGGACAAAGGAAAATGCCGCCGGGGGTTGAAGACCGGCTTTTGCGTAATGAACACGTCAGCAGCGGCGTATGCCGCTGCTGGCGACGGCGGTCTCGGAGAGACACGCCCTACCGCGGTGGCGCGGAGCGCACCGCAGCTTGGCGAGGTGAATGCGGCAAGCTAAGGAGTAGGTAAATACTCTTAATCGTACCCTTACTCGCGCTCCTTAGTCGAAAATACCCTTAAACGCGAGACTTAAACGCGTACGCTGAGACGAAGTAAACAAGAGTGAAGATGGAAGAGCGAAGGGTGAAATTTGTCCCCTTCTATTGTTGCTTGTTTGCTGTGGGGGAGTGGGGTATAATTTTTGTTTTAATGTGTGGATTAGTGTAATTTTGAGGAAAGGGGTGGTATATGGTTTTGCGTTTGGTGGGGTGTTTGGTGGCAGGGGTACTGCTGGCTGGCGGGGTTGTAGCCGGTCCTGATCTGCTGGCAGAGCGTAATGGTGATTTTAAGAAGGGGTTGGAGTTTTGGCAGATCGATTTTCCAAAGCACGATTTTTTGAAGAATAATAAGTCGTTTGTCTCAATTACCTCGGATAGCGGACGTAATAATGTGCTAAAATTTGCGCTGGATCAGAATTTGGCCGATAATCAGGGGGTGCAGGCGTTGAGTTATCCGATCCGTATCGACCCGGATAAGCGGTATAAGCTCACTGTTTCGGCGCGCTCAACCGGACCCTGGGGGCGGATTTATGTGATGGGTAAAAGGTGGAAGCCGGGGGTGAAGAAGCACAGTAATCCCAGTAATGATGAGACCCGGGATGCCTTTAAGGGGCCGGTTATCTCTTTTAAAGGTGAGAAGGGCACAGCGCAGTTCTCTTATGTAAAACCTACCTGGTCAACTGCCAGTGTGGAGATACCGCAGCGGGATATGAGTAAGCTGGCTTATTCGTTCTGGGAGAATTGTGATTTTGTAGTTGTCCATCTTGTCGGTATTGCCGGCAAGGCGGGTGATTTTTATGTGAGTGATGTCAAACTGGAGGAGATAGGCCAGATAGACAAGAGCAAGATTGCGGCTAAGAAAAAGTAGTAGGTTAGGAGAGGCACTGTATTGTGAGTAACCTCAATAGTGAGCTGAAGCGGATTAACGGACAGATAAACCTGTGGCAGGCCTTTGAGTGGGCTTTATTTGGCCTGGCAGGTTTGGCTGCGTGTTGGTTTGTTTTGGCGGTGCTCGACTTAGTGTTGCGCCCGCGCGGCAATATACGACTTGTTTTTCCACTGTTGCTGCTGGCTGCGGGGGTAGTGTTGGTGGTTTTTTTGCGGCGTGTGCTGGTGCGGCAACGCACGACGGCAGCAGTAGCAGCCTTGCTGGAGGGTCGTTTTCCCCAGCTTGATAATCATCTGATTAACCGTGTCCTCTTTGCCGCCGAGGCGGGGGCGGCCTCGCCGTGGTTGCGTAATTATCTTCATACTCCTATACCGGGCTGGAGAGAACTTCCGCTTCGGGAGCTTAAAAACCGGCGGCTGCGCCGTTTTGGTGCCGTTGCAGTGGGTGTGGCGATGTTGCTGATTGCTGTTCCGGCGATGATCTATGGGGAGGCTTGGACTATAGCATTGCAGCGGGCAGCCAACCCGTTTTGTGGTCTTACTCCGCCTACTTTCGCGCAGGTGATAGCAGTAGAACCGGGCAACACGACAGTCGTACAGGGGATGCCGCTGGAGTTGACGGTTCGTGCCAGGGGGCGTAGTGGCCAGACAGTACTGCTGGAGATGACCCCGTCCGATGATGTCCGCACAGTGATCCAACTGGGTAGTTTTGATGCCACTGATGCCGAACGGGTTTTCAGTCATAGTATTGCCAGACTCTCAGCACCGGTGAGTTACCGTTTCCGGGTGGGCGATGCCTGGCCGACTGATACTTTTACCGTCACTACAGTAGCACCTTTGGCTGTGGCCGGGTTGCAATTGAATATCACACCGCCACCCTATACACGTAAGGCACCAACGGTGGCAAATTTATTGGAGGAGGCTCCGGATATACCCAGTGGCGCAACGGCCACGTTATTACTGACGCTCAACCGTGCTGCGCAACGCGCTGAGCTGTCGTTGGCGGGCGGGGAGTCAATGGCGATGAGAGTTGTTGCCGGTGGCAATGGCTGGCAGGCAAATCTGGCCATAACTTCAGGGGCGGCAATTAATCTGACGGCTGTTGACAATCTCAATACCCGTCTGGTGCACAATGCGCGCTACACACTGGTTCCCGACCTTCCGCCCACGTTGCGTATTACGGCCCCGACAGGTAAAGCGGTTTTGCCGGCGGGAGCTGCTCCTTATATCGCTTTCACCGCTACTGACGACTATGGGTTGTCGGCAATTGTGCTGGAGAGGGTTAAGCGGGGCAGCAAGCCCGACTCCCCCGGAGAGGAGATCGCCCGCTGGAGTACAGCCGGTGAGCGGAGTTTTAATGGTGAGTGGGAGGGGAATCTGAGCCATCTTGGCCACGATGCAGCATTGAGGCTGATTGTATACGACAACATGGAGCCGGGACCGCCAAACGTAGCGCTAAGCCGTGAAATCACTTTTGAGCAGGTGCTGATTACTGAACAGTATAAAGAGCACCTGACCAGAAAAGGGGAGGCGCAGAAGAGTTTGGGTCAGCTTATCCAGCAGCAACGCGGCAATATGGTGGAGACGGCACGTCTTATGGCGGCGTTGCCGTCGTTTGACCCCTTTGCCTGGGAGAGTCCTCTGAATCGACAGCGTGAAATACGGAGTTACGGTGCCGATCTGCTACGTGGCGGCGGTGCCTCATTGGGGACAGCTCGTGTGGCATTGGAGAAGGCGGGGGCACCGATGGCAGAGGCGATTGCCCAGCTTGCCCGTATGACCGCCATTCCACCTGAGTCGCGCAGTCGGGCGGCAAATGAGGCCCTTACCACACAACGGCTGATATTACGGCTGTTGACGGTGTCGCAAAATGAGAGTAAGGCCCGCCAGCTCGACCAGAGCAGTTCCGGCATGATGGCGATTGTCAATGCGCTGATCAAAGAGCAGACAGCCACCCTCAATATTACTAAAACTGTTGCCCAGAACAGCAGTGAAGTCCCGGAGGCGGTGACAGGGCGTCAGGAGTCGTTGGCGCTCGATTTAGCCGGGATGATTGAGTTGGCGCGTCGTGATGCCGGCATGGCTGGCGAAGATGACCCGCTACGGACGCTGCTCAGTTCTCTGGCCGATAGAGCCGAAGAGTTGCGGATCAGGGTTGATATGTTACGTGCGGCTCAGGCACTGCAGAATGACCAGCCGCAGCGTGCCCTGACTCCGCAAATCGGTGCCACCAACTCACTCCACACTTTACGGCTACTGCTCTCGGAGTGGCAGGCTGAAGAGGGAGAGAAAAAAGAGGTTGCGGCACTCGATACAGTGCGTGATGCCCGCGATGCAATGAAAAAACTGGAGAAACTGCAGGAGGGGATAGTTGATGCTCTGCGTGCTACAGAGAGTCAGGGTAATAAGACAGACGGTAGCGATGACGAATTGCTGGAAGAGGTGGTTGAGCTGAAAAAAATGATGGCCGACGCCGCCCTTAAAGTAGCCACCGACTTACAGGCTTTGCCGGAGCTTGATGCCGCCAACGAGCTGGTGACAGATTGTTACCAGATTTACGAGGCGATGGGTCAGCTTGAGGGGACAGAGAAGGATACCGATGCCATAGAGTTGGGGTTACAGAAGGAGGATTTCTGGCTGGAACTGATGGCGCAGACGGGGCAGAAGCTCGATGAGATGGAACATTGGCTGGCTAACAAGCCCGACGACCATAAGCGTAATGTTGAGAACTTCGATCAGGCCGAGATTCAGAATGCCATTCCGCAAATCGGTATGCCGGAGGAGTTGCAGGATCTTATTGGCGACCTGATGGAGGAGCAGGAGGAGCTGGCCGATAAAACCGACGACTCTCTCACTAATCAGGGCGATGCTAATCCGGCACTGGGGTGGGAGATAGCTGAAGGTGAGACAGTTGATTACAGCGCGGCCGGTAAATCGGGCAACCGCAAGCCCGACCATAAGGAGCAGGATGGACGCTCACAGGTAGGGCGTGCCGGTATGGCTGATGGCGAGGTTATGGCAAAAACGGGGCGGATTAACGAAGGCGATGATGAGATCGATAAACGCCGCACCCGCGACTCTTCACAATCTGGTGATATTGAAGAGGAGGGGCACGAAGAAGCCAAGGCTACCGGTGGTGGTAAAAACTCCGGCTATGCCGACGAAAAAGGGATGGCAGGAACCGAAGCCGATGCACGGCGGGAGTCGAAAGTGCGTCAGGCCGATGAGACCTCTATGCAGGCGGAGTTGGCGCAGATAGCAGATACAATCTACGCTCGAGCCCAATTGAGCGGCTTAAGAATACCGGCCGGGTTTAACAGCGCCCGTGAAAATATGAAACGAGCCGCCGAGGCAGGCAAGGCGGGACAAATATTACAGATGCGCGAGTTTCAGAGTCGGGCCATTCAGGAGCTGTCACGGGCACGCTCCAGCTTTGACGGTGGCTTCAGCGATGAGACCATGGGAGCCAATGCCGATTACGGGCGCTCACCCGATGCGAATGTGGCCTCAAACCCTGATGAGGCACCGGCTGAATACCGCCAGATGGTCTCTGATTACTTTAAAGCCATAGGCGAGATGGAGTAGCGGGCGGAGGCTGCTTTGCGGCCGCAGAAACTAGTGCTGGCAGCCGCTGGTGCATGTTGCGTTATGTTTGCGGCATAATACTCCGGCCTCGGCAAACAGGGCACGAGTCTGGTCGTTAAAGGCGTAGTCACCGCCATAAACAACTTCAGTGATACCGGCGTTGATAATCATTTTGGCGCAGGTCAGGCACGGACTTATAGTTACATAGATAACGGCATCTTTAGTCCGCACTCCATGATAGGCGGCCTGTGTGATGGCGTTCTCCTCAGCGTGCGAGCAGACACACTCCGCCAATCCGCTCCCCGAAGCTGCTGCTGAGGCACAGCGGGCGCAACCACCCTCGAAGCAGTTTTGGATACCACGCGGTGTGCCATTATAGCCGGTGGAGATGATACGATGGTCAGATACCACTACGGCACCTACCTGACGGCGGCTGCAATTGCCGCGACTGGAGACGACCGTAGCTATGTTCATAAAATAAGTGTCCCAATCAGGACGGTTGTCGGCTGGTGTTTTCATGTCAGATAGTATAAACTATCTTTATGTCCATTAGCAAGAGAACCAGAAAGGGTTCTGTAAATTAGTAATCCAGATAGAGGATGGAGAGGCTTACTGTACGGGACAGACCAGTTGCCGGTATCCATTTTTTAATGAATTTAGATCGCCTAAAGCGCGTAACAATAGATAAACGTGAGGCCTTTGAAGCAGCACTGGCCGTGCAGCAGCGGTTAAGTTGCGAAAGTAACTTTGCCAATATTTTTATGTGGTCAGAGGTGTACGACACATACTACACCGAGATTAATAGCAGGATTGTGGTATTAAACCTTAAAGTCGCCGCGCTCCTCTTCCCTTTTGGCCAATGGTTTGAGCCGGCGCAACTTGAACAACACCGTGCCGACCTCTCAGCCACCATGGGGATAGATCTCTCCTGGGGCGATGTGCCACGTGAGTATATTGAGACTCACGCTGCGGCGTTATGCCAATACTACATCATCTCCACTACACCGGATGAAGACGACTACATCCTCTCTGTTGAAAATCTGGCCGAGCTGTCAGGCCGTGGCCATCAGAATACGCGGCGCCTGATCCGCCAGTTCGGCGAGCAGGTGCCGGGGTGGCGCCTGATTGAGATCACCCTCGATAACAGCGAGTTGGCCCGTCAATTCGCTATGGCGCAGATAGAGGCCGAGCGGCCCGGCGACTTTCTTGATGACGAGAGCCTTGCCATAACCCGCGCTTTCAACAATTTTTCGCAGTTGGGCCTTGAGGGGGTATTACTCATATCACCTAGTGGCGAGCCGCAGGCTTTCTCTGTTTACTCTTTCACCCGCCCCGATACCTGCAACGTCCATTTTGAAAAAGCAGATCGCCAGATACGCGGTGCGGCTCAAACCATCCGTGTGAGTCTGGCGCAGCACCTGCTGCAGCGTGCCAAATGGATCAACCTCGAACAAGACCTTGGCAACCCGGGTCTGCGCCGCTCTAAAGCCTCGTATATGCCCGAGCAGCTCCTCCCCCGCTATAGATTAAGCAAAATCGCAGGGACAGAGAAGTAGTGGCACCCCTTTACTGACTTTGTGATAGTTTTTTTGTGGGGTCTGGTGTTACAATGAGGCCACTTTCTGGTTAAGTTTTGTCAAATGACCTGTTGCAGGTGGTAATGGAGGTTTGCGATGGCTGGTTTTAATGGTTTGGGACTTAATTTGGGTAATTTGTCACGTCTCTCCAAGGCAGAGTCGAGGTCGATCAGCGCAGAGAACCCTAATGGTGCCAAAGCGGGTGGCGGGCGACATGTAGATCCTACCCACGATTGGTCTCGTGATCTGGGTACAGGCTGGAAGGTGCGACCCTGCATAGTGGTTGATCCGGGAGATACGAGTGTTCTGGCCGATATCGACGGCTCAGGGGCGATTCAATCGATATGGATAACACCATCCGGTAGCTACCGCTCCTCAATTCTCCGGTTTTACTGGGATGGTGAGGAGACACCATCGGTAGAGGTGCCGGTGGGCGACTTCTTTGCCAGTGCCTATACCAGCTATAGCGTGTACCGTCCGCTGGTCTCCTTGCCGGTGTGCGTTAACCCGGGTAACGCCTTTAACTCTTTTTGGGAGATGCCATTCCGCAAACATTGCAGGGTCACCATGGAGAATATCGGCTATGAGCCGTTGCGTCTTTTTTATCAGATCAACTACACCCTGACTGACGTTCCCGAAGACGCCGCCTATTTCCATGCACAGTTCCGGCGTACAAATCCGCTTCCTTACAAGGATGTCTACACGATTGTTGATGGCATTGAGGGAGAGGGACACTATGTGGGGACATACATGGCCTGGCAGGTTAACAGCAATGGCTGGTGGGGAGAGGGCGAGATAAAGTTTTATCTTGATGGCGACCTCCCCGGTGGGGTTGTCGGGCGTAATGTGAAAGAGCATGGCGGAGAGTGCTACCCGACGATCTGCGGCACTGGTACTGAGGATTACTTCTGTGGGTCGTATAATTTTGAGAACAAGGCTACCAAACAGTACCAGGAGTTTTGCACGCCATATGCCGGTATGCCACATGTGGCACGCCCCGATGGCTTGTATCAAGCCAACACCCGTTTCAGTCTCTACCGCTGGCACATCACTGACCCTATCCGTTTTAAGCACGATATGGGGGTGACAATTCAAGCACTGGGCTGGCGGGCCGGCAACCGCTACAGCGCCAATCAGGACGATATCGCATCAACAGCGTTCTGGTATCAGGCTGAGCCACATGCGCCATTCCCGGTGTTGCCGGAACGTGACTATCTGGAGATTATCTGAAGGAGCCGGCATGGGGTTTAAAACGGGCAAATGGTGGCATAGTGTGGTGGCGTTGTTGGGTGCAGTGCTGGTAGCAGCGGCGCAGCAGCAACCGTCGCAACTGCGGGCTGAGGTGACGATACGCGAGCGTCCGTCGGATCCCGATTTGGGTGTTTATCTGCAACTCCCCGATGGCGGCCTGTTGCCTAAATTTCCCCTGATTGAGGTGCGCGATAGCAGCGGCCAGATGTTGGAGTCGTTGTTACTGTGGCACACACCCGCCGATGCACTGGGGCTGTTGTTTCGGCCTCCCGCCAACGGCAACAGTGTTACGGTGCACATCAGTGCCGCCCGCACCATGCCGCCCAGACCGGCAGCGACCAGGCTCAAGCCGAGTCTCTTTGTGTTTACCCGCAGTAGCGGGGCACCGTCGCTCGATGAAGCCCGCCGCATGGCCGGCGAGTGGCCACCGGCACAACGAGCCTATGGTGGAAAAATCGGGCGTATCGGTATCCGCTGGAATCCTTATGGTGCCGACGACAACTTTGTCTCCTGGTTTACCGGGTGGTTTAAGCTCGATAAACGGGAAAAAATCTACTTTGCCACTATCTCTGACGAGGGGTCAGAGGTGTGGCTCGATGGCTCGCTACTCGTCGCCTGGCCGGGTATTCATACCCGCAGTGCCGGTGCCCGTGGGGAGTATGGTAAAAGTGTAACACTTGAGGCCGGGTGGCATAAAATCGACTACTACCATTTTGAGGTTCGCGGCGATCAGGAGATGTGTTTGGTGTGGCGTCGCGAAGGGGAGAGCGGATTGCCAACCTTTATGGAGGGGCGTGCCTGGGGGGCGAGTGGTCAGGCTGAAGTGACGCGGATAACCGGTGAGAATAATCGCAGCGTAGGGTGGGTTGGCGGTAACCTACAGGCCACCGGATATTTATGGCTGGGAGAGCAGCCGCTTAACCTTCATACTCTCGTCTGTCGCGGTGTCACACCGGGGGCGGGAACTACCATCACCTGGGACTTCGGGGGCGGTCGCACAGTGACAGGGAAGAGTGCCACCTGGTTCGCCCAGTCGTCGGCCAGTCTCACCGTTGTCTCAGCCGGTGGCTCATCGCGACAAAATTTTAGGATGACATCCTTTGTCTCTCCACGCGCCCACTCTGTCAACAACTCCGCCGATCGCCTCCTCTACCGCCAGGTCTTTCTTGACATGATAAAAGCGACCGCCAAAGAGAGCGACCCCTGTGCTGCCTGGAGCGGCGACCAGTGGACTACCTTGCTGGCTCTTCTTGAACCTTACCGGGGCGGGCCGATTCTGGTTGAGATATTTGAGCGGTCATGGCGCACACTTCAACGATTGCCGGTCGAGCAGCGCCATGAACTGGAAGACCGCTTCGCCGAAACAATGCGTTTGTCGGGCGATGTGGCATGGCAGCAGGGATGGATCGACCGCTTTGAGCAGAACGACATCAACCGGGTGCGAAAATTTAAGTGGCGTGAAGAACGCATCAACAGCCACCTCTACTACGCCGACAACGTAGTAGCGGCCCGGCGTGCCGTCCGTTTTATGCGTGAGGCGGCCAATGCCCCTGAAGAGATTCAGCGCTCAGTCCTGCTGGCCGGCGATGTTGAGCGGATGGCAGGTCAACGCGAACTGGCCGCCCGCCACTACGCCGAAGCACAAGAGCGTTATCGCAGCCGCAACCGCCTAGCGGCCGGGGCAACAGTTGGCGGTGGCGGTTTAACTCCACTGGTCTCACGCCCCTATAAAGCGGGGCAATCGCCCAATCGCAATCTCCCCTCGTTACAGCGTATCCGTCAGGAGCTTAAACACTCCGACGCCTGGAAACTCTACGCTGTAAATGACGCCGCCCAAGCCTCGACCATCAGTGCATATCTGGCGCAAAACGCTGTCAGCGAGGCACTGGCAGTACTGTACAAATGGGAAAATGACTCCCCGATGTCTAAAATTGGCGGAGATTATCCGATGAGCGAGGCGCGGGTATATGCCCATGTGGGAGATTGGCACCGCACGGCAGCGGTGCTTGAAGCCTACCGTAAGGCCGACGTCATGACCAGCCAGCTCCCTGAAGCCTACGACCTACTGCTCGATGCTCTCAGCAAACTCAAACGGAGTGAGGCCATGAAAGAGATAGCCGAAGAGGCGGTTAAACGCTTCCCCGGTTTGCCCGTTGCCAACCGCGCAGCGGCACTACTGCGTCAGTGAGGCGAACACATGGCGGTAGGGCGTGTTTCTCCGAAACCGCCACACCGTAACAAGGCGTAATGCCACCGGAAAGATGTGATTCACCTCATAGAACACAGAGAAAGCAAAGAGAAAAGAAATAAGAAATAGGTGATAGGTAATAAGTGTTCCGAGTCCTGAGTCTGGAGTCCGGGGTCAAATGAACTGGGATTTTTTAACCACGGAAGGGACGGAATAGACGGACGAAGAAGAGTGAAGGTGGGGAGGATAAGTAATAGGTTATAGGTAAAAAAACTTTGTCGTGAGCTTTGTCGGCGGGCTGGTGGAGAATGGCGAATGGAGAAGGCCCGGAAGGATTAATCACGAATTAACACGAATGGACACGAATGGTGGGCTGAAAATGCGCTGAAGGTGCTAGACATACCAGCCTTGGGCAACGCCCAAGGTTTGTGTTGGGAGATGGTTTCCACCCTGTAGGGGTGGTACATAGCAAGCAGATGGCGGTAGGGCAAGGCGCACCGCAGGCCCGGCTCTTGCGGCGGTCTCGGAGAGACACGCCCTAGTGCGAACGTGAAAGGAGGTAATCAGCCCGTGAAAGTCGGGTCACTTCTGGACGAGACCAGGAGTGCAACTGAAAGTAACTGCGTCACCGTAAGGTGAGGTGGGAAGCAACTGGAAGTGGACTTGCAGTCCCAAATGACAAGTGAACTTGATTCGGCGATCAACAGCGATGAGCTTACTAGGGAATGGCGAAATCCTCCGACATAGTCGGAAGCCGGTCACCCATATCTCGCTTGGGTGCTTCGGGCGGTTGTTTGTGGTTGAAGTGAGAATGCAAGGAAGGTTCCTTACTATAAACGTTGAGGCCCGTATGGACAGGACGTCCCCCAATGGGGCGCCATACGGGAGTCAGAGCCATCGTAGTAGTGATGAAGCGGGGTAACTCTCGTGGAGCGAAGGGTGGTAGGAAGGCGAATTGGTGATGGAGACACAAAGCGAAGACAAATCTGTAAGAGTTCCCGTCAGGGATATGCCTGTAGAAGAGGACTTGTGGCAACGCTACAAGGCTGAACGTGGAGTGTGGACAGAGCCGATGCTGGCAGCCCTCGAAGGGGGGATGAAAGAACGCAAGTGGTACAGTCTGTCGGACAAAGTCTGTGCAGATAGTACCCTTGAACTGGCTTGGGCAAAGGTTCTCGACAACGCAGGGGCGTGTGGCGTTGACGGAATCACGGTTGAGCGTTTCGCAAAAGACATCCAGAGTCGACAGCCTGTCGTTAAACGGCACCTAAGCGAAGGTACATATCAACCCAAACCAGTCAAACGGGTGTGGATACCAAAGCCGGGGAGTGCGGAAAAGCGACCATTGGGAATACCAACAGTCGTTGACCGCATAGTACAAACAGCCTTGAAGATGGTTATTGAGCCTATCTTTGAGAGCTGTTTTCATCCTCAAAGTTATGGGTTCCGACCTGGGCGCGGTTGTAAAGATGGACTACGTGAAGTGTGGCGACTGCTGAAAGGCGGCCATGAACATGTAGTTGAGATTGATATTCGGAAATTCTTTGACAACATATCACAGGACAGACTTATGAAGCTGGTGCAAGAGCGCATAGCCGATAAGAAAGTCCTGCGGCTTATTAAGGTATTTCTGGAGCAAGGAGTCATGGAGGGAACCGAGCTTATGAAGTCTGAAACGGGCACGCCACAAGGCGGCGTAATCAGTCCACTTCTGGCTAACATATACCTTGACCCTCTGGATTGGAAGATGAGTGAAGCAGGTTTCAAAATGGTACGTTACGCCGATGACATGGTTGTAATGTGCCGCACAGCAGAAGAGGCACAAATCGCTCTCGAAACGATAAGCGGATGGATGGAGGGTAACGGGCTAGCTCTTAATGAAGAGAAAAGCCACGTTATTGACATGACCCAACATAACAGTCACTTCGACTTTTTGGGTTACAGATTCAAACAGACTAACAACGGTTTGAGGAAATACCCCAGACCTAAAAGTATACAGAAGCTACGTCAAACCATTAAGCCACTTACGAGACGAAACAGCGGCAAAAGCCTTGAGGAAATATGCCAAATAATCAACCCAATCCTACGCGGATGGTACGGCTACTTTAAGCAAGCTGGACGATCTGACCTACAGACTATCGACTCATGGGTACGTGGGCGACTGCGAGGTATCCTGCGTAAACGTAGAGGAGGCAGAGGACGTGGGCGCGGCTCCGATCATCAACGCTGGCCTAACCGCTATTTCACTGAACTTGGGCTTTTTAGTCTGAAAAGTGCCTTTGAAACAGAACTTGCCAGTCTCCGTAATGGAGCAAATTGCTGACTGGAGAGCCGTATGCGGGAGATCCGCACGTACGGTTCGGAGGGAGGGGAGGCATAAGCCAATGCGCCTTTCCTAATCCTGTCATAGGGCGAGGTGCGGTTGCTGACAGCGGCGGTTTCGGAGAGACACGCCTTACCTTGTCGAAGTGTGGTCTAGGGGTATAAAAAAGCTAAAACCCGGTGGTGTGCCGGGTTTTAGCTTTTAGAATTGAAGTGTAAAACTATGAGGACATAGTTTGGGGGCGGCGTGAAAATTGGCGGGCGCGAGCGCGAGCCGACTTACGACGCTTTTTTTCGCATGGCTTTTCAAAGTAGCGGTTAGCGCGCAACTGTTTCATCAGGCCCTCTTTGTCCATGATTTTCTTCAGTCGCTTCATGGCGCGTTCTACGGACTCGCCTTTTTTCAGTTTAATCTGAATCACTCTAAAATTCACCCCCTTAAACAACCCCAGAACAATGCCAGTGCCTCATTGCATCAGGCCTTTCTGTCGGTTAGTGGACGAAAAATATACCTTATTGGTGTCTGCGGTGCAACACCTTTTTTAGAAATATGACCAAATTGTGACCAAATTGATCAAATGGTTTTCACATGGTTGTGGTGGTGTGTTATTCGGTAGGGGCGGAATTGCGGCGATCGAGACTTTTCTTAAATGGGTTTTGCATTTTGTCGGCAATAGCATCGCCTACGCGATGGCATAGTTTTAAACCGGCATCGCAGGCGGGTTTGAGGTATGACGTGTAGAGTGAGTCGCAGCGTTGGGCAAAGTCGGGGTTGATACGACTATAGCCCCAGGTAGCAGCGATCAGAAGGAGGATTGTGAGAATTATGATGTTATAAGTTTTCTTTTTCATAGGTAAAAAAAAGGCGTGCCGAGATACGGCACGCCTTGATTAGTGGTTATTTCTTCCAGCTATCTATAGCTTGGCGGGCACGCTCTGTGCCACCCAGACCAAAGGCCAGACCGAGGGCCAGAGCTGTACCACCGAGGAGGGTGGCGACAACGACCAGCACGACGGTTTCGCCAACGCCGAGCTGCTCAAGAGCCATGCTGATACCGAGCAGGCTGACAGCACCGCGGGCAACAGTGGCGAGGGTGCGGGCGTTGGGGTTGTCACCCAGAGCACGGGAGACGAGGTTGCCGACATACTTGCCGAGGCTGAGGGCAGCCAGAAGGATCAGCAGACCAACGACCAGTGCGGGGAGATATTCAACCAGCTTGCGGATGAGTTCGGCCAGTTGGTTGAACTGGAGTGAAGCGGTAGCTTGCTGGGCGGTGATCAGGATGATGATAACCGAGACAGCGGCACCGATAACCCCGGAGAGGGGCAACTGGCCCTGTTTGGCTTTGAGGAAATCGAGACCGATTTTCTCGGGGAGGGCATCAACACCGACACCACTGAGGAAGGTTTCGACCAGTGAGCGGACGACCTTGGCGACAATTACGCCGATAACAACTATGACTGCAGCTACGAGGAGAGCCGGTATGGCTGCCATAACTTTTTCAAGCGTTGCTTTGAGAGGCTCGGAGATCACCTTGATGCCCAGACTGTCGACAGCGGCGACAATGATGGGGATCAGGATAAAGAAGTAGGCGATCTTGGAGACGATGACTGAAGGTTTGTTGTCGCCTAAAATTTTACCCAGGCCGATCTTTTCGGCTCCTTTATCGGCACCGGCGGCGGCGAGGAGGTTCACGACTACCTCACGGACGATAGTGGAGACTACGCGACCGATGATGACGATAATCGCAGCGGCAAAGATATTAGGGAGGAAGCTGAGCAGCTTAGAGAGCATGGTTTGCAGAGGAGCTACCAGAGCTTCCTGACCAAGTGCCGCGAGGAAGGGTGGGATGCCAAAGAGGAGGATGACATAGAATAAGAGGCGCCCGATCAGTGTGCTGGGCTTGGTGGCGGCATCGGTGCTGTTAAGGTGTTTGCCAAAACGGTCGTCGAACTTGATAAGACCGAGCAAACGGACAATACCGGCTTTAACAACTGCGGCAACAGCCCAGTAGACAAAGAGTATGGCAGCGGCTTTAAGCAGGTCAGGGACGATGCCGACGATTTTATCTAGCACACCTTGCAGCGGGCCGGCAACCATGGAGAGATTAAGGGCGTTGAAGAAGGCTACGAAGCCGAACAGCACCAGTAATCCTTTTATTAGACCTCCAACGATGCGGGAGAGAGAGCGGAGCGAGCCATCCTGACGCTTGAGGACATCCTCAAGCCCCCAATCGCGCACGGCACGATCGTCGACTTTGGTGAGATCGAGTAATTTGCGGACAGAAGCGCCGAGAATTGAGCCGGCAATCCAGAAGGCGATCAGGAAGACGAGTGCCTTGAGGAAGACGGGTACGGCAGTGACAAAGCGCTGTGCTGCGGGTGTGACAACTGAGTGCCAGATGTCACGGCCCTCGGAGACTGTACGCTGGGCACCACTCTGTAATGAGTCGCCAAGCTGAGCGACGACACTCTGGCTCTCCTGAGCGGCTGCTGGTAGTGCAGTCTCCTGGGTGTCGGCTATTACAGTAGCGACGGCCTGTTCGCCGGCATCATTAAGAGCTGTTTCGTCATATTGTGCCAGTGCCAGAGTAGCTGGGAGCGCGATGGCAATAGCTACGGCTAACAAGGAGCGCACCAGGCGCATCTTCGGTTTATTAATGGTCATAAGGTATCCCCATGTTTTAATACTGAATGAGCAAGTTTGCGTAAAAACGGCACACGCCGCCCGCATAGCCGAGTAAATAACGGCATGGCGAATAGTAGTATTTTTAGCTTCATTATGGCAAGGGTAAAGTTTTTATGGCTAAAACTGCTTACAGCCGTAACCAAACGTTGTACAGCATAGAAATCTTATTCCCTTTATGAAGATAGCTGCTTGAACTTCTTTTTTTTGGGCAGTAGCTAACGGGTTAGCTACTAAAGAGATTGCAGTTTTATTATTGAAAGGTGTTGCACGTAGCTGAAAAGATAGTATTCTATAGCGCTGATCCAGAAAATCTGTCTATGGTCAGGATTTACTCCTATATTGAAGAAAAGGTTCGTGAGCAATGAAACAAATTGATTGGAAAAGCCTCGGGTTTAAATATTTAGAGACAAACTGTCATATCCGCTACGAGTGGCGTGACGGGGCATGGGATGGCGGTGAGCTGGTTGACAGCCCCTACATCAACCTCTCTATTGCGGCATCGTGCCTCCATTATGGACAGGCGGCATTTGAGGGTTTGAAGGCATTTAGGTGTAAAGACGGGGCGGTGCGATTATTCCGGCCTGAGGCAAATGCGGCACGTATGGGATCGACAGCACGGCGGACTTGTATGCCCGAAGTGCCGCAAGAGTTGTTTCTTGAGGCTTGTGAGCGGGTAATTCGTGCCAATGCCGATTTTGTACCGCCATACGGTACGGGTGGGTCGCTCTATGTGCGTCCGCTGCTGATAGGTTCTGGGGCACAGATTGGGGTGGCACCGGCGAATGCCTACACTTTTATTGTGATGGTGGTTCCGGTAGGGGCTTATTACAAAGGTGGGCTTGAGCCGGTACGGGCTTTGATCAGTAAAGATTACGACCGCGCGGCACCCTTAGGAGTGGGGCACGTTAAAGTGGCGGGGAACTATGCGGCAAGTCTCTATGCGCATGAAGAGGCCAAGCGGGCCGGTTTCCCGGTGGAGCTGTATCTGGATGCGCGGACCCATACATATATAGAGGAGTTTGCGACATCGAATTTTATCGCTATCAGTGCAAAGGGGCACTATGTGACACCCGATTCACACTCGGTATTGCCCAGTGTCACCAATAATACCTTGCAGGTGATTGCGCGTGATTTGGGCATTGAGGTGGAGGTGCGTCCGGTAGCGTTTGATGAATTGCCTGAGTTTACTGAGATTGGGGCTTGTGGCACGGCAGTGGTGGTGACACCAGTGTGGCAGATTGTCCGCGGCGAGCAGGTGATTACCGTGGGTTCGGAGTCGGAAGCGGGGCCGGTACTGCAGCGACTTTACAATCAGGTGCAGGGGATACAGTATGGCGAGATACCTGACAAACATGGGTGGTGTAGATTGGTGGAGGGTGTATAAGTTATGATGATGGAAGAGCGTGCCAAGCGGACAATTCTGCTAGTTGATGATGATGCCAGCTTGTTGGAGACTTTGCAGGATTTTCTCACCTACGAGGGTTATCACGTGGTGCCCGCAGCCAGTGGCGAAGAGGCATTGGCGGCTTTGCGCGACATGACACCTGACATCATAATACTCGACATGAGCATGCCGGGCATGGGGGGGGTCGGGTTTTTGGAGCGGATCACCAAACCAGACGGCAGCACAGCGCATCCGGTACTGGTGTTAACAGCACGGGCGACCATGGCGGAGTTTTTTGCTTCGCGTCAGATTGACGGCTTTGTGGCTAAACCGTGTGCCCCTGATGATCTGCTAAATGAAGTAAACCGGATTATATTTTTGCGGGCAGGTGAAGCTAAGGCGATATCACCGGCATTAGCTCCGGCTGAGGCGGGGCGGATCAGGCGTGTCTTGTTGGCAGAGGACGATGTGGCCTTAAACTCACTGTTGCATACTGAGCTGCAGCGGGCTGGTTTTCAGGTAGAGGCGGTACGGAGTGGGCCGGCTGCTCTGGAGCTGGCGATTATGAGCAAGCCCAATGTGTTGGTGATGCGGCTGGAGATGCCCGATATGGATGCCGCTGAGGTAGCGGCTACTTTGCAGCGACTCCCGACTACAAACAGTATGGCAATAGTGGTTTACGGTATTGCTGAACCGGACGTGCCGATTGAGAGTGTGGCCAAATTGGACCTTGATAAGGTTACTGCTATTAAGGATTGCGCTGTAGATAAGATTGTTAATGCGGTGGCAGCGGCCGCTACAAGACAGCAGGCGGTGTGAGTTATGCGGTGTCCTAAATGTGGCTATATGGATGACAAGGTTCTGGACAGTCGTGCGGCTCGTGATGGTTCGGCTGTACGGCGGCGGCGCGAGTGTTTGTCGTGTAATCACCGTTTTACCACCTACGAGGGGATAGTCCGTGAGGAGTTGCGGGTGGTTAAGCGTGATGGACGGCGCGAAGAGCTCAGCCGGGAGAAGCTGGCAGGCGGCATCTTGCGGGCATGTGAAAAGCGACCGGTAACACAGGCGCAGATTGACGAGATGGTTGACTCAATACTGGCAGAGATGGCAGAGATCAGCGATGAAGAGGTGACCACCGACACCATTGGGGCCAAGGTGATGGAGCGGCTGGAACGGTTAGACGAAGTGGCGTATGTGCGCTTTGCGTCTGTTTATAAACGGTTTGCCGATGTTAATCAATTTTTAAACGCAATTAAAGAGATGGTAGACAAGTGATAGAAGAGAAGAGGTTGGTGACTGAAATGTCTGAAAAAAAAGAGGCAGTAGTGAGCAGTACGGAGCAGGTGAATACATACCGGGCGCAGCGGCTGGAGAATATGGAGAAGCTGGCGGCATTGGGGTATAAACCGTTTGGGAGGGCCTGGCCACGGAGTGGACGGCTGACCGATATCCGCGCCCGTTTTGAAGAGGGTAAAAAGGTGGCGGTGGCGGGGCGGCTGCTGACAATCAGGGATATAGGCAAAGCGGTTTTTGCCGATATATACGATGGCAGCGACCGTTTTCAGATATTTGTCAAGCGCGACAGATTGAGCGAAACGGCTTTTCAGGCCTTCAAGCTACTCGACCTTGGCGATCATATCGGGGTTGAGGGTGAATTGTTTGTGACACGGCGTGGTGAACAGTCGATTATTGTAGAGAATTGGGAGATGCTCTCGAAGGCTCTGCTTAACCTGCCTGAGAAGTGGCACGGCTTGCAGGATACAGAGGAGCGTTATCGTAAACGTTATCTTGATCTGATTGCCAACCCTGAATCACGCGACCGTTTTAACAAACGGATAGCGATTATGCGTGAGATCAGAGCTTATCTTGATGCCCGCGGTTATCAGGAGGTGGAGACCCCGATGATGCAACCACAGGCGGGTGGTGCGGCGGCACGGCCTTTCACTACACACTACAATGCGCTGGACGCTACTATGTTTATGAGGATAGCACCGGAGCTCTATCTGAAACGTTTGCTGGTGGGAGGTTTTGACAAGGTTTACGAGATAGGACGTAACTTCCGTAATGAGGGGCTGGATCGGACACACAACCCGGAGTTTACGGTATTGGAACTCTATGAGGCGTATGGCGACAGGTTGTCGATGAAAGCTGTAATAGAGGGGTTGATCCCGGCAGTGGCGCAAAAGGTATTGGGGACTCTTAAGATGGTGATGCCGACAGCGGATGGTGAGAGTGAGGAGATCGACCTGACCCCGCCATATCGGGAAGTGGCTTATAAAGATCTGGTGCGTGAGAAAATGGGTAAGGATTGGTTTAACCTTGACGACAACGAGGCTCGCAAACGTGCTGAAGCTGCCGGAGTGGAGGTTGATGATGAGATGAACCACCTTCTGATTACGCCTGAGATTTACGATAAACTGATTGAGAAGACGTTACGGCAACCGACCTTTGTGATTCGGTTACCCAAACAGTTTGTGCCACTGGCCAAGACTTGCGAGGACGACCCTGAGTTGGTAGATGTATTTGAGTTTGTGGTTGGCGGCAAGGAGCTTTGTCCCGGCTATACTGAGAATAACGACTCACTGGAGCAGCGGATTCGCTTTACCGAACAGGTAGGGGAGAATCAGGAGCGTCTGGACGAGGATTTCCTGACGGCATTGGAGCACGGTATGCCACCGGCAGGTGGATTGGGTATAGGTCTGGATCGGCTGGTAATGCTGTTGACGGGGACTGATGTAATCCGTGATGTAATACTGTTTCCGCAACTGAAACAGCGTAGTTAGCGTTTTGTGTAGTTTGACTGTATTGTACAGGAAATAATGTTATGAGCAATAATTTCAGCGTGGCCTCATTGGCAGGCCATCCACGTCTGTATCTGGGTAAAGAGGAACAGGCACGATTAAGGAGACCGTTTAAGACGGCAATTCTGAAACAGGCGGCTGCTGGGGTAACGGCCAAGGCTGAGGAGTATCTGGCGGCCGGCCCTATTTTTGAGTGGGAGGTTAACACCCATAACGCACACCTGATACGGGCGCGTAACATGCAGACACGTGTGGTCACTTTACTGGTGGAGTGGCAGCGCAGCGGAGATAGACGGTTCCGTGATGCCGCGCTTGATCATTTACTGGAGATGGGGCGTTGGGATGTTTGGAGCTGGATAACCTGGCGCGAAGGTAACTATGCGGCTGATGCTATCTTTGATCTCAGCTATGGTGAGAATTGTGCGACGGTGGCTATTGGCTACGACTGGCTCTGCGAGACGCTCAATGCCGACGAAAAAAAAGCGATACTGGCAGTGGTGGAGCGTCCGCTGGCGGCATTTATGAAGCACAGTGCGCCGGATTCACGGATGTGGTGGTACGGCAAGCGTGACAGCAACTGGAACACTGTATGTGCCGGTGGAGCGGGGATGCTGGCACTTGCGTTTTACGAAGAGATGGCTGAGGCACCCGTGATAATTGAGCGAGCGGTTGACTCTATCGGGCCATTTGTAGATGAGATCAAAGCGTGTAACGGTGCCTGGCCTGAGGGGATTGGGTACTGGAATTACGGTATGCGCTATCTCTTCATGTTTGCATTGAGTATGGAGAGAGCGACAGGCAAAAAATTACCGTGGATGGGACACAAAGCGGTCAGGGAGTCGCTGATGTTTCCGCTGGTATTCACCCCTTATGCGGGGGTTCCATGCAGTTTTGGTGATGCTAACGCTTTTTCACCGTTGCCATTCCATTTTGCTGTTGCCAGACGTTTAAAAGAGGACAAAACTGTGGCGGCTCTTGCTGCGGCCTTAGATAATTCGAAAATATTTGCTAAGTCGGCTTGGCCGAATGAGGCGGAGTTGCTGTCTCTTTTTGATGGTAAAGCCGATTTGCCTAAAGTGAACGACACCCCTTTTATGCACCATTACAAGGGGCAGGATTGGGTAGTGATGGCTGACAGGATGCCACAGCCTGAATTGTATGTTTCGTTGCGGGGGGGGACAACGGAAGTTCCCCATAATCACATTGACCTGACCAGTTTTCATGCTGTGATAGGTGGTGAGAAGATCATTAGCAATATCGGACCATCGTGTTACCTTGACACTACCTTCAGTGCACGTCGTTGGGAGTTGTTTGAGATGGTGCCGATGTCGAAAAACGTTTTGCTGGTAGACGGTGCCGGCATCAGGCCGCCGGCGACTGTAACGACGCGATGCACCATGACACCGTGGGGGCCGGCGACTCGTTTTGAGGCAGCGGAGGCTTTAGGGCGTGAGCGCCGTGCCAATGATGGTGTGTTGCGTTATCATCGGTTATTCCTGCTGATGCCCGGCTTCGGGTTGTTGGTAGTTGATAATGTTAAGCGACCGAATCCGTCACTGTTTGAGCAGCGTTTTATGACTCAGACTACAGTTAATGCATTTGAGCGTAACTTTGTGCTACAGGGGGAGTTGCAGGGTGCTGTTTTGACATGTGCTTGCACTGAAGAGACGACGCTTTTTACGGGGGATGTTCCACTTACCCGACCACTGGCAAGTGTTAAACAGCCTTATATGATGCGCCAGATCACCAACTTGTTGCACAGAGAGGTAGTGATGGTGGCCCTGTTGACATCAGGTAAACGCGTGCCGGCACTGAGTGTGCGCCGCGGGGAGCGTGAGTCGGTAGAGGTGGTGATAGGGAGCGGCAAAACGGCAAGAGTAATTAAGATGAGCCGTGATTTAGTCGTCGATCGGAATAGTGCCGGGGTGTTGGATAAGTGAAGAGCCGAAGCGCTGGCGTAGCGCATCGACGGTCTCGCTGAGGGTTTCGCGCTTTTTTAGTGTGTCGCTGTTGTTATCAAACAGTAATTGCTGAGTTATGCGGGTAGTTGTGAGACCGGAGACACCAAAACCGATCAGGCGGACTGGTTTGATGAGCTGTTCGTTATCAAACAGGAGTGCCGCAGCTTCACGCAGGGTGAAGTCGTCGCTGACAGCCTGATCGAAACTAATTTGCCGGGTGATGGTTTTGAAGTCGGACCACCTTAATTTTATACGAGCAGTGGTGGCGTAACGCTTTGAGGCGCGCAGGCGGCGTCCGACATCTTCAGTAAGGGCATAAAGCATGGCACGCAGATGTTTAGGGTCGGCACAGTCGGTATCAAAAGTGTGTTCACGCGAGAGGCTTTTTTCACTGGTATCGGTGATAACCTCACGCTCATCTTCACCATGAGCCAGACTGTAGATGCGCCAGGCGTTGGCCTCGCCGACAAGGGGGCGCAGTGCAGCGACAGAGCTTCTCTGGATATCAGCGATGGTCTTATAGCCATAACGCTCAAGGTGTGTGCGGGTGACAGTGCCGATGCCCCAGATGCGTCCGATTGGCAGCGGAGCCAGAAACTGTATAATAGCGTTATGGTCGTAAGGGACAATGGTTATGCCATTTGGTTTCTTCATATCACTGGCAAGTTTTGCCAGAAATTTGTTATTGGCTATACCGATTGAGGCGGTGAGGCCGCCAGTTTCGTTGGAAATAGCTGCTTGGATCTTCAGGGCCATGGTCTGATTATCGCCAAACAGAGCGTGTGATCCTGTGATGTCGAGAAAAGCCTCGTCAATAGAGAGCGGTTCAACCAGTGGGGTGAATTGTTCAAAAATAGTGAAGATATGTTGTGAAACTGCTGCATAGCGGGACATATCGGGGGGGACAAAGATGGCATGGGGACAGCGGCGACCGGCCTCAACAGAAGACATTGCAGAGTGTATACCATAGGTGCGGGCTTCATATGAGCAGGTTGAGACAACGCCGCGTTGTTCGGGACGTGCCCCTACAACCAGCGGCTTGCCCCGCCATTGCGGGTTATCACGCTGCTCGATAGCAGCGTAAAAAGCGTCCATGTCTATATGAAGAATATCTCTGGCCATGGTTTATATGGCAAATATGGTGCCGATTATTTTATATCGGCGTGGTACTCTTGAAGTGATTTAACCTGAGTTGTGCCGGCACGGGTAGCGTCGATCCCTCTGGCTGCGGCACTAGCTGCGGCGAGGGTAGTGATATATGGGATACGGTATTTGATGGCGGCGCGTCGGATTGAGGCATCGTCGAGGCGGCTGTCACGACGTGGAGAGGGGGTGTTAATCACCAGTGAGACAGTCTTATTCAGGATAACATCGAGGACATTGGGGCGAGCTTCATTTATTTTATGGACAAGATCGGTTTGGATATTATTTGCGGTAAAAAAGTCTCGTGTGCCAGAGGTGGCGATCAGTTTAAAGCCCAATCTGGCAAAGTGTTTTGCTATGCCGAGAGCCTGGGGGTCTTTCTGTGTGAGCGAAAAGAGGACAGTTCCCGTCAACGGCAGGGTGCTGTTGGCACCCTCTTGTGATTTATAAAAAGCGACACCAGGGCGGACAGCCATGCCGAGAACCTCGCCTGTTGAGCGCATCTCCGGGCCGAGTACCGGGTCGACCTCAGGGAATTTGTCGAAGGGGAAAACAGCCTCTTTGGCACCATAATGGGGGATGTAGCGGTTAATTAGCGAGAGGTCGCTGATTTTGGCACCGAGCATCAATCGGGTGGCGATACCGGCCATTTGGATGTCACACACTTTAGAGACCAGCGGTACAGTACGCGAGGCGCGAGGGTTAGCCTCAATCATATAGACTTTATCTTTTTCGATAGCATACTGCATATTCATAAGGCCGATCACGTGCAACTCCCGGGCAATTTTGCGAGTGTAGTTGAGGATTGTTTCACGGTGTTCGGCGGTAATATTGACGGGTGGGATGATACAGGCAGAGTCACCGGAGTGGATACCGGCGAGTTCAACATGCTCCATGATGGCCGGTATAAAAACATCGGTGCCATCGGCGAGGGCATCGGCTTCGCACTCCAGAGCATTTTGGAGAAAGCGGTCGATCAGCAGGGGGCGTTCCGGGGTGACACCAACAGCACGAGCCACATACTCACGCAGCTGTGCTTCATCATAAATAACCTCCATGCCACGTCCGCCCAAGACAAAAGAGGGGCGGATCATGAGAGGAAAGCCGATGGTTGCTGAAAGTGCCACCGCCTCATCAGCGGTAGAGGCCATGGCCGACTCCGGCATGGGGATGTCGAGACGTTCCATCATGTGACGGAAGAGGTCGCGATCCTCGGCGGTATCGATGGCATCAATAGATGTGCCGAGGATATTGACACCATTTTCGGCCAGTGCACGGGCGATATTGAGTGGGGTTTGACCGCCAAACTGCACCACCACGCCAAATGGTTTCTCTTGCTGGTATATCTGCAAAACATCTTCGACAGTAAGCGGCTCAAAATAGAGTTTGTCAGAGGTGTCGTAATCGGTGGAGACGGTTTCGGGGTTACAGTTAACCATAATGGTTTCAAAACCCTGTTTTTTCAACGCCAAGGCAGCGTGGACACAACAGTAGTCGAACTCGATACCCTGACCGATACGGTTAGGGCCTCCGCCAAGGATAATCACCTTCTTACTATTGGTGCTGGTAGTGGCCGGTGGGGGATTGGTAACTTTATCGGTATGGTAGGTAGAGTAGTAATAGGCGGCATCATTAACGCCTGAGACCGGCACAGTATCCCATGCTTCGACGATTCCGGCCTCAGTACGGGCGTTACGGATATCGGTCTCCGGTATCTTTAAAATCGCAGCTAGATATTTATCGGCAAAACCGTCCAGTTTAGCGCGGCGCAACAACTCGATAGGTGGTAGAGAGCCGCTGTATTCAAGAATCTCCTCTTCGAGCCGCACCAACTCACGCATCTGATCGAGAAACCAATGTTTGATCATGGTTAAATTAAAGAGTTGCTCATTAGTAGCGCCCTTGCGGATAGCCTCATACATGATCCATTGACGTTCTGAGTTGGGCGTGCGCAATAAATCCAGCAACTCACGCAGCTCCTTTTGGTGGAAATCTTTGGCAAAGCCGAGACCATGGCGACCGTTTTCGAGCGAGCGGATCGCCTTTTGAAAAGCCTCTTTATATGTTTTGCCAAGCGACATCACTTCGCCTACGGCTTTCATCTGAGTACCGAGGCGATCCTCTACGCCGCGGAATTTCTCAAAGGCCCAGCGGGCGAATTTAACAACCACATAGCCCTCTGGAGGGGTGTAGGCTTCGAGTGTGCCTTCGCCCCAATTGGGGAGGTTATCGAGGGTTAAGCCGGCAGCAAGTTTGGCAGAGATCAGGGCAATGGGGAAGCCGGTGGCTTTTGAGGCCAGAGCAGATGAGCGCGAGGTACGCGGGTTAATCTCAATAATGACGATGCGTCCGGTATTGGGATCATGCGCAAATTGTACATTAGTACCACCGATAACCCCTATTGATTCGACGATACGGAAGGCCTGCTCCTTGAGGCGCTGCTGCAACTCCTCAGAGATGGTGAGTGTGGGGGCGGTGCAATAAGAGTCGCCGGTGTGAACCCCGACAGGGTCGACATTCTCGATATAGCAGACAGCGACCATCTGGTTTTTAGCATCACGGACAACCTCAACTTCCAGCTCCTCCCAACCCATGATCGACTCCTCGACGAGTATCTGGCTGGTGAATGAGGCATCGAGACCACGAGCGCATATAGTACGCAGCTCTTCAATATTATAGGCAAAGCCGCCACCTGAGCCGCCAAGGGTGTAGGCAGGGCGGACAACAACCGGGTAGCCGAGGCTGGCGGCTGCGACTTCGGCCTCGCTGACCGAGTGGCATATCTCTGAGCGGGCACACTCAATACCGAGCTCTGCCATGGTCTTTTTAAAAATATCCCGGTCTTCCCCCCGCTCGATAGCTTCGAGGTTAACACCGATTACCTGAACATTATATTTAGCGAGTATCCCCTCCTTATCGAGTTGGAGGGCCAGATTAAGTCCTGTTTGTCCGCCCAGATTAGGTAACAGCGCATCGGGGCGCTCCTTGGCAATAATCTCTTCGAGCCGCTTAGTATTCAGTGGCTCGATATAGGTAGCATCAGCCATGACGGTGTCGGTCATGATTGTGGCAGGGTTTGAGTTTACCAACACAATTTTATATCCGAGAGATCGCAACGCCTTACAGGCTTGAGTTCCCGAGTAGTCAAACTCACATGCCTGACCGATAACAATAGGGCCTGAACCGATAATAAGTACCTTCGAGATGTCGTTGCGCTGCATATTTAACCTGTGTTTTAGACTCTTACTGGTAATGGATAATACTAAAAATTGGCTCGGAAAAAAATAGCCCCGAACTTGGGGAGGACAATATGCCCTTTTTTGTTGTTTTGGTCGAGAAAAATTTTATTCCGTTTTATAGTTGCAACATTTTACCGTATGGCGCAAAATGGTGTAATTATTTTTTATAACCTTCCGGAGGAGTCGTAATTATGCAGATCACTATGGGTTTGTTTGATCATATGGTTGTTCAGCGCGATGCCAAAAACCGCAGTGCGGCGTTGTTCAGCGGAGAGTGCACTGACTCAGGCTCTGTGCGGGTCAGTGTTACTTTAAACGGCGAGCCGGTGCGGGGCTTTTCCGGTAAAGTTGTTGGTCAGGCGGCTCGTGGTAAGATGAACGGCAGCATAGATGGCTTACCTGTGGGTGGACCTTATGAGCTTACCCTTAGCGTAGGTGATCAGAGTGCAGTGGTTAAAGACTTGCTGGTGGGTGATGTCTGGCTTCTGGGTGGGCAGTCGAACATGCAGGGGTGCGGGCTATTCCCGAAGAAGCGTCCGGTGGCCGATAAAGAGGTAAGGGCGTTTTACATGGACGACCGCTGGGGCGTGGCCAAGGATCCCATACACAACATGTGGCAATGTGTTGATCAGGTTCATATAGATTTGCAGGGTGGGGTACGCTCGGCTAAGCCGGCTCCTGACTGGGGGGTGTGTCCGGGGCCTTCATTTGGTGCT
>JAAYNR010000296.1 GCA_012520735.1 Lentisphaerota bacterium | reverse complement strand
CCAGATATATTAAGGGAACAAGATTTCTATGCTATACAACATTTGGTTACGGCTGTAAGCAGTTTTAGGGTTAAAGTCAATAGGCCGATTGAGGGGACAGCGAAGCTGTAGCAGCCACCCCTTTTGTCCCCCCGCCCCCGCCATCACCTCGTCAAAACAGAGCGAACCGTCTTCGCACGGATATGGCGTCACAGCCACTCGCACACCCCACCACCCAGCACAGGCACAGCACTCACATGGTCCCCTGGGAGCCCGAGTGCCTGCTCGGCCCGGGCCTGCGGTGCGCCAACGGTGCCACCGCCCCCTACTCCGCAGAAACCGCAGCACCCGGAGACACCCTAGCCCCGGACATGAGCTTCCGTGCATCCTGTCTATTCTGTGGTTTATCCCCAGCGGCATAAGCTCTGTAGCGGCATAAGCCCCGTGCCTCTGTGCCTCTGTGAGATTTCCCTCCCCAGGCATGAGCTCCTTGCACTCTCTGTGGTGAATCCCTACCTGTCCTAGAAAAGCGAATGGTTAAGCATAAAGAGCTGTTAATAACATCTTTAATATTCGACACCTCAGCCCACTTTTGCTATAAATCAGACGCAAACCACCGGATGAGTAATTGTAAGCCAACTCATAAGCTATTTAGCTTTAACACCGGGGCTGTCAAAACTGACAAATATAAGGATAAAAATGGAGCACAAGGTTTTATTATCGGCTAATGAAGCCGTGGCACAGGCCGCATATCATGCCGGATGCACTGTGGCTGCTGCCTATCCGGGTACACCTTCAACTGAGGTGATGGAGAACATCGCCAAGTTGAAGGACGCTATCCGCTGTGAGTGGTCGGTCAATGAAAAGGTCGCCGCTGAGGTCGCCATTGGTGCCTCACTGGCCGGTGCCCGTACACTGGTAGCCATGAAGCACGTTGGCCTCAATGTAGCTATGGATCCAATCATGACTTTCACGTTTGTCGGTGCCGTTGGCGGTATGGTTGTGATAGTTGCCGATGACCCCGGTATGCACAGCTCTCAAAATGAACAGGACTCCAGGGTGTTGGCTAAGTTTGCCCGTGTGCCGGTGTTTGAACCATCCGACAGTCAGGAGGCGTACGATATGACCCACGCCGCCTTCGATCTCTCTGAGCAGTTTGAAGTTCCCGTTTTTATCCGTCTCACCACTCGCACCTCGCACGCCTCTACTCTGGTTAATATCGACCCCGACGCTCCGCGTAAAGAGGTCGTCTCAAAGGGGTATACTAAAGATATTATCCGTAATGTGGCTGTTCCGGCTTATGCCCGACCGATGCGTGCCCGTGTTGAAAAACGGACCGAAGCCTTGCGTAATTTTGCTGCCAATTCAGAGTTTAACCGTGTTGAAAAGGGCGACAATCACCTCGGTTTTGTCACTGCCGGCATCTCTTACCAGTATGTTAAAGAGGTTTTCCCCGAGTTCAGTGTTCTGAAACTGGGACTCTCCAATCCGCTGCCGGTCGAAACAATACGTAATTTTGCCGCCACGGTCGACCGCCTTGTCGTGGTGGAAGAGCTCGACCCACTCCTTGAGGAGCAGATACGCGCTGCCGGTATCGCCGTAGTCGATGTTAAAACGCCCTTACGGATGATGGAGCTTAACCCCATGCGGATCACCGCTCTGCGGCAGGAGTTGCTGGGTGATGCCACCCCGCCACCGGTCCAGTCGACCCTCGACGGCCTACCCAATCGACCGCCGGTTCTCTGTGCCGGCTGTAGCCACCGTGGTGTTTTTTATATTCTGGCCAAACTTAAAGCCACAGTTGCCGGTGACATTGGCTGTTACACCCTTGGAGCCTTTGCTCCTCTTAGTGCGATGGATACAACTATCTGTATGGGTGCCTCGATCGGCAGTGCACTGGGTATGGAGAAAGCCGGCATGGATGGTCGTATCGCTGCTGTGATCGGCGACTCTACCTTCCTCCACTCCGGCATCACTGGTCTGCTCAATGTGGCCTATAACCGTGGCACTATTACCACGGTGATCCTCGATAACAGCATCACTGCTATGACTGGCCACCAGAAAAACCCCGGCAGCGGCACCACTATCACCGGTGCCGAGACAGTGACCATTGACATCGCCGCTATTTGCCGTGCAGTCGGGATCAAGCGTGTTTGTGAAGTCGATGCCTATAACCTTGCTGAACTCGAACGTGTACTCAAAGAGGAGCTTGATGCCCCTGAAGCCTCGGTGGTAATCGCCAAAGGCCCATGCGTCATTGCCACTAAGGCAAATGTCGGCGCCACACCCTATGTTGTTGACCCCAACAAATGTACCGCCTGCGGCCTCTGTTTTAAGCTGGGCTGTCCCGCCATCCTCCGTGGTGAGGCTGTTGGTAAGCGCTTTAAGAGTGCTATCGACCCTGCCGCCTGCATCGGCTGCGACCAATGCCGTCAAGTCTGTAAATTTAACGCAATCAGCCCAAGATCATAGGAGCTAATATGAATATCTCATTAGTAGGTGTTGGCGGTCAGGGTATCTTACTGACCAGTGAAATATTGTCGCGTACTGCCGCTTTGGCCGGTATGGATGTTAAAAAAAGCGAAATCCACGGCATGGCACAACGTGGCGGCAGTGTTATCAGCCAGGTCCGTTTCGGTGCGCGTGTTTTCTCCCCCATCATCATCAACGGCATGAGCGACATCCTCGTCGCCTTTGAAAAAACTGAAGCCCTGCGTTGGCGCCCACTGCTTAAAGCAGGTGGCAAAGCTTTGGTTAACAATCAGGAGATATTGCCGATCACCGTCAGTAGTGGCCAGCAACCTGCCGTGGAAAACCCCGACAGTAAACTAGGTGAGTTTTTTGGCGACTCTCTCTCGACCATTAACGCTGCGGCGTTGTCGAGCGAAGCCGGCAATCCCCGCACTGCCAATATGGTGATCGCCGGTGCCCTCTCAACCTTAACCCCCTTTACAGCCGACCTCTGGCATGAAGCAATGGCCGGACGTATCCCTGCCAAGCTGCTCGATGTTAACCTTAAAGCCTTTGAAGCTGGCCGAGCTGCTATATCAGCACCATAATCGTAAAAACGTCACCAAACAACCAAAAAGGCCACACCTCACCACGGCATATCTACCGGGCGTCTCCCCTCTTTTTTCTCACTGCGCTCTCTTTTTTCAGCCAGCATACGCTCTTTCTGCTTGCGCGAGCGACGCCGCTTCTGGCGTTTTATCTTCTCCACCGCCTGCTGCCGTGCCGATTTCTCCCCCTCGACCGTTTCCAAAATTTTCTCGGCCAGCCGCCGCCGCGCCAACCAGCGGTTTGACTCCCTTGAACGGGTCGTCTGACACTTCACCACCATCTGCGACGGCTTGTGGCGTAGCATCACTGCCGAGGCTGTTTTGTTAACTTTTTGACCGCCCGATCCCGATCCAAGCACAAACTTCTCCTCAAGATCAGCCTCTGCCACCCCGGCTGCCGCCATGGTGGCTTTGATCTTGGCTATTGTCTCAGGTTTTAGTTGTGGTTGCATCGCTCTATTCAGCCGCTTAAGCTAATGTTTGTGCCTCGACCAGCCGCTCGCCACAATACTTTTCACGCAATTTGGGTTTCTCAATCTTACCTGTCAGGTTGCGGGGGACTTTATCAAAAATAATCTTGCGCGGGCGTTTGTAGCGAGGTAAATCGAGACAATATAATGCAATGGCCTCTTCGTCACAACTCGCCCCCTCTTTCAGCTCGATCACCGCTGCGGCAATCTCTCCCAGCCGTTCATCAGGCAACCCGATAACAGCTACATCTTTAATCATATGGTGCGCCCGTAAAAAATCTTCAATCTGCACCGGGTAGAGGTTTTCACCACCCGATATAATCACATCCTTTTTACGATCAACCAGATATATAAACCCATCTTCATCAGTACGGGCCATATCGCCTGTATGCAACCAGCCGTTTTTCAAAACCTCTTGAGTCGCTTCAGGGTTGTTGTAATAACAACTCATTAAGCCGGGTCCACGTACAGCTAGTTCACCCACTGCACCTGCTGCCACCGGTGCCCCGTTCTCGTCAACAATCATCGTCTCCCACATGTAGCCGGCTTTGCCAATGGCTCCCACCTTATTGGTATTTTCTACCCCCAGATGGACACACCCCGGCCCAAGCGACTCGCTTAATCCGTAGTTGGTGTCGTACTGATGCCCGGGGAAGACCTCCTGCCAGCGACGTATCAGGCTCGGAGGAACAGGCTGTGCCCCAATGTGCATCAGGCGCCACTGCCCCAGGCGGTAGTCGGCAAGCTTGATGGCACCACTATCAATTGCATCCAGAATATCCTGTGCCCAGGGTACCAGTAACCAGACAATTGTCGCCTGCTCATCTGAAACCGCCTGTAAAATCCACTCCGGCTTGACACCACGTAAAATAACCCCACGGCTACCGGAGATCAAACTGCCAAACCAGTGCATCTTGGCCCCGGTATGATAGAGCGGGGGGATGCAGAGAAAAACGTCGTCACGCTTTTGGCCATGGTGCTGCTGCTCAATCATACACGCCGACACCAACCCATTGTGGGTGTGAAGTATCGCCTTGGGAAAGCCAGTTGTCCCCGATGAAAAATAGATAGCCGCATTGTCATCGCCTTCAAGCTCTACTGCTGGTGCAATCGACGAACAGTAATTAACCATTATATCGTAACTGTCAGCAAAAGAGGGACGCTCCGGCCCCACATAAAACATAGTTTTAACACCACGCAGTTTGTCGCACACTTGCTCCACCCGCCCAATAAATTCCGGCCCGAAAATCAATGTATCGGCCTCTGCCAGCTCCAGACAATACTTGATCTCTTCTGCTGTATAGCGGTAATTTAGCGGTACCGCTAAGGCACCCGACTTTAAAATCCCCATATAAATAGGCAACCACTCAATGCAGTTCATCAGCAAAATCGCCACTTTGTCCCCCTTGTTCACACCACGGGTCAGGAGGAGGTTGGCAAAGCGATTTGCCTTAACATCAAAGTCACGCCAGGTTAGCTCACGACGATATTTCTCATCAGCCGTAGCCTCAATCAGGCTATACTCGCGCCACGTCACATTGTGCGATGGCTGGTTAGCAGGGCTGATCTCAACCAGACTAACCTCATTAGGGTAAAGTTTAGCGTTTTTTTCTAATAAATCAGTTATAGACATAGCAACAGAGACTCCTTATCTCTGGCCTGTAGAATGCCAGAATACAACAGTAAGGTCAATATCGGTATGAAGTAAACTAAAACTGCTTACAGCCGTAACCAAATGTTGTGCAGCATAGAAATCTTATTCCCT
>JAAYNR010000218.1 GCA_012520735.1 Lentisphaerota bacterium | reverse complement strand
CTGCCCTGAAAGGGCTATACATACCAGCCCGTGGCAACGCCACGGGAATACGCAACATAATAAATTTAGCCCTGTAAGGGCGTGACATAACCCAATTTCCGACACGCAGATGACCATTCACCAGCCCCGACAAAGCTCACGACAAAGCTCACGACAAAGTTTTTTCACCACTAAGGCGCTCCTCTTCTGCCTCCCATTCGTGCTAATTAGTCCCCATTCGAGGGTAACTCTCTCATCACCACGTCACCGCGTCATCCTTACCACCGAGTCCCTAGTCCCGAGTCCGAAGTCACTCTCTGTGCCCCTGAGAGATAATCCCACTCCCAAGCCTCTCCCTCTTTGTTCTCCTAGCTTTCTATGCGTTTTCACTTATTACCTATCACCTATTACTTCTTACTTATTTTCACCCTTCCACCTTCACTCTTCGATCAAGGGTGTTTACGATTAAGGTTCGCGACTAAGAGTACGGTTAAGAGAATGGTACGACTAAGAGCGGCGACTATGATACGCGAGTAAGTGTATTTACTTTCCCTTCAGCCCCCACGCACTCACATCACCAAGCTGCGATGCGCCTTGCGCCATCGCGGTAGGGCGTGTCTCTCCGAGACCGCCGTCAGTTGCGGTGCGCCTTCAGCGCCATCGCGGTAGGGCGTGTCTCTCCGAGACCGCCGTCAGTTGCGGTGCGCCTTCAGCACCACCGCGGTAGGGCGTGTCTCTCCGAGACCGCCGTCAGTTGCGGTGCGCCTTGCGCCACTGCGGTAGCGGCACTCCCGTATTAAGGCATTCTCCCCCCCCTTCTCCGCAGCTTGAGCCTCCATGACCCTGTGCCTCTGTAAGATTTCCCTTCTCGGCAGCTTAAGCTCTTTGCTCTCTTAGTGTCTTTTATTCTTTCACTCTCCTTGTCTATGGCACTGATATATGATAAATTGATAGCTGCTTTTGCAACACGTAAAACCCTAAAAGGAACCCCCAATGAGAAATACTATATTATGGACGACACTAATTGCCGCTGTTATTGGTTTAACCATAACAGCCCAAACTGCAACCTTACACGTCTCTGCCGAAACAGGTGGCAGCGTACGTAAAGCTGATGGCAGTAAGGAGAATCCCTGGAAGGATCTACAGGTAGCGCTGAATAAAGCCGAACCGGGCGACACCATTTTGGTTGCAGCGGGTAATTACCTCGGCACCAGCGATCAGGGCTACCTGCTGATGACCATACCGGTTAAAATTTTTGGCGGTTACACCACCGACTTTACCACCCGTGATGTCCTTAAAAACCGCACTACCGTACAACCGAGCCCTGAGCAGAACGCCACCTCCCGCTCTTTTGCCCTCCTCTCCATCGGCGATCCATCAAAACCCCGTTCATTCAAAGCCGAAACCGAAGTTGTCATCGACGGCCTCTTCTTCGACCGCGGTTTCTCCAACGGCTACCACCCCACTAAAGGTAAACCGGCCGATGTGGAGACCGGCATGCTGGTGAACCCACCCGGTCAGGGGAGCAATGGCGACGCCGACCGGGTCACAACCGTGGCGCAACCCCTGCTCTACTTTGCCAACGGCTTTGGCGATGTCACCATCCGCAACTCCCTTTTTGCCAATGGTGCCAACTACGCCATCCGCGGCTCCTGGAGCCAGGGGACGGTAACACTCAAGAACAACGTCTTTGTCAACAACACCTATGCCGCCGTGGAACTGGCCGGCGGTGGCAAGAGCGGAGAGTTCAGCCTGAAGGTTGAGTGCGCATACAACACCATGCTCTTCAACTGGGCCCGCACCAATGATCTGGGCGACATGGGCTACGGCTACCGCTATATGAACAACGCCAACACCGATATCAACCACTGCATCATTGGTGGCTCGACCCTAAGTGGCCTTGACCGCACTCGCGTGGAGAGTATGAAGAGCGATGAGGACAAGAAGCAGACCGGTGCCGAGAACAACGGTTTCTTCCTCAATAAACAGGCCGACCTCACCCTCCCCAGCGGTGGCGGCAAATTCCTCCGCGTCTGGGCTAAAGATTTCGAAGACCGTGAAGAGCTCTACAAATATGAGGGCAACGTTGAACTCTCAGGTGAACTGTTCAAAGGAAAAATCAATGCTGCCTACCTTGACGGCTTCATCAGTGCTAACAACACAGAAACCGTCCTCCTCGACCGCAACTCACCGGCCAATCAGTTCCGTAGCGCGTTTGGCATGAACCTGCAGGCCGAAGGCTCAACTAAAGTAGATATGTTTGCCAACCGCTACCCGCTGGAAGATGCCCTCAAGCTCTTTGGTGCTGTAGACGGTAAAGGTGCGCAATTGCCGGAATAAACATAACCGCTGCAAAATAGTCTACCTATGGGGGCGATAAAATGTCGCCCTTCAAGTTTATCCACCCAAACACCAAAACGCCGGGTACGGACTATCGCCTGCCAGCCGCTCTATCAGTAATGCCAGTTCCAACAGGTGGTAATCGCCCCACAAGCTCGACTCCCCACGAGTCACTTTGGCACCATCCGGTATATGATCCCAACGGTTAGGCCAGTGGTAAACCGAGTGCAATAACAACCCCTGATGAGCGGCACTACCCTCCAGGTATGGCTCCTGCATCAGAGTTTGCGCCACACTCAGCCCGGCACTGGTGTATTTCTCCCCTTCTCTCTGCCCCAGTAACCGCCCCAACCGCAACAAACCCTGTGCAGCAATGGCTGCTGCCGAAGAGTCGACCGGCTCAAAGTCGTTGTAAGGATCTGCCGCCACATCACGCCACTCTCCCAGACGATGCAACTCCGGCCCACCATCATCCCAGTAAGGGATCCCATCAGCGGCAGTTACATCACTGATGTAGTGATCAGCCGTAGCTAGTGCGGCGCACAAAAACCTCTGCCGTACCTCAGCAGCCGTCAACGATATCCCAGCCCTCTCCAACTCATCATCTGATAACACCGCCAGAAACTCACACTGTTCCGCATATCCGAGCACAGCCCACGCCAAACCACGTGTCCAAGTGGAGAATGGTGAGTACCCCTGCTGTGTCGACCTGCACCGGAAAGCCCCATCCTTGACATTAAAAATACCCTCATGCGCTGTACGCCCTCGCACATCATATGTGTGCTCACTGTCACCATGAAACACCAACCGCCGATCGGTCGTCAACGCATGCTGCACCAAACGTCCCAGCAGATTAACCCGCTTGTCATTCTCTACCATCAACGTATGCCCCAACTGATGCGCCACCCCTAATATCCTCAAAGAGCGCAAGGTATCGACAAACAAAGATTGCGGCCCGTTAAAAGAGTAGATGTAACCATCCCCATCGGCCATCTCGCTCCACCGTGCCGCCTGTACTGCCCCCGACACCGCCAACAGGTCTCGACAACGAGCCACATCTGCCTCTACGCCATATTGCCCCTCCAAAGCCAGACGCAAAAGATTTCCATAGGTTGAGAGATTGTTAAACCCATGATCGTGCACCCCTACATGGGTGACATGCGGCAACATCCGCTCAAAGGTTAAGGTACGCCCCCGCTCCACCAGGGCTCTGTCACCACTCCCTTCACCAGCCAGGATCATACAACCATACTGAAACCCCTGTGTCCACTCAGTCCAGCCACGCGTAGTATACCTACCTCCCACCGTAAACACCGGTGTCCCTTTGCCACACTCCCAGGATGCATCGATATCACGAGCCTTCACTGCCGCAGCCTCAAAAACCCTCTTGGTAAACTTCAACAACGTACCAGACGTAATCGCCCCATCCACTCTCATCACATCCTCCCTTTATCTATCCTATCATAATTCACCGTAAACCGGCTGCCCCCTGAACTACAAAGGATAAACCACAAACGGTGCTGTCACTGCTGCAATAATCGCGGCAAAACCCTCATCGTCGTCCCAACTCCCCTTTCTGGTGCGCCCGGCCACCGTAAACCCCTGTGCATAAGGGACCCCTGCCAAACGTCCATACTGTTTTGTTCGACGCTCCACAAATCCGTCAATCCCTTTAGGATGCTGGCTGGGGAAACAATCGAGAGCCCGCTGACTTATCTCCACATCCTCGGCCGATACCTCCACCAATATCTGTGGTCGCCACCCATCCAGCGGCGCACCCGCCCCCGGATCACGAAACCACAACTCAATCCCCGCGCCCTGATCATTCAGATCACCCACCACCAGATCGACAAACCGCGCCACACCATAATGGTCCGGATGACGATCGTTAGAAGCATGTGTAATAATCAGATCCGGCTTCTCCTCGGCAATCAAATCCGTCAACCGCGCCACACACTCAGGAAACAGATAAGCATTGTTAATAGGCGGCAACCCATAATAGACCGCCTTTGCCGCCATAGCCTCCACCTCCTCTCGATCCCTGAAAGCCGGAAAAATCAACTCCCTCTCCGCTGTATAGAGGTAATAACTCTTAAAAGCAAAAAACTCAATCCGCGCCGCCCCCAACACTGCCGCCCCCGCTCGCGACTCCTCCCGTCGCGTCTCTAGTGCCTTCATCGCATCATTCAGCTCCACCCCGGCACCAACATAAGGATTCTCCACCGCCACCACATAAGTTCCACGCGCTCCCTGCCGCACCAGACGAGAAAAAATCGCCCCCGTTCGCCCCTCCACATCATCACAATGCGCCCCGATAACCATAAAACTCTTAACCTTGCCTAAATCAAACATCTTGCACCTCCTTATACTGAAAACATAAACACATTATACCCCAACTGGAAAGAGATAAGCAATACGATGAATCCATTCACAATAATAATCACACACCTGGCATTCAGAAATCCCCTTACCCTGGAGACCGCTGCCACCCCTTTGCCGCCGTCGACGGCAGCAAAGGGCTCTTATTACTGCGGGTGCCATATTTGGCACCCCAAAGAAGAGAGCAACTGAAAAAAGCCCCAGGCACAGCCACTCGCTCACCCCACCGCCCCGCACGCACATGACCCCATTCCAGGCCCGCCGTGCGTAACGACGCACCGCCCCCTACTCCGCAGAAACCGCAGCGCCCAGAGACACCGTAGCCTGTACACAAACTTCCGTGGCTACGTCACTGGGTCTTTCCTCTTTGCTCTCTTTGCGTTCTCTGTGGTTAATTCAGCCCCCGGCGGCATTACGCCTTGTTGCGGTGCGGCACAACCGCACCGGGACGCGGCGGTTTAGGAGAAACACGCCCTACCGCCATGTG
>JAAYNR010000102.1 GCA_012520735.1 Lentisphaerota bacterium | reverse complement strand
TTTCAGATTTTCCCGCATACCCTGGAGCATCAGCGAGTGATTCCCGCAGAGCCTTGTTTGTGACTCCAGACAAGCTATAATGGGCACAAGTCTTTTTTTCGTGAGTTATTAACAGGTTTTTCATGACAATTCCTCTGTTGTTGGAAGGCAAAAACTGGTGTTGGTTTTATACATGCCACACATTACGTTCACGATTTTTCTGATTACATGACTCATGGCGACGGTGTGATGTTTCCCCTTGTCCACCTGTTGTTGATAGACTTGTTTAAAGTATGGTGAGTGCAAGATCACTGTACCTGCCATAGTGTAGAGCGCGTGTCGCAATGCGCGCAATACGCTCAATTTGAATGCCTCACTATACACTATATGGTCTTTCATGAAACCCTCCTTTTTTTGTCAGATGGGTGTCAATGTATACTAGGACGGGACACGGGACACTTATTTCACCCTTCCACCTTCACTCTTCCAACTGTACGCTCAGCGCACTGCCTCCCATTCGTGCCCATTTGTGTCTATTCGTGGTTTCTTATCAGTAGCTTGTGTTCCGTATATTCAGTGTACTTCGTGGTTTCCCCTTCCATCAGCCTGAGCTACTTGCCCCCTCTGTGCCTTTCAAAGAGGGTTCACCTTTTGCTTTCACCCCGCACTTGCACAATCGCCCCACTATGGTATTATTAACGTCATGAAAACGTGGACTACTACCAAGATACGTGCTGCCAAAGGCGGGGATCCCATACCTTGCCTTACAGCTTACGATTTTTCAACGGCTCGCCTTATCGACGAAGCCGGCATCCCGCTTGTTCTGGTGGGTGACTCGCTCGGTAATACTATGCTCGGTTTTGACTCTACTATACCAGTCACTCTTGCCCATATGATCCACCACACTACTGCCGTTACCCGCGCGGTACGTCAGGCTCTAGTTGTGGCCGACATGCCTTTTATGACTTACCAGGTATCAGATGAGCAGGCTCTAACCAACGCTGCCCGTCTGGTTCAGGAGGGGGGGGCCGATGCCGTCAAACTCGAAGGTGGTAGCGTAATAGTCAATCGGATCGAGCGTCTTGTGGAGAGTGGTATCCCGGTGATGGGACACCTCGGCCTTACCCCGCAGTTTGTTAATCAACTCGGCGGCTATAAAGTACAGGGAAAAAATGAGGAAGATGCCCGCCAGATGATCGATGATGCCGTGGCAATTGCAGAAGCCGGTGCCTTCAGTCTTGTCCTTGAGTGTGTCCCTGCCAACCTGGCCCGCCAGATCACGGAGATGGTACCGATCCCCACTGTCGGTATCGGTGCCGGACCATATTGCGACGGTCAGGTTCTGGTCTATCACGATATGCTCGGCTTGAATACCGGCAGAGTCCCCTCGTTTGTTAAACCATACGCCGACCTCGGCAATGCCATGTCTAACGCCTTTAAGCAGTTCGCGCAGGAAGTGAAAGACCGCACGTTCCCCGATGCCGCCCACAGCTTCGGTATGAAAGCCCTTGCAAACCCCTAAAATCATGCCAAACACCATCAAAGATATGGACGACATCGCCATTGTTGGCATAGGTTGCCGCTTTGCTGCCATCCCTGATGTCGCCGCATTGTGGGAACAGACAATGGCGTGTCAAAGTGCTTTCTCCGACCACCCCGACCCCGCTGCAACTCAATTCACTGATCCCGACTCGCAACGCTTCGACCGCCTCCCCACAACCCGCGGTGCTTACCTCCATAACCTCTACTCGGTAGACCCCGACCTGCCGATACTCGCCTCTGATGATGTCACTGCCGAAAGCACCGACGAACTCTTCCTCACACAGATCGTGGCCGACTCCCTGCGCGATGCCGGCTTTACCCTGCGCAGTGCTTCGCTGGGTCATGTCTCGCTCTCTGTCGGTTACTCCCCGCCGTTCACCCCTGCCACTCTCTCCTGGCTCCTGCAGGCACCTCTCTCTGCACAAATTGCCACTCTGCTGCAACGTTTCTTCCCCTCTGAATCGGAGCGTAACCGCAACGCCCTTCAGCAACATCTGCAACACTCCCTGCCGCCCGTACCTAAACTGTTGCTGCGCCATGCTCACCACCACGCTTTTGCCGCCCATATAGCCAACCGTTTCGGTTTTATGGGCCCCGCTATTGTAGTCAATGCCGGTGCCGTCTGGGCCATGGCTGCTATCCGCAGTGCTGCCGACGATCTCCGTCTCCACCGCTGCGACCTCGCCCTGGCCGCCGCTCTGCAGAGCCCCCTCCCGCTGGCACAGCTTTTCGGCCTTGCACAGCTTCACGAGTTTACCTCCAAAAGTGCACCCACGCCTTTCGGGCGTGATGCTAGTGGCACACTCCCGGGGGAGGGCGGTGGTGTCCTCGCTTTGCGCCGTCGCCGTGATGCTGAGCGTAACGGTGAACGTATCTATGCCGTTATTAAAGATGTTGCCATAACCTCTTCAGACGGCACCGCCCGCGAGCCCGACACCGCTGCGATCATCTCTTCAGCTATTGCCACCGTGTTTCGTAACACGGCTCTGCTGCCTGAGACTTGTGCCTATCTAGAGACTCACGGCACCGGCATTGCCGCTACTGATGACGCCGAACTATCAGCTCTGCAATCCCTTTTTACTACCCCTTCTGAGTATCGTCCGCGTCTGGCACTGGGTGCCTCTAAAGCCCTCTCCGGACACTGCTTTGCTGCAGCCGGTATGCTCGGTGTCTGTAAAGCCGCCTGCGCCCTTAACTATAAAATCATCCCCCCCACCGTTGTGGCCTCACCACTGCATCAGGCACTTGCAGCCTCTGATGCCCCCTTCTTCCTCCCCGCTGAACCGCGACCCTGGATTAACAGCCGTGTACTCGCACCACGCCGTGCTGCTGTCAATGCCTGGGATGTCGAGGGCTTGGGTGCCTGTTGTCTGCTCGAAGAACACCCGGAGGCACTATGAATACACGCCAGACCGTAAAACCGGTATTCGACTCAGAACTGTGCCTCGTTGGTGCACGCTCTGATGAAGAGCTCCTCAAAGCTGTACGTCGTCTCCTCACTTTTATCGAGCAGGCTCCCGGTGTAGCTCTGGCCGATGTCGCCTTCAGTACCGCTATCCGTGCCCGCCACACCCCGGTAATTGCCGCTTTTGTTGCCTCTTCCCCGGCCGACTTGTGCGAGAAGCTGCGCAATACTGAAAAAAAACTCCGCGATGGTGCCGCCCGCATCCGCGACAAATCGGGTGTTTACTACAATCGCCAACGTCTGGTTCACGAAGGCGGCCGCCTCGCTTTTATTTTTCCCGGCGAACTCTCACCTTACCCACATATGCTGAATGGTCTTTCGCTCGCTTTTCCGTGTTGCCGCGCTGCCTTTGACGAGAGCGACGATGCCTGCGCCGGCTCCCCTGATATGCCTCTAATGAGTGAATGGCTCTACCCCGCCCCAACCTCTACCCGCAGTAAAGCCACCACTCTACTCAATACCCTCACCGGCTCAATGCTCGCCTCACACACCGCCAATACCGCCATTGCCCGTCTCTTGACTATGTTGAAAATCCGTCCCGATGTTGTCACCGGACACAGCACCGGCGAGCTCGCGGCCCTCGAATATGCCGGCTGCTATGGTGTACTCTCCCCGGCCCGACGCAACACCATGCTCCGTGATGCCATCAATCTCCTCTCACATCTTGATAATCATGAACGACTCCCCGAGACAGTCATGGTCGCCATCGAAGGGACTGAAGTATTGGAACTGGTTGCCCATTGGCTCGATGAAAACCCCGGGCGGATCGCACTCGCTATCCAGAATGGACCCTCTTTCCGTCTTCTGGCTCTGGCTCCCGAGATAGCCCCCGACATCCTCACCCAACTGGAAGAGAATAAAATCCGCCATGCTGTTATGCCCAGCAAACTCCCCGGGCATACTCCGTGGTTTGCTCACGGTCTCACCCCCATCAGCCAACACCTCTCAACCTGGATCAGCAACCAGCCCACCATTCCGCTCTACTCCTGTGCAACTGCCAGCCCGATAAACGGACGCCCCGCTGATGTCCTCGCCGCCTGCCTCGACCAGTGGACTCGCCCTGTCCGTCTCGACCTCACGGTCGAACGCCTCTACAGCGAAAACGTCCGCGTCTTTCTTGAAGTCGGCGCACGTGGTCTCCTGACCCCACAAATAGAAGAGCAACTCTCCGGACGTCCCCACCTCGCTATTGCCACCAACCGTATCCATCGCGCTGACATCCTCCAGTTACACCATACGCTGGCACAACTCATCGCCCACGGTCTCTCCTGTGATGCCTCGCTGCTGCACCACCACCGCGGTTCCCGCCTCCTTAACCTCGAACACCCCGAGGCTCTGCAGACCCGCCCCTCGCCACCTGTCAAACTAACGACCGCACTCCCCGAGTTACGCCCCTTTGATCTACCGTTCTCCATCGGCAACCAGCCAGGTAAACTCGCCCGTCTCTTTGGCGCCCAACCAAAAGCCCGCCGCAGCGATATCGGTGCCGAAGGCCCCTTGCTGGTCGGCTCGCAGGTAATCGCCGAAACAGCCGGCACTTCCATCGTACTCGAAAAAAATCTCTCCCCCAACGACTACCCCTTTATGCGTGCCTGTTCGCTCGGCACCGACCGCTCCGATAAAGGCGACCCACGTCTCTTCGGCTTCACTGTTCTTACTATCTCTACCGTCCTTGAAATTATGGCCGAGGCCGCTCGCCGTCTGGTACCACGCAAACGGCTGGCACAAGCTGTCAATATCCGTGCCACACAATGGATGGGCTTTGAACGCCCCGCTAAACGTATCCGCATTAAGGCCGAAACTGTCGACTGGGATGACAAACGTACCTCCGCCATCCAAGTCCGCCTCTTTGACTCCGAAGTACCGTCGCAATTCTCAGCGCAATTTGCCGAAGCCACCCTCCTCTTCACCAACTCCTCAGCTAATGACGAACGGATCACCCCACCACCACTCGAAGCCCCCAAGCCGATTGAGTGGACTAAAACCGATATCTACCCCGACCGTCTCATTCATGGTCCTTTACTCCAGAATGTTGTGGCAGCCACTCAACGTGGTGACGATGGTCTTGACTTTGAACTCTCCACTCCAGAACGGGCTAAAGCGGTCCTCCATACCGAAATCCCACTCTTCACTAGTTACCCCCTTATCCTCGACGCTGCCGGCTCCGGTCTTATGCTCTGGAATGCTCCTGAAACCTTTAGTGGTCAAATCTCCCTCCCATTCCGTATCCGCTCCATCCGCTACCTCGTTAACTCTTTCACCGAAGGAACACCGCTTCACTGCTACTTGCGCATCACCAATATCACCCCTAAATCTAAAGTTGCCAACATCAAAATCACCGATGGCCGTGGCCGCCTTCTCATTGAGATTAACGGCTGGGAAGAACTCGTTTACACCGTGCCACGCCACCTCCACCGCATGGTAATGCGCCCCCGCGACTCCCAGCTCGCCCAGCCTCTCCCCGATACCGTCTTCGGCGATGTCACCGCACCGGTATTTGGTGGTATCATCGCCGATATCCCCACCGCTATTTTTGAAACCAATCAGGGCCTCTGGCTCCAAACTCTCGCCTTTACTGTCCTTAACGCTGCCGAGCGTGAAGAGTGGCTCTCCATGAAGAGTACTACTAGCCGCCGCATCGAATGGCTCCTTGGTCGTACCGCTGCCAAAGATTGTGTCCGCCGTTACCTGCTGCAACATCACCAGCAACGCTGGGCAGCCACTGATGTACCCATCTGGGCCGACGACTCTGGTAAGCCTCACGCTCATGGCCCCTGGCAAGAGCATACCAATGTCTTTATCGACCTCTCCATCGCCCACACCCCCGGTCTGGTAGTTGCTGCCATTGCCGCTAATGCCCGCATCGGCATCGATGTCGAGCGGGTTGGCCGCGACCTCAGTGAAGACTTCACCCGTGGTGTCTTCACCGCCGAAGAGCACGCCCTCTCCGCCGCCTCCGGTGAAGGACCCACCGCCATCCTCCGCTTCTGGTGCGCTAAAGAGGCCCTCTCAAAGGCTCTCGGTACCGGCATCCGCTACAGCCCCAGCGACCTCAGGATACGCAGCCACGACACCACCACCCACACCCTCCGCATGGAGGCTACCGGCCAATGGCTCGAAGCCTTCCGCCAGCTCCGCGGCCAATCAATCACCGTCACTACCGAACTTTTCCAGGAACACGTCTTTGCCTCCTGTATCCTCCCCCTCAGCCTCGCCACCTCAACTAACTAAAGGAAGCGGCAAATGATCACCAACCGTAAAAACCTCGCCATCCTACTGCTAATGCTGGCAGCGATCCGGCTTGTTGCTGCCGACCTCAGCCCCGGTGAGATCAAACGCCGCGACCGTAATGCCAAATTCGACAAACAGCATCTGCGCCTAAAACACGATTTTGTCACCGACTCCTCCCCCAACTTCACTACCCCTCCCGCAAAACCGGCCGTCGCCGGTAACTGGACTACCGCCCGTAAAGCCCCCACCGTTCACCTCCGCATCCTCCCCAACCTCGAACCTGAATATTTTCCCGCCACTGCTCAGTATATGGCCTGCTGGGCTAACTGGGCACCCATCCTGCGCGGCCCCGATAACACCTTCTACTTTGCTGCCAGCGACCACCGCGGTCAGGGCTGTCAGATCAATATCTATCGCTACGCCCATAAAGAGCGGCAACTGAGCCGCATCATCGACCTCCATCAGCTCCTCGACTGGCAGCCCGACTCCTATACCGACGGTAAAGTTCACGGTGCTATGGCAATCATGCCCGATGGTCACCTCCTCGGTGCCACTCACTACGGTGTACCGCCAACCGCCGCCTGGTATGAGGCCGGCTATCAGGGAAGCTGGCTTTTCTCCTTCGACCTCACCACAAACACCGGAAGAAACTTCGGCTCGCCGCTCAAACGGAGCTCTCTCCCCTGCTTCACTATCGACCCCCAACGCGGCATATTTGTCGGCACAGGCGATAGCAAAACACTCCTCTGTTGGGACTACAACACCGGCCAAACCCTCTTTGCCGGTTACCTCCCTCACGGCTGGATATGGTGGCAACGCGCCATGCTGCTCGACCAGCCCAGCGGTAAATTCTGGAGCAGTGATGTAAGCGAAACCCCCTTTCACCTTCTCAGTTTCAACCCCTCCACCCTCTCTTTTAACCGCTACGACATCACTGTTCCCACTAACCCTGTCACTGCCAAGCCCGGTAATCTTCGCGGCCATACCACTCGCCCTGCCGCCAACGGCTACTATTACTGGGCCACGATGAGCGGTGCCCTCCTCCGTTTTAAACCCGACTCCCCCACTGGCCCGATCCTCGAAGCTGTCGGGGTCACCTGGGATAGAGGCCGTGATGTCCTGCAAATAGCCCTCAGCCCCGATGGCCGTTATCTCTACTACCAGCCCAAAGGCTACCCTTCACCACTTGTCCAGTTCGATACCAAAACTAACCAGCATAAAGCTATCTGCTTTCTGCAGGATTACTACTTTGAGAAATACGGCTATTGGCTCGGCAGTGAGGTTTATGGCCTGGA
>JAAYNR010000286.1 GCA_012520735.1 Lentisphaerota bacterium | reverse complement strand
ATTGGGTGGCAGTAGTGCCTGTGCTGCAATCTCACTTCTGCTGCGCGCATAGTCCCAAAGGCGCATATCGTAGATCAATCCCTTTGTCCCTACTGAGTCACTGTAACCGCCGATTTTAGCGTTGTGCGCTGTATAGCAATTGTAGCTGAAGGGCTGCGAACCTTGTAAAACTCCATTAACATAACCGTATAGATTGGTGCCGTCAAAGCTGAAAGCAAGATGATACCAACGCCCCGTTACCAGTGGCGGAGTAATCTCTATATCACGCCAGGTAGTTTTAGGCGTACCTCCTTCTCCTGTATAGGCAGCAAGAGTGGTGCCCTCATTGCGCATGCCGAACATATGGCTGTAAGTCGATTTCCTGCCGTTGTTCTTGCTGTAGATCATCTGCGTACCAGTGATATCATCGTAGTGCACCCATCCCTCAACCGTCAGTGGCTTGTTATTTTCAAAATTAAACTTGCCTGCTGTACCGAGGTCAACATAGCTCTGGGTCTCAAAAGAGAGCAACGGTGTTGTGGCTCTTCCTCTCACCTCAAAGCGGTGCGGTGTTCCCGGACTATTGTTGACTACAACCATATCAGCCACATGCTCTACCGCAATTCCGCTCTCAAAGAGCACGCCGAACGTCATCGCGCCACCCGGAGCAACGCTAGTAGCGGCAAAAGGTTCGAACAACTTGAACCCCTCACTGCCGCTGAAGTAGATATCGTCGACCGAGAGAGCATGAGTGCCGGTATTGGTGATGGTAAAACTATGTGCCACACCACTCATGGCATCGATGCGCCACTCACCAAAATCAGTGCCATTACTGATCTCCGCTCCACTTCCCGCCACGATCTCCACCCCGTTTGTACCCAAAAGCACCATGGCGGCACCCGAATCACCACAGCCTGCAACTTCAAAAGCGAAAAGTGGCAACTCATCTATATCAGTCGCAATTTTTACAGCGGCGCTATGCTGACCAAATTCAAGCGGTTTAAAGCGTAGCGTAAAGGGGCTGCTTTCGCCGGGGTAGAAAGCTGTTTTGTCGGGCTGCGCTACTATTACAAAGGCACCATCGCCACCAACCAATGAGAGCGGCGGGGTATCTGTCAGCGTAAAGGCTGCATCACCGGAGTTAGTGATCGCGAAGATACGATCAACAAAGGCGGAGTTTGTCAATGCCAGACCGAAGTCAGTTCCATTTACGGCAGTTGCGGTTGAGTTGTTGCCGATATATATGCCACCTGACCCGACAACACTCATCAGTTGCATCTCTGCAACTCCATAAGTGATAAAGAGATCATTTGCGGCAATATTTTGATATTCAGCCCAAACCCAATCGGCTGAGACCGCCACATTCATAAACCGTCCCTCATCCATTAGGCCGTTATAATAGAAGCCGGCATTAGGCGCCGTTCCTGCAGAGTTTCCGTAGGCACCGATAAAAAAAGAGTTGAACTGTTCATGTCATAGTTGGCTTGCGCGCTAATGGAAATCGTGCCCTTAGATTCTCCATCAATATAAAGCTCGAGATTGCCATCTCGTTTATAAGAAGCGACCAACTGATGCCATCTATTATCATAATAAGCAGTACTCCAAGCAGTCTTGGCTAATAGCGAAGAGCTGCCATGAAACATTGCGTAAAGTATCCCATTTTCAATGAACATAGAGTAGCGCTGCTCACTTGTAGCCCTTGATTTCCCCAGAAAGCCCATCACTGAAGAGGCGGCCGAATTTGCGGTTTTATACCAAATACTAAGAGTGGCATCGTTTTTTTGCATACGCAAGCCGTTGCCACAATCAACATAATCTTGGCTGGTGCTATTAAATCCCAGAGCTTTTCCAACAACACCAGCAGTAACAACAGGAACACCGCCCTTTCCGGTTCCATCATTATTATTCCCCGTCGCATCCAGCGGGTCGCTCTCATTCATGTGCCACACCGCCTCATAGCCACCAGCCCAGACACCCTCCTCGCCACTATATGTGGGAGCTTCTGCCCCGGTGCTACCCCAATATAGATAGATACAATCCTCTGCTATGGCCAGCTCAGGCACTCTCACCCAGAGAAACGATTCACCATCGCTGTTCCAACTCTCAATCTCGTAGGGAATCTCATTGTCTTCGGAGTCGGTGAAACGGATATCGGCACCGCCCTCCAGACAGTCGGCATAATCAAAGCCGGCAATATTGTCGCCACTTAAAACCACCAGCGCCGGGAAGTTTTTCAGGGTTTCCGTACCCTCATAGCCGCTGAAGGTCAGTTTGCTCTTGTATAGCCAGCCGCCGAACGACGACCCCAATGCTATTTCGGCTATCAGCACCGCAACTGTCAACCAACCACATACCCAACCAACTCTCGTGTTTCTCATGATAACCCCCATAAAATAGCTATAACCAAGCCATAAATTATCACCTGAACAATAAATCTTATTACCCCAACACCAATAATGTGACAAAAAACAAACTAAATGTCAAACCGCTGGTGAGCTGGAACACGCCCCCTCGCCCACTGTACGATAGACATTTCTGCCTCTCCCCGGCGACGCTCACTCCGCAAACTTAGTCGCCACCCTTAAACGAATCACTTAAACGCTGCGTTCGACAAAGCTCACGACAAAGTTCATGGTTCGCCCTATTGCCATCTATTCGCATTACACCTTGTTACGTTGCGGCATAACCGCACCGGAATGCGGCGGTTTCGGAGAAACACGCCCTACCGCCACCTATTCGCATTCAACCATTAAGGAATTAAGGCATTCCTTTCATTAAGGCATTTTTTCACTCTTTACCCTTCTCCCTTCTCTTCCCCTTTTCCTTATATTCCGTGGTTAATTCCCTTCCCGGCAGCATGAGCCTCTGTGCCTCCGATAGATCATCCCCTACCACGAGCCAGAGCTTCCATGTGTTCAGTGTATCCCGTAGTTTTCCTATCGGCAGCATAAGCTCCGTGCCTCTGTATGATTTCTCTTCCAAATGTGCGCCTCAGCACACAGCCCCACCTCGCTCTTGTTTTTACCGCCTGAAAGTAGTAAACTCTCCCCCATTACACAATGCAATCAGGCAATTAGCAGGAAACTCAATGATTAATGCCGTTATTTTTGATATGGATGGAGTCCTCTGCGACTCCGAACCATTCATCTGTGAAGCTTCTGTAGATATGTTCCGCATGCGTCATGGCGTTACTGTGCAACCAACAGACTTCCACCCCTTCACCGGTATGGGAGAAGATCGTTTTCTCAGTGGTGTGGCTGAGTTATATAATGTTGCCATAAATATTAAGTCAGATAAAAAATTCACTTATGACCGCTATCTTGAAATTATCAAGGGTCGACTCACCCCTCTCCATGGTACTGCCGATTTTATCGCCGCCTGTCGTGCCCGTAATCTACGCCTCGCTGTTGCCAGTAGCGCCGATCGTATTAAAGTAGAGGGTAACCTGAAGCAGATAGGCATCCCACTGAGCCACTTTCATGCTGTTATCGATGGCACCATGGTGGAACTCAAAAAACCGGCTCCCGATATTTTTCTGCTGGCCGCCAGACAATTAGGTGTGCTACCGGCAGAGTGTGTCGTCTTTGAAGATGCCGTCTCCGGCATCGAGGCTGCCCGTGCCGCCGGTATGTATGCCGTCGGTGTACGCAGCTCGCTTAACCACGCCACCCTCTCTCAGGCCGGTGCCCATAGCACCGTACAGGATCTCTCAGAGGCTCTGGCGGCTATCGCCACCCTCGAAACAAATAACAAGTTAAACACCACAAACAGAATAGAAGGATAAACCTCATGAACGACTCACAAAAAATCGGTATCGGTATCGCCGGACTCGGTCGCATCGGCTGGGATTTTCACGCTAAATCTCTCAAAGATCACCCCGACTTCAAGCTCGTGGCCGTCGCCGACCCGCAGGCTGAACGTCGTGCTCAGGCCGAAACTGAACTCGGCTGCCGCAGCTATGCCGACTACTCCGAGATGATCTGCAACCCGGATATCTCGGCTGTCGTTATCGCCACCCCTACCCACCTCCACCACAATATGTCACTTCAGGCTTTTGCTAAAGGTCTCCACGTTATCCTCGAGAAACCAATGGCTCTCAATAGCCGCGAAGCCACCGAAATTACCGCTGCCGCACATGCCGCCAATTGTAAACTCACTGTCTATCAACCCCACCGCCTCGCCAGCTATTATCGCCACCTATTACAGCTTATCGACTCCGGTAAAATCGGTAAGGTCTATTGGGCGCAAATCGGGACCTTTAATTTTGCCCGCCGTAACGACTGGCAAAGCCTGCAGAAGTTTGGCGGCGGTATGCTCGTCAATTATGGAGCCCATTCGGTCGACCAGATACTGGGTCTGCTGGGGACAGATATCAAGCGCCTATTCTGTGACCTCCAATGTGTCGCCACACTCGGAGACGCAGACGACGTCGTCAAGATCGTCATCGAAAATACCGCTGGGGTCATCGGCCAGGTCGATATCAGTATGGCCTCGGCTCTCAGCCCTTATAAAGTCACTGTCTGGGGCACTTGCGGCACTATCAATTTTAAAGGCAATATCGGCAACGGTCAGTTTGAACTTCGCTATTTCGACCCCTCACAGCTCCCCGATAAACAACTCAACGAGAGCCTCGCCAGCGAAGGACGCCTCTACCCCTACGACCCCATTGAATTTACTGAAGAGGTAATCCCCCTCGACAACTCTCTGGGCATCAATATCTTCAGCGATTTTGCCCGTGCAGTCCGTACCGATACCTCCCCCATTATACCCCCGGAAGAGACTGTCGCTGTTATGGAGACCCTCGACCGCTGCCGCGAAAACAGTGCCGGTATTGAAGACATGCGGCTCTAGTCTCTCGTCACCGTAAATCAGGAGAAAACCAATGAATCAGACCATTACCTTCCAACGCAATATCCCAGTTCGTCACGATGTCGATATCTTTATCGCCGGTGGCGGCCCTGCCGGCTGCGCCGCTGCCGTTGTGGCCGCTGAAACCGGTGCATCTGTGTTTCTCGCTGAAGACCTCTTCTGCTTCGGGGGAGCCGGCACTGCCGGTATGGTTCCGGCCTTCATGCGCTTTGGCGATGGCATCAACTTCCTCGCTGCCGGCTTTGGCGAACGACTGCTCGACCGCCTCATCGCCGCGAATGGAGCCGGCGATCCTGGTAAAGATTACGATAAAACCGGCGGCTTCTCCATTGAGGCTGAAGTCTTGAAACGAGTCTACGACGACCTTATGACCGAATCAGGTGCCAACTTCTCTTTTGGAACCCGACTGATAGCTGTTGAGCATGAGGCCGGCCACATCACCCGCGTTGTGTTAGCGGGTAAAAGCGGCATCTTTGCCGTCCGTGCTAAAGTCTACGTCGACACCACCGGCGACGGCGACCTCTGCACCTGGGCTGGTGCTCAGTACGAAAAAGGCGACAGCGATGGCAACATGATGCCCGGCACCCTCTGCTCATTGTGGACTAATATCGATTTCGCCGCTGTTGGCCGCGATCTCAGTGGTGTCCCAGCAAATACTAAAGTCGAAGAGGCCTTCAAAGATGGTATCTTCAGTTATTGCGACAAACACCTCCCCGGTATGTGGTATATCCGCAAAAATATCGGCGGCGGCAATATCGGCCACACCTTTGGAGTCGACGGCACCGACGAACGTTCACTTACCGAAGCAGTCCTATGGGGACGCCGCTCCATGCTCGAATACACCCGCTACTACCGTGAATATCTCGGCAGCGGCTACAGCGATATGGATCTCGTCGGCACCGGTGCAATCCTTGGCATCCGTGAAACTCGTCGCATCATATGCGACACCATCCTCAAAGTCGATGCCTTTAAAACCCGTGCCTCTTTCCCCGATGAAATAGGCCGTTTCAACTACCCCGTTGATATCCACGTCACACGTCCTAACGACGAAGTCGAATATCAGCGCTTTGTCAAAGAGATCTCTACCATGTGTATGGGGAAAGGTGAAAGCTACGGCATCCCTTACGGCACACTCCTACCCCGTGGACTCGACAATGTCCTCGTTGCGGGTCGTTGCATCAGCACCGATCGCGCCATGCAATCATCAGTACGTGTCATGCCCGGCTGCTACATCACCGGCCAGGCCGCCGGTATGGCCGCCGCCATTGCCGCCGACACCAACACCACGCCACGAGCTATCTCCATGACAACACTGCGCAGTCACCTCCGCAAAATAGGCACCCACCTCCCCTGACCAGAACTAACCTCTTAACCCAGTTCACCCTTGAGCCGTCATTATAGTTGTGGTAATGTTCAGCTATGAATATTGAATAAGCTTCCTTCTTCATTTGCTTTAGGTCTCGGCAAAGAGGTTGACCCTAAAACTGCTTACAGCCGTAACCAAATGTCGTATAGCATAGAAATCTTATTCCCTTAATATATCTGGCACTTTCATGGACTCGCGCAGTTTTAATAAAAACGCTATGCGTTTGGAAAGCTGATTTTAAAAGGAAGAGAGTTGACGATGACTCTCAATGCTGCCTTAGCTGCTTCAACGCAACAACTTATGAAGATAGCTGCTTGAATTTCTTGTTTTTTTGACAGTAGCTAACGGGTTAGCTACTAATGATATTGGAGGAAAGGTTCTGGCTATATACAATGAAAGAGTAGCCGCTGTTCGAAGAAATTACACTGTGCCTTCCTTTATCCATTTAGCTCACATCCAAGTTTTAATTACAACACCGACATCATAAGTGCTATTCTATATCCAGCTTCACCTGCGCCTAATCTACTACTCAGCGTTCATATCGCTCTCTTAAACTAGTCACTTAAATCGGTTCCCCGCAATCACCTCGCCCTATGTAGGATAGGCAGCTCTTATTACTGCGTGCGCCATTATTGGCACTATGTGAAAGTAATAGGGAAAAGCCTCCGGCACAGCACTCGCTCACCCTACGGTTCCACACTGGCACATCACACACATTGCCCATGCCGAGCATGAGCTCCTTGCTCTTAATACTTATTTCACCACTCCTCCGCGGCATGAGTTCCTTATTCAGTGTATTCTGTTGTTTTCTACCGGCAGCATTAGCCCGTGCCTTCCGCTTCATTCCGTCCCTTTCGTGGCTTCCCCACGAGCATGAGCTCTTTAGTAACACTTTGTAGCGAATTGCTAGTTTCCGCTTGTCACTGCTACTTTAAGTGACTATGATAAACGACATTCCTTTCCATTTTTTCAGGTAACTGCTCTAATTATGGAGTTACCTAGGTGTCAGTATATTTTCTGAAAGAGTTATATGAGCGAAAAACGACGCATTGTTGTCACATCAGCCCTGCCATATGCCAATGGCGATATCCATATCGGCCATCTGGTGGAGTACCTGCAAACCGATTTCTGGGTTCGCTTCCAGAAGATGTGCGGTCATGAGTGTCTCTATATCTGTGCCGATGATACACATGGCACCCCGATTATGATCCGTGCCCATAATGAAGGAATCACCCCCGAAGAGCTGATCGCACGCAGCCATGCCGAGCATCTCCGCGATTTCACCGATTTTGAGGTCGAATTCTCCCATTATGGTTCTACCAACTGTCAGGAGAATCGCGAATTCTGTAACTATATTTTCAAAAAAATGGAGGATGGCGGGCATATCTCATCTAAGATGATCCCGCAGCTCTATTGTGAACACGACAAGATGTTTCTACCCGACCGTTTTGTCCGTGGTGGCTGCCCCTCATGTGGTGCTGCCGGCCAGTATGGCGACTCCTGCGACTCCTGTAGTGCCACCTACCCCGCTGAAGAGCTGAAAGACCCCACCTGTGCCATCTGTGGCCGTCAGCCCGTCACCCGCAGTAGTGAACACCTATTCTTTGACCTCGACCACTACCGAAACTATCTGCAACAGTGGATCCCCGGCCATACCGCCCGTGATGTCGCCAATAAGTTGCTTGAGTGGTTTGGTGAACCGCTGCGCAGTTGGGATATCTCCCGCGATGCCCCCTATTTCGGTTTTGAAATCCCCGGCCACCCCGGTAAATTTTTCTATGTATGGGTCGATGCCCCAATCGGCTATATGGCCTCGCTTGAAAACTGGTGTAAAGCCAACAGTGAAGATTTTGCCAACTGGTGGAATAACCCCAAGGCTGAGCTCTACCACTTTATCGGTAAGGATATTGTCCGTTTCCATTGTCTTTTCTGGCCAGCCATGCTCCATTGCAGCGGCTTTAAAGGACCTGATCAGGTCTTTGTACACGGTTTCCTGACAGTCAACGGCGAGAAGATGAGTAAGTCAAAGGGGACTTTTATCAGTGCCCGCACTTTTCTCGACCATGTGGAGGCGCAGTATCTCCGCTTCTATTATGCCTGTAAGCTGAATGGTACGACAGACGATGTCGACCTCAATCTCGATGACTTCATCGGTCGTGTTAACTCTGATCTCGTCGGTAAAATAACCAACCTGGCTTCGCGCGGCGCCCAGATGCTCCATAAGAATCTGGATGGCCGCGCCAGCACGCCCGACCCCAGCGGTGCGGAGCTGATCAATCTGGCGCGTAGCCGTGCCAATGCTATCGCCGAGGCTTACGAACAGCGTGACTTCTCTCGCGTTATGGTCGAAATCCGAGACATCGCCGATCAGGCTAATCAGTATTTTGACACTCAGGCTCCCTGGAAGCTGGTCAAGACCGACCCCGAGGCTACCCGTGCAGTCTTAACATCTACCCTTAATCTCTTCCGTATTATGGCGATCTACCTCAAACCGGTCTTGCCTCTCTATGCAGCCAGAGTCGAAGAGCTATTTGGCGATGCCCCCTACACATGGGACGACCTCAACACCACGTTTGAAAGCCGCCCGGTAGCACCCTACAGCTATCTAGCCAAGCGAGTGGAACGCGCTCAGGTGGAGAGGGTGGTCGAAGCGAGTAAGAGCGGTACCGCCCCCTCTGCTCCTACTGCTCCACCACCGGCAAAACCGCCGGCTCCAGTGAAAGAGACGATTGACATCGACACTTTCTCTAAGGTCGATCTCCGTGTTGCCAAGGTAATCTCTGCCGAACTCGTCGAAGGTGCCGATAAACTGCTGCGCCTCTCTATCGACCTCGGCACAGGCCAACCGCGCCAGATCTTCGCCGGCATCCGCAAGGCTTATGCCCCGGAGTCGCTGGTCGGTCGTTCAATCGTAGTAGTCGCTAATCTGGCACCACGCAAAATGCGCTTTGGACTCTCAGAGGGGATGGCTCTCGCCGCTGCCAGCCGGGATGGCGACCTCTTTGTCATCTCCCCCGATAGCGGTGCCAGCCCCGGCGACACTGTCGCCTGAGCCCCACCATGATCAACCGCCCTGCATCGCCTGAAACACGTCTTTGGCAACTTGCCGCCATGCAGGCTCAAGAAATTGAGCAAGCCTGGGACAACCCGCCTCAACGCGAGCGGCTGATCATCGCCTGCCGCCAATGGCTTGAAAAACAGGATCACTTGCCACAGTTGGCGCGCCTCGCCCGACTGCTCGAACCGCAGATGGAGCGCCGTCAGCTATGGTCGCTTCTGGTGCCACTGGAACGGGCAGCCGGACGCGAGCGGGTCACCGATACCACCATCCTCAGCAGCGACACCCCAGCCGCTACCCCAAGCACCTTCCCTGTCACCGTTGTTGCCGATAATATCCGCTCCGCCTTTAATACTGGTGGCTTTTTCCGCACTGCCGACTGTTTTGGTGCCAGCGATATCTGGCTCTGTGGCTACAGTGCCACCCCCGAACACCCCCAGGTCGCCGCAGCCGCCATGGACAGCCATCGCCACATCCCTTGGCAAACCTTTGACCGTGTCGCCGATGCCGTCGATAAACTACACCGGAGTAATGTCTTCACTGTTGCCATTGAAACCGTAGCCGATGCCCCAGCTATCGACGAAATCCCCTGGCATTTCCCCTGTGCCATCCTTTTTGGCAATGAACGTTTTGGCCTCGATCCACAAACCATCACCTCGTGCCGAGCCGTAGCCCGTATCCCCACTTATGGCTATAAAAACTCACTCAATGTTGTCAGCGCACTGGCTGTCACTCTCTGGTCCGCCCGCTGTTCCTACAACCGCTAAATATATCACTAGACTGAAACACCATAATAATCTAATCTCTCTCTCGCTACAGCCTGTTGTGGCTTTGATTAGTTTGTAAAATAAAATGAGTGCTTTTGTCTCTTTTAAAAACGTTACCAAACGATTTGAAACCTTGACCGCCGTTGACAATGTCTCGCTCGACATTGAAAAGGGCGAAGTTTTCTCGTTGCTGGGGCCGAGCGGTTGCGGTAAAACAACTCTGCTGCGGATGTTGGCCGGTCTGGAAACGCCCGACTCCGGGCGTGTTATCCTTGATGGTCAGGATATCACTAATCTCCCGCCCAATCTACGTCGCGTCCACACTATTTTTCAAAACTACGCGCTTTTCCCGCACATGACTGTCTGGGATAATATCGCCTTCCCGCTGCGAGTCGCACGTTATCCCAAGCAGGAGATCGCCCGCCGTGTTAAGGGTATCCTCGAACTTATCCGCCTCGGTGATCACGACTATAAATATCCCTCGCAAATCTCCGGTGGCCAGAAACAGCGCGTGGCGATCGCTCGCGCTTTGGTCGATCAGCCGCAAGTGCTACTGCTTGATGAACCCCTCGCTGCACTCGACCTCAAGTTGCGTCAGCACATGTTGCTTGAGCTCGACCTCATTCACGATAAAGTCGGCATCACTTTTCTCTATGTTACTCACGACCAGGGCGAAGCGATGTCATTAAGCGACCGCATCGCCGTTATGAATAACGGCCGTATCGAGCAGATCGACCCTCCCGCCAAAATCTATGAAGCCCCGCGCTCTTCATTCGTTGCGGCCTTTATCGGCGATACCAACTTCCTGCAGGGGCATGTCACCTCTATCAGCCACGACTACTGTAACCTCGCTATTGTCGGCCTCACCAGCTCTGTCAAAAGCTATAACGATAAAGCCATCCGCGCCGGCAGTATGGTCCACCTCAGCGTCCGCCCCGAGAAAATACACATCGCCAAAACTCCCCCGGAGTTTAAAGACGACCTCGCTGATAAGATAAATTTATTCAGTGGCGTTGTTGAAGATATCGTTTATCAGGGGAGCCATACCAAATACTGGGTTAAGGTCGGAGCCCACCGTATTGTCACCAATATGCCTCATATGCGTTTTCAACTCGACCAGGAAGAGATAACTTGGGGCGACTCCGTGGCTCTCTGGTGGCACGCCGACGACGCCTTTATGCTCGAGCAATTCCACGCCACTGATGCCGCTCTGATCGATCCTCCGGCGCAGTACGAAGAAGATGTCGAAATTTTCAGAGGTACCGGTAATGAACCATAAGCGGCTCCATGAGTGGATCGTCTCGCTGCCATCGCTCTTCTGGATGGTCGCATTCTTTGCCGTACCCACGCTACTGGTATTCGCTCTCTCTTTCCGTCCCGCCGACACCCTCGGCGGTATCGGAGCCGGTTGGACCCTGCAAACGTGGTCACACCTCTCAAACCCCAACTACCCCTCAATTATCTGGCGCACCATCTGGATCAGCCTGGCTGCCACAGTTATCTGTATCCTCCTCGCCCTCCCCTGTGCTTACGCCATGGCTCGCGCCCCTGTCCGCTGGCGTGCCATCCTCACCACCCTTATCATACTCCCCTTCTGGACTAATTTTCTGATCCGTGTTTTTGCCTGGCGCCAACTGCTCCACCCCAACGGTCCCCTTAAGCAGATACTAGTCTCTATCGGCATCATCACCCCCGACACCCTCCTCCTCTACAACTCCGGTGCGGTGCTGCTGGTGAGCGTTTACTCCTTTCTCCCCTTTGCCATCCTCCCCATCTACGCCGCAGCCGAGAAATTTGATTTCTCTCTCCTCGAAGCGGCCCGCGATCTCGGTGCTCGCAGTATGCGCGCCTTTATCTCTGTCTTTATCCCCGGCATCCGGCGCGGCCTTATCTCAGCCGCCTTGATGGTTTTTATCCCGGCACTCGGCTCGTATGTCATCCCTGACCTCGTCGGTGGCCCCACTAGTGAACTGCTGGGTAATAAAATTGCTCAGCGAACCTTTTTCGACCGTAACCTTCCCCATGCCAGTGCCCTCTCAGCACTGCTAGCCGCTGGTGTCCTCATCCCGCTGGCTCTGCTCGCTTTGGCCATGCGCAAACGCCCCAATGAGAGAGGAGGCGTCGGCAGCGACCGCAAAAAGTCATGAAACGCTCCCTCTTACCAATCGTTATTCTAATTATCGTGCTGGTATTCCTCTACCTGCCGATTGTCGTTCTCTCGCTTAACTCCTTTAACGCCTCGCGCTTCAGCGGCACCTGGGACGGCTTTACCCTCAAGTGGTACTCCACCCTAATGCAGGATCGCACCATCTGGCAGGCACTGGTAAATAGCCTGATCATCGCCACCTTTGCCACTATCGGTTCGTGCATCATCGGCACTACCGCTGCTCTGGCACTAAACCGCTGGCAAACCCGACTCCAGACTCTTCACAATGCCCTGATCTACACGCCATTAGTCGTCCCGGAAATCCTCATGGGTATGAGCCTCCTCCTCCTCTTTACTGCGCTTAAAATAGACTGTGGCCGACACACCATCCTCCTCGCCCACATAACCTTTTGTGTCAGCTTTGTCGCTATGACCGTTCTGGCGCGCCTGCAGGATTTCGACACCTCACTCATAGAAGCCGGCCGTGACCTTGGTGCTACCGCCTTTCAGGCCTTTATCAAAATACAGCTCCCCCTGCTGATGCCCGGTATTATCGCCGGCGGTCTCCTCGCCTTTACCCTCTCAGTCGACGATTTTGTCATCACTTTCTTTGTCAGCGGCCCCGGCTCCACCACTCTCCCGCTCCGCGTTTACAGCATGATCAAACACAGCCGGCAAATGCCGGTAATCAACGCCCTCTCAACACTGTTGCTGGCCGTCACCTTTTTGGCTGTCATTGCCAGCCGCTTACTGCAGATAAAACGGGTGAGTCGTTCTCACCCCTTCATCTCAACAACCATAGGAGGAACAAACAAATGAAACTGGTCAAACTGCTCTCTCTCGCCATCCTCATCATCGCTGCCGGCTGCGGCCCGCGCAAACCTGTGCTCCATATCTACACCTGGGCCGATTATGTCGATCCCGACCTCGTCGCCGCCTTTGAAGCCGCAAACAGTTGCCGAGTCAGTATCGATACTTTCGACTCTAACGAAGCCATGTATGCCAAGCTTAAAGCCGGTGGTGCCGAGTACGACCTCGTCCTCCCTAGCTCTTACCAGATCGCTCTCCTGCGTAGTCAGCAGATGATACAGCCCTTCGACCAATCATTACTCCCCAATGTAAACCAGAATGTCGACAGCGACTACATCCGCTTCGCCAGTGACCCCACCCTCGAGTACGCCATCCCTTACGCCATGACCTTTACCGGCATCGCCTATCGTACCGACAAGCTCGACCCCATCGACGCCTCGTGGAGTGTCTTTACCAACAGTGCCCTGCGCGGCAAATGTACCCTCCTGGCCGATATGCGTGAAACCATCGGTGCCGCCCTGAAAGCCAACGGCTACGACATCAACAGCACCGATCCCGCCGAGATCGAAACTGCCGCCGCCACAGTTATCGAGTGGAAACGTAACATCGCTAAATTTGAAAACGAACAGTACAAAACCGGTCTGGCTTCAGGCGAGTTTATCCTTACCCATGGCTATAACTGTGACGTCCTGCAAGTCCAGGAAGATTGCCCTGATATCGACTTTGTCCTACCACAAGAAGGCTTCTCCTTCACCTTCGACGAATTCGTCATCCCTGTCGCCGCCCCTAACCCACTCCTTGCCCACGCCTTTATCGACTTCATGTATCAGGCCAACAGCGCCGCTGCTAACATCGCCTATATCTGCAGTCTGATGCCAGTTAAAACCGCCTATCCCCTGCTCGATGAAGAACTGCGCAACTCACCCGTCATCTTTATTAGCCCCGCTGAGCTCGACACTCACGGCCAGGTGATACAAGAAGTCGGCGAAGCCCTCCCCCTCTACACCCGCGCCTGGGATAAAATTAAAGCTACCAAATAAAGCTGGAAGAGATGACGGAACCCGGCTGGATGGTACGTGACATCGGCTTGCCAAAAATTGCACGCCCCAAAAAACCACGCTGTACATGTAAGTCCCTATGTAGCGTAGGCAATGCACACTTAAACCACAGGCGAAACGCCCCTTTCGGCTTTGCCGAATTAACGCACCGTCAGTTCCGCCTCACGGACAACAATGCCGGGAGTATCAGGCTCTCCTCCCCCCACCGCAACACGGTAAACACCGGGCTCAATCACCTGCAAACCCTCCTCTGTGTACGATGCCAGTTGCCATGGGTCGAGTTTGAACTTCACCGTTTTGCTCGCACCAGAACGGAGCTTTACTCTGGTGAAAGCAGCTAACTGATGGCGCGGCTGCACTAAACCGGCAATACGCGGCGCACTCACATAGAGCTGCACCACCTCTTCACCCGCCACCTTGCCGCTGTTTTTTACATCAACCGTCAGTTCCACCCCATCACCCGCCCAAACAGTTTTGCTGCTCAGTTTCAAATTGCTGTAGGCAAACTTAGTGTAACTCAAACCGTAACCAAAGTGGTACAAAGGCTCTTTTTCTGCATAGCGGTAAGTGCGGTTTTTCATCGAGTAGTCGTGAAAATGCGGCAGGTCGTCGACCGAGCGTGGGAACGTCACCGGTAACCGCCCCGACGGAGAAGTCTCGCCAAAAAGTATCCGTGCCACAGCCTCACCGCCAGCCTCACCTGGATACCATGCCATCAATACCGCCGCGCAATTTTCATGTGCCCAGCTCAAATCTATGGCACTGCCACCGGATACCACCGCGATCACCGGTTTACCCTGCCGACACACCGCCTCCAGCAGCTCTTGCTGATTTCCCGGCAATCCGATCCGACGCCTGTCACCGCCGGCATCGGCGTTGTAAGCATCACCCTCCTCCCCCTCCAGTTCGGCTGTATTGCCCACACAGGCTATTATCACATCACACGCACCGAAACACCAGGCCAGTCCACCCTCTGTCACCGGACCGCCACCAATCGTCTCACACCCCTTCATGAAGAGTACATGCATCCCCTCTCCACCAACTTTGACAATACCCGACAAATAGGTTGTCGCCTCGGCCGGAAAACCGTTGTAGTTACCCATCAGCACACTCACATCCTGCGCCAGTGGCCCACACACGCCTATCGATTTTACCCGCTCATGACTTAGTGGCAGTATGCCGTTATTTTTCAGCAGCACTACCGACTTCTCCGCACACTCCAGTGCCAAAGCTCTGTGAGCGGCACTCCCTATAGCTGCAGCACCAAGACCCGACCACGGCACATCACCCTCTGGATCAAACATCCCCAGTTTCATACGCGTCGTAAAGAGTCGTTCTACACTGGTGGTAATAGTAGCTTCGTCGATCAAGCCCTGCTTCACTGCCGCCAGCAAGTTTTTATATATCTCACCACAACATAGATCACACCCCGCCTTGACAGCCATAGCTGCCGCCTCTGCAGTTGTCTCCGCCAGCTTGTGGTGTTCATGAATATCCTCAACTGCCCCGCAATCGCTCACCACATGCCCTTTAAAGCCCCACTCCTGCCGCAATATTTTATCCAGCAGCAGTTCACTGGCACTGCACGGCTCACCGTTTACCCGATTGTAAGCAGTCATTATCGCCTCTACACCACCTTCACGCACCAGAGCTTCAAATGCCGGCAGATATGTCTCACGCAAATCGCGCCCGTTGACAACACTGTCAAACGTATGACGCTCCCCCTCCGGTCCACTGTGTACTGCATAGTGCTTAGCACAGGCTGCGGCCTTGAGATAACGCTTATCATCCCCCTGCAACCCCTTGACAAAAGCTACCCCCATCCGCGCCGTCAGGTAAGGGTCTTCACCAAAGGTCTCCTGACCACGCCCCCAACGCGGATCACGAAAGATATTGATATTAGGCGACCAGAAAGTTAGTCCGCTATACATCCCGCTGTACCCCTTGGCACGGTAAAGATTGTACTTGGCACGAGCTTCGTCGGAAATAGCCGTTGCCAGCCGCTTCTCCAGCTTCTCATCAAATGTTGCCGCCCGTCCGATAGACTGCGGAAAAACCGTCGCCAAACCCGAGCGTCCTACCCCATGCAAACACTCATTCCACCACGTATAAGCCCCAATACCGAGCCGTGGAATCGGCGGTGCTGAATGGAGCATCTGAGCAATCTTCTCCCGCAAGGTCATATTGCTCACCAGAATGGCAGCACGCTCACTGAAAGAGAGGCTGGTGTCGAGATAACGTTTGTCTATTTTCATTGTTTTTCCTCCATACATTTACGATAAACAGCCACTGTTGCTGCTGCCGTTTTTCTCCACGTAAATTGCTCGGCCTGCTTCAGGCAACGCTCACGCAAATCGTTGTACCGCTCTTGTGAAGTCACTACCTGCCTGCACGCCCTATACCACTCTATATGGTTTGCTGGGTCAACAAACAGAGCCGCCCCACCACCAGTTTCGCGGAAGGGTGCTATTGTCGAACAAATGACCGGCGTACCGCAAGCCATCGCCTCCAGCAGTGGCAAACCAAAGCCTTCATCAAAACTGGGAAACAGGAAAGCCCGTGCCCCGGCATAGAGCGCCGGCAGGTCGGACTCTGCCACCTCTCCCGCAATTACCACCCGCCCCGCCAACCCCATCTCTGCCACCTTACGCCGCAGATGCGGCGTGTCCGACTGCAAGCCCGCCACCACCAATGGCACTAACTGCGCCTCCTTATCAACCGCCACCATCCTTAAAAGCACATCGAGATTTTTATGAGGACGGTCGCTGCCAAGGTAGAGTAAATAACTATCCGGCAGACCTTTTCGTCTGCATAACCCCTCACCCGCGGCGGCCGCCGCAATACTATAATGCGGCTCTACCCCATGATGAATTACCTCGATTTTAGCACCTGTTTGCTCCCCCAAACGTTGGCGACACTCGTCGGCAACCGCCTGCGACACCACTATTAAGCGGTCAGCCCGCCGCAATGTCGGCCTGCCTATCAGATGCCACGCCAATTTAGCACGCCATGCCTCGCCACACGGACGGTGTAACGGAATAAAATCGTGTAATGTCACCACCACCGGTACATGCGACTTCAACGTCACCAGCGGAAACGGTAAATGCACCACATCAGGCTTGCTTCTCTCCACCTGACGTACCAGATCTCCCCCGCCGGAAACTCCACCCAGCAGCCCTACCCTGCGGTTCAACTGCAGCAGCTCTACTCCATCCCCACAACTCAAGCGATGCCCCCCCGACACCAGCAACGTCAGGGCATCACTCTCCTCAAGCTCCTGCCGCAGTGCTTCTGTCAGGCACCGCACATAACGCCCAATCCCCGGAAAATGGGGTGTGGCTGTACGAGCATCGAGCAAAATACGCATGCCGCAAACCAGAAAACTAACTCCGTGTCAGCTCAACCGCTGTTTCAAAGTGAGCTGTACGCGGAAACATATCAAATAAACGCAACTTACTTACCCGGTAACCACCGGCTAAAAGCACCTGTAAATCCCGGCAGAGTGTAGCCGGGTCACAAGATACATAACAGATACGCGGTGTCCCTAATCGCACTAAAGCTTTGGCTACTTTAATATCCAGCCCGGTACGCGGTGGATCAACTATCGCCATAGCACTAGACCCATCAATGCCGCCAAAGCGTCGCTGAGCCGCTTTCTCTACTGTCAAACACTGAAAATTACTCGCCAGTCCAAGAGCCGTGGCATTAGCCTCCGCCGCCTCAATCGCACTGGCTACCGACTCCACACCCAGCAGATTCCGCACACCGCCACCGGCCGCACAAGAGAGCCCAAACACCCCGACACCGCAATAGAGATCCAGAACATCTCCAGATCCGTCGTTGCCCTCGCTAAACCACTGCGCCACCTGCCGCGCCAACGCATAGCCAACCTCAGGGTTCACCTGATAAAACGCGCCTGCCGGCACCTTAAGTGCCCCGGCCGGACTGTGCTCACTGAGCATCAAGCCCGACGGTGCCTCGCCTATCCACGATTTAACCCCATCGGCTGAAGTCCAGCGAAACGTAATACTCTCGCCATGCTTCAAATTACGGAACGCTTCACTCGCCCGAAAGCGTGTCAGTGTCTCATTAATCGGGCCACGCGCCAATGGACATTGCGGCAAATCAACAACCGTACGGTTGTCGTCGCCAAAATACCCCAACCACGGCGCACTCCCTGAATGCTCCGCCTCACTGCCACGCGGTCGCTGCGCATGAAGCGTGATCTTGTTGCGATAGTTCAGCGGGAGCGGTGAGGCAAAAGGGTCCTCATCCACCACCCCGCTGCACCCAGGCAACCGCCGCACCATCTCCAGCAACTGCTCCCGCTTAATCGCCACTTCAGCAGCATAAGCCACATGGTCATAAACACAACCAGGCACCGCTACGCCACTCTCCAGACGACAACACCCCTCCGTGCGGTCAGCCGAAGCCTCCAGCACTTCAATCAGGCGCGCCTCGGCATAATTTTTACGGATACGCACTACCTCAGCACGTATCCGCTCACCCGGGGCGCAACCCGGCACAAAAACCACCATGCCATCTAAACGCGCCAATCCACTGCCGCGATAGACTACCTTGGCGATCTCCAATTCAATCTGTTGGCCTTCTTGCACTATAAATTAGTCCAGAGGTGAGAAATCGTCCTTGCCTACGCCACAATCAGGACAAGTCCAATCTTCAGAGACGTCATCCCAAGCGGTTCCGGCGGCGACATCATTATCAGGATCGCCATTTACAGGATCATAAACATAGCCACATACATTACAGATATACTTCTTCATTACTCTCCCTTTAACTGAGGTGAAAACTGTTTAGGCGTGCATAATACCATAATCCCCCTCAAACATGAAAGCGGTAAGATATAAAATCCAAAACTGGTAAATTAAGTGTCCCCTCCCCCCCTTTGCCTACCTTAACCACCTCGCCTTAGAGACCGCCGTCCCCGGCGGGAGCACTCACCTCGCCAAGCTGCGGTGTGCCAAAGGCACCACCGCGGTAGGGCGTGTCTCTCCGAGACCGCCGTCGTCAGCAGCGGCGTTCACGCCGCTGCCCGCAGTAGGGCGTGTCTCTCCGAGACCGCTGTCGTCAGCAGCGGCGTTCACGCCGCTGCGTAAGTGGCAAGAAGCAATATTCCCCTTTTAACCACTCCTTTGCGTCCACTCCGTGGTCGCAAAAACCATAGCCCCGCGCCATCAGCCTGCTCCACTACTTCGCTACCCCTCCCCTGCCCTGAAAGGGCTCGGACATACCAGCTCGGGGCAACGCCCCAGGATTACGTTACGTAATCAATTTAGCCCTGTAAGGGCGTGACATAACCCAGTTTACGACACGCAGAATGTCATTCACCAGCCTCGACAAAGTTCGCGGCAAAGCTTGCGACAAAGTTCATGGTTCGCCCTATTGCCATCTGTTCGCATTACACCTTGTTACTTTGCGGCATAACCGCACCAGAGCGCAGCGGTTTCGGAGAAACACGCCTTACCGCCACCTATTCGCATTCAACCATTAAGGCATTTCCCCATTAAGGCATTTTTTCACTCTTCACCCTTCTCCCTTCTCTTCCCCTTTTCCTTATATTACGTGGTTAATCCCCTCCCCGGGAATGAGTTCTTTGTTCTCTTACCTTTTATGTCAGCAAAGGGCTCTTATTACTGCGGGAGCCATATTTGGCATCCCTAAAGAGAAAGCAAAAGAAAAAACCCTTGTCACAGCCTATTTACAACTATTTCCACTATTATAAAACAAGCTCTTGCCAGATACGCTGTAATAAGCGATACTGTTGTTTTATTTTTTATCTTCCCAAGGGAGTAGTAGAACATGCGCAAGAAGATTGTGGCTGGTAATTGGAAAATGAATAAGAGTGCTGCTGAAGCTCGTGAGCTGGTGGCGGCGATTAACGCTGAACTGGGCGATTGTGAGTGCCCAGTTGAGGTAGTGGTATGCCCACCCTTTACAGCAATTGAATCTGCAGGCACAGCTCTGGCAGGGTCTCGCATCGCTTTGGGAGCCCAAAACATGAGCGAGCGCAGTGCCGGTGCTTTTACCGGTGAGGTCTCGGCTTCAATGCTCACTTCACTGGGGGTCAAATATGTGATTCTCGGCCATAGTGAACGTCGTACACTTTATGGAGAGACAGATGCCATTGTCAACGCCAAGGTGCGGGCAGCCATCAACGCCGGATTGAACCCGATTGTCTGTGTTGGTGAAACGCTACAAGAGCGTGAAACCGGTGCGATGGATGATGTGGTCACCCGTCAGGTGCAGCAGAGTCTTGCCGGTGTTACCGGTGACGAGCTTAAAGCCGGTAAAGTAGTTGTTGCTTATGAGCCTGTATGGGCCATCGGCACCGGCAAAACAGCCAGTAAGGAGCAAGCGCAGGAGATGCACGCTCTGGTGCGTCGTGTGCTGGCCGAGATGACAAGTGGAATTGCTGCCGCGGCTGTCCGTATTCAGTATGGCGGCAGTATGAAGCCGGAAAACGCCGCTGAGTTGCTGGCTATGCCCGATATCGACGGTGGTCTGATTGGCGGTGCCGCTCTTCAGGCTGACTCTTTTGTGGCTATCATTAAAGCAGGTTGCTGAATAACAGATTAGGAGATGTTATGGGTGCCTTATATGTAATACTGTGGATACTGGAAGTCATTGTTGCCGTGTTGCTGGTAGCTGTAATACTTATGCAGCGCAGTAAAGGCGGTGGTGCTGTAGGGGTCACTTTTGGTGGAGGTATGGGTGAGGCAATTTTCGGAGCACAAATGGGTGATTTTCTGACCCGTGCTACCGTTATCCTCGGTTTTGTCTTTCTGGCCAATACACTTGTTCTCTCGATACTCTCAGCCAACCGAGAGGGTCGTTCGCTGATGGAGGGTGCTTCACGCCCAGCCGCTGCCATGCCTGAGCTGCCTGGTGATTTTGGCATGTTGCCGGAGACCTCCAGTGCTACCCCGGTAGCTGTTCCAGTACCGGCGGAGTAAAGCCATGGCACTGAACATTGTGGAGCGTATTGATAACCGTGTGGCGGTGCGCCATGCGTTAATCAGTGTCTCTGATAAAACCGGACTCGATACTCTGATCCCGGCGTTGCTGCAGGCGGCACCGGGGATCAAAATTTTCTCTACTGGCGGTACTTATGCCGCAATTGAAAGAATTCTCGGCAACAATGCCGCTGAGGTGTTGACGCAGGTCTCTGATTACACCGGCCAGCCGGAGATGCAGGGTGGTCTGGTTAAAACTCTCGATTTTAAAATCTACCTCGGCTTGTTGAGCGAAACCTATAACAGCGCACACCAGACCGACCTGCAGCGCCTTGCTGCCCTCCCTATTGATCTGGTAATCGTTAATTTGTACCCCTTCCGCGAGGCTGTCGCCAAGGCCGATGCCACGCCTGAGAGTGGACGTACAAATATCGATATCGGTGGCCCCTGTATGATTCGGGCTGCCGCTAAAAATTACCTTCGGGTGGCTGCTGTCACCGACCCAACCGATTACCCGGCTCTAACTGCCGAACTGGCCGCTAACAACGGTACTCTGGAATTGGCCACACGAGCCCGGCTGATGCGTAAAGCTTTTGCTCATACAGCCGCATACGACAACGCTATTGCCGCTTATTTCAGCAAGACTGCTGATGCCGCCCTTGCCGCCTGTTATACCTCTGCAAACTAGCCATATGATTGACTGGACCGCTATCCTGACCGAGCTTATCCGCCGTGCTTCGTGTGACTTACCGGCTGATGTCGAAGAGCGGATACGTCAATGCAGAGCAAGTGAGACAGAGGGTTCACCGGCAGCCATTATCTGTAGTACTATTCTGGAAAACAGTGCGCTGGCACGTGCCGCTGATACTCCGATCTGTCAGGACACCGGAACGCTGTCGCTCTACTTCGACCTCCCTTTTCATACCACTCTTTCGCCGCTATCACTCCAATCAGCCGCTAATGAGGCGGTGCGCTCAGCCACCGCAAATGGCTGGTTGCGTCGCAACACCATAGAGAGCATCAGCGGTACCTCGATCGACGACAATATCGCCCCGGGCTCCCCCGATTGTCATTTTGATTTTTCTGATCGCAGTGATGCACAGGTGACACTGCTGATGAAGGGTGGCGGCTGTGAAAATATGAGCTCGCAATACTCACTTCCAGATCGTGAACTTAAAGCCGGGCGCGATTTAAACGGAGTCCGTAAATGTCTGCTCCATGCTATCTGGCAGGTGCAGGGACAAGGTTGCGCACCAGGTATTCTGGGAGTCTGTATCGGTGCCGACCGTGCCAACGGTTATGCGCAGGCCAAACGTCAATTGTTGCGACCTCTCACCGACTCTTCGCCTGATCTCAGACTGGCTGAGTTGGAAGATCAAATACTGGCAGAATCTGCCACACTAGGCATCGGTCCCATGGGTATGGGTGGCAAAACTACCCTGCTGGGTGTGAAGATAACCGCAGCCCCCCGCCTCCCTGCCTCATATTTTGTTACTATCGCCTATATGTGCTGGGCCTGTCGCCGCCACACCATAACCGTGCCACTTGCCTGAGTTTTTATATCTTTTCCACTCTCAGGTTGCTGGCGAAGTGCTGTTTATCCTGAAAATGTCGCTGCTAAATGGAAGCGATACGAAATCCCAAAAACCTCACGCTTTGATGTCTTTGCCATCCCTGCCCCTGCCCAGAGCAGCGGTGTTTGCTTCGCATATCGAAGGGTTTGTGGTGAATTAATTTATGCTTTCAGGGTTATGACCCTAATGGTTCCTCGTCTTGCAGATGACCTGTACCACTCAACAACTCTACCACCTGACGCTGTACATCACCTATTTTATCGAGATGGAGCCGCGGATCCAGTACCACAAAAGAGTCTCCGGTAGCTCGGTGCTCGTAAACACGTAGAATGGTGCCATCCTCCTGAGGTTTAGCATCACGTTCAATTAGCTGCTTGCCCCGTTCCAGCATTACAGCCAGAACATAGACCACATTGCGCATCTCGGGGTCGTCAAGTGCCACCAAGCGGCGCAACAGTGTTTCGGCCGTCTCTTTTTTTACCGGCTCTTCCTTAACCACTCTGGTTGGTTCTTCATAACACCCCTCCCACTGGCTGAATGGTTCCCAGTTACGCTCGCTCTTCTGCCAGCAGCCGGTGCAGGCATCGTACCGCTCGTAGGTATCAGCAACTTCCCGCAAAGCCGAGGTTAAAGCCTCGCCATCCACAAAAACCTTATTGCAGATGCAACACTCATGTCCCCGCGATCTTATATTCCACTCTTGTGCCATATGCTCTCTGTCGCACTCCGCTTAGAGTAACTCCGCCTGGTCCAATGTTTTAGTCTCCAGATCCCCGGCACTGTTTTTGGTCAACACCTCGATGCGCCGCTCAACTTCATTCAGCTTCTCCGAGCACTGCTTAACCAGTTTCTGCCCCTCTTCAAAGGCAACCACTAGGTCATCAAGCCCCAGCTCGCCATCCTCCATCTGCTCTACAATCTCCTCCAGCCGCTTCAACGCCGTCTCAAAGCTTACTTCGTTTGCCTTGTTGTCTGTCTTCTCTTGTTTAGCCATCTCGTTCCTCACTTTACTGTTGATTCAAAACTCCCCTGAGCCAATTCTGTTTTAACGATCATCCCTGTGGTTACCTGCGATGCATCACGCACCAGTACACCATCTGTTGTGTAGGTTAGGCTGTAGCCGCGTTGTAAAACCCCTTGTGGTCCCAAAGCCCGTAAGCTGCGCTCTTGTACCGCCAGCTTGTTACGCTGCTGCAGTATAAGCTGACTCGCCGACCGCAGCAGGTCACGTTTGAGCCTGGCCAGGGTGTCGTATAGTGGCGGTATAGCACGCATTTGTGCCATCACCATCCGATTACGCGCCTGCTCCAGTTTGCTGCGGGTGTCGTGTCCCATAGCCGAAATACCATGCACCAGTCGTAACTCCAGATTGTCGAGAACTTGCCCCCGACTCTCAGTAAGCCTTTGCGGCTCTCGCATCGACTTACTCTGCGCCGCCGCTGTAAACCGCTGCCGCAACTGCTCAATGTGTCGCATTAGGTTTTGCTCCATGGTACGTTGCTGACGCTGCAACAGCTCTTCAAAAGCCTCTTTGTGGCCCACCACCAGCTCCGCTGCGGCTGAAGGTGTCGGGGCACGCAAATCGGCCGCATAGTCACATAGAGTGGTATCGGTCTCATGACCTACTGCTGAAATTACCGGTATTGCCGACCCTGCCACTGCCCGTACCGCCACCTCTTCATTAAAAGCCCACAGGTCTTCAATGCTGCCGCCGCCGCGTCCTACTATCAGTACATCTGGACGCTCCGTCGGTGGTAGTTCATTAAGCAGTGCAATTGCCGCGGCAATCTCTGCCGCTGCACCACTCCCCTGCACCCGTGTCGCCGCTACAGAAATACGGAGATTGGAAAAACGCCGCTCTAAAATATTCAGTATATCACGTATCGCCGCACCGCTGGGTGAAGTTACCAACCCCACATGGAGTGGCAATAACGGCAGCTCGCGCTTACGCTCCGCCGCAAACAGTCCTTCTTGAGTCAGCTTATGTTTTAACGCCTCCAGCGCCAGCAGCAGTTTACCGATACCGCCGTCAGTCTCAACGGCACGGACAATCATCTGATATTGCCCGCGTGGTTCGTAAACCGTAATGTCGCCATGAGCCTTAATCACCATACCATCTTCAAGTGCTACAGGTTGGTTGCGCCGCGCCGCCGCAAACATCGCTGCCGATAGTTGCGCACTGCCATCTTTAAGGGTGAAGTAGGCGTGTCCAGATGTCCCCTGAATGCGGAGATTTGATATCTCTCCCTCTACCCATACCCGGCCAATCTCGTCTTCAAGGGTTGTTTTCACTTTACTGGTAAGCTCTGCCACAGTGAAAACATGCCGATCTGATGTCAAAGCAAATTCACGCATCACTCCCCTCCCCGACTCTCATGTATCCGTAAAGCCGCAACTTTCAGGCATCGTCTGGTGGTGGAATCAAACTCAAAAATAGCCCCCTCCAGTACTGCTGGAGTCTCTGCTACGCTGAAACGGGACGGCATACCGGTGGTAAATTTCTGTAACACCGGTTTGGCATCACGCCCCAGCACCCCGCCCGTGGGACCTGTCATCCCTAAATCTGTGATATAACCGGTGCCATTGGGAAGCACCTGAGCGTCGCTTGTCTGTACATGAGTATGTGTACCGGCCACTGCCGAGACCCGACCATCAAGATAGAGACCCATCGCTATTTTTTCCGATGTCGCCTCGGCATGAAAATCGACCACACTCACTACTCCACCAGGCATCGCTTTCAGCGAGGCATCGGCCTGCCGGAAAGGGCAGTCGACCGGTGACATGAATACCCGCCCTACAAGGTTAAGCACTGCCAGTGGACCCAGCGGTGTCTGCACTACGACCCAGCCATTTCCCGGACAATCGGGCGTAAAGTTAGCCGGACGCAACAACCGCTTCTCACCGGCATAGGCCAGCTCTGTCCCTTTCTGCCCCCAGGTGTGGTCACCCATGGTGATTACATCGGCTCCGGCATCAAAAAGCTCCTGCGCCAGTGGCTTGGTAATACCGTTACCAGCAGCAGAGTTTTCAGCGTTAACAACTATGGCATGAACTCTCCCTTCGCGGCGCAGTTTGGCTGCTACGGTTGCAAAAAACCGCCGCCCTACACCGCCAACCACATCGCCAACCATCAAAACTCTCACCTGCTAAGCCTCCTTAACGAGCATACTCTACACAACGCATCTCTCTTACCACAATAACTCTGATCTGTCCGGGGTATTGCAAACTTTGCTCAATTTTCCTGCTGATATCACGCGCTAACTGCATCGCTTCGGTGTCGTCGATCGCCTCAGGATCAACAATTACCCGCACCTCGCGTCCGGCCTGAACAGCAAATGTTTTATTAACGCCTTTAAATGAGCAGGCGATCTCCTCGAGTCTCTCCAGCCGGTTCACATAGATCTCTGTCGACTCCATCCGTGCTCCGGGTCGTGAACTTGAGATCGCATCTGCCGTGGCACAGAGGACCGCATAGAGACTCTCCTGTGGTACATCGTAATGGTGCGAGGCTACCCCATTGACCACCACGTCGCTCTCACCATGACGTCGCAACAGGTCGGCTCCAATCACCGCATGAGCCCCCTCTACATCATGATCCATCCCTTTGCCAATATCGTGAAACAGTCCTATCCGCCGCGCAATCGCCGGATCGAGCTTCAGCTCTGCCGCCATCACCCCCATCAAGTGTGAGACCTCAATAGCGTGCTGCAAAACATTCTGTGAAAAACTGGAGCGGAACTTCAACCGTCCCAATGCTGTGAAGAGCTCTTCCGGAACCCCTTGCAACTTGGTATCGTAAACAGCAGCCTCTCCCGCCTGCTTGATCGTCTCAGCCATGTTCTGCTGTACCTTATCAACCACCTCTTCAATCCGAGCCGGATGGATGCGACCATCAGCTACCAGTAGTTCCAGTGCCTGCCGGGCAACCTCACGACGTATCGGGTCAAAGCCGGAGATCACTACCGCCTCAGGTGTGTCGTCAACCAGCATACTGACACCGGTCATCGACTCCAAAGCCCTGATATTACGCCCCTCCCGACCAATAATCCGCCCCTTTACATCGTCACTGGGGAGCTGTACTGTGCTGGTCATCATCTCACTGGCATGGGGTGAGGCATACCTCTGCACCGCCATAGCTACCACCCGCTGCGCCTCCCGTTCGGCCGTCTGCTTGGCCTCTTCGTTAAGACGCCGCACCAGACCGGCAGTCTCACTCTGTATCTCCATCTCCACCCGCATGAAGATCTCTTTTTTAGCCTCAATGGCAGTCATCCCCGCTAATCGCTGTAGCCGCGCTTGTACTTCTGTCGCCAATTTATCGGTCTCGCTACGCCGTGTCGCCAGCATCGCCTCACGTTGCTGTTGTTCCTCCTGCTTTTTAATCAGCGCTTCGCTCCGTTTATCAAGGTTATCCTGCCGATCACTCAACTTGGCTTCCAGCTCCTGCAACTCTTTGCGCCGTCCCTTGGTGGAGCGCTCAAACTCCTCACGAGCCTCCACAACTTCAGCCCGGGCTTTGATATTTGCCTCTTTGAGCATCGTCTTAACCTCAACTTCGGCCTCCTCGAGCCGCGCCTGGGCACGCTTCTCAATCGCCTCGGCTTGCCAGCGTCCCACCAGTCCACGCAGGTAATATCCCGCGGCTACGCCGGTGACTGCTGCCACCAATCCGATGATAGCATCGCTTAGGTCGTAAATAAACATGTTTGAGGTCATAAACCAGCTCCAATCACAGGGCGTACCCTATATCCCGAACATCTTCTCTTTGAGGTCGAGATAGTAAATATAATTTTCCGGCGAAACATCTACCGGACAGCGATGGTCACAAAATGGTATGAATCCGCCACGTTCTACATAAGGTGCTATCGTCTCCATATAAGACTTTATCGCCTCCGGGCCTTTGATCATCTGTATTTTGTCAAAACCACCCATGATCCGTAAATCTTTGCCGAACTCATCTAGCAGGTCTGTAGGGTGTCCGCCGCACATCACCTCAAAGGGGAAAAGGCAGTTAATCCCGGCATCGAGGAACCCTGGTATCAGTGGCCGCACATCGCCGTCACAATCGGTATACCACAAAGTGATTCCCGCCCGTTTCAATTTACGCCCGATCCGCTTGTAACGCGGCATCACTACGTTGTTGAAAAAGTCTAAAGATATAATCGGCCCGTTTTTAAAACAGATATCTTCCCAGCCGCTTGCATAATCAAACTCAAAGTGTGGCAGCACTTGATCAAGGAAGTCCTCCACCAACAGGCAGGAAGTCTCAACCATATCCTCCAGCATCTCCGGGTAGTCGTACATAGTGTAGGCCAGCCCCTCAAATGAGAGCATATCGCGAATACGACCAATCATTGAGCCGCAATGGACACCCAGAGGATAAGTCCGTGTCGATGGATGAGCCGCCTTAAGTCCCTCAATATCGACCTTCCGGGCAGGATCATCACGCCGCAGCCGCTCCTCTTTGCACTTTTTCCAGTCATCCGGAGTCACCACTGATGGTGTGGAGTAGTGCGGGATCGAGCTTGTACCGTCTTTGTGCATCTCAGCCATCAACCCGTCGGGGTTAATCATGGTAATTGTTGTCTCAGTCTCTTTTACAACCTCGCAGGCGAAAGGGGGCGAAAGCCATACATTGCCACCAATTACGTCAATCCTGTCAAAATTAAAAAAGATATTTGCCTGCCACTCGTGCTTGATCCCATTCTCCACAAAAATCGGCCACTCGTCGTAGTTCTCCTGCCAATAACCAAACTCCATATTGAGGGTACGGTCAAAACTGCGATAGTGCATCTGATTCCTGAAACGCTCACGGTCAGTCATCGTGCCACTCCATCTGGGTCTGCAGGGCTTGATCTCCATAATTAACTCCAAAACACTGTTAAAACTTGTTTAATTCAGATAACGACTGATACTATAGCCGTTTTTGCCAATAAGTGGCAAATAGAATCGGCACCTAATGGAGCAATAACGTCATGGAAATAGCTAACCCCATTGATGAAACCACTCTGCAGCAGGCTCTTATCAACTTGCGCAAAGATCACCCCCGTCTTGTCGCCACCCCTGAACGAGTTGCCGCACTGCGTGCCGCTCCCCCCGACTCTCCGGCAGCCCGGTTTGTAACTGTAGTGGCAGAGCAGGCCGAAAAACTGCTGCCGTTACCGCCAGTTACCTATGAGAAAGAGGGGCGCCGCCTGCTCCATGTCTCCCGGGAAGTGTTGCGCCGCATCACACACCTCGGTTTAGCATGGCTCTGCAGCGGTGACCCCCGCTTTGTGCGCCGTGCCGAAGCAGAGATTTTTGCGGTGCGTGATTTTGCCGACTGGAACCCCTCGCACTATCTCGATGTAGCCGAGATGTCACTAGCTATCGCCTTTGCCTACGACTGGCTCTACCACGGCCTCTCCCCCGCCGCCCGGGCTGCGGCACACGACGCTCTCAAACAGCACGCCTTCGGTACCGCTTTCCCCCCAGAGGGAGCCTATTGGGCGCACTCCCGTAATAACTGGGGACAAGTCTGCCACGGTGGGCTCGCCGCCGCCGCGCTGGCACTTTATGAAGACGAAACCGACATAGCTTTCCGCATTCTCCACCGTGCCGTTAATTATATACAGATATCTGCTGCCGCTTATGCCCCCATTGGTGTCTATCCCGAAGGCCCCATGTACTGGGAGTACGGCACCTCGTTTCAGGTAGTTATGGTGGAGATTCTGCGTTCCGCTCTCAATAACGATTTAGGCCTCACCGCCATGCCGGGGTTTATGGAGTCAGCCGCTGTAGTCCTCCATGAGACCGGCCCCGGCGGTCACGTATACGGCTTTGCCGACGGCGGTTCCGTCCGCCGCAATCTCAAGCTACTGCGCTGGTTTGCCGCCGAAGGAGCTGTCACCCTCCCCGCCGATGCCCTTGAACATGAGATCGGGCCGGCATCACCCCGCGGTTTAGGACGCCTCACTGCTCTTGATGCCTTCTGGCTTAATAAAATTGCCCCTTTATCAACTGTAACCAATTTGCCACTCGACCTCCACGGAGCCGGTAAACAGCCTGTTGTCACTATGCGTAGTGAATGGAGTGCACCTCATGCCTGGTATGTCGGAGTTAAAGGTGGCTCACCGCAGGGGCCACATGGCCATATGGACGGCGGTTCTTTTATCCTTGAAGCACGCGGCGTGCGTTGGGTAATAGACCCCGGCTGCGAAAACTACCATAAAATTGAGTCGCTCGGTATGGGGCTCTGGGATAACCACCAGGAGAGCGACCGCTGGCGGATCTTCCGTCTCAGCACTACCGCCCACAGTATCCCGCGTATTAATCAGGCTCAACAGCAAGTCACCGGCTTTGCCGAACTTGTCGAGTGCCAACTAAATAATGATAGCCCCTGTTGCCGCTGGAATCTATCATCGCTCTACCCAGCCGCTGCTGCCGTTGAGCGACGCTTCGACTTCCCCAACCGCCATGCCCTCCATGTCACCGACTCTTTTTGTCGACTTGCAGCAGATACCAGGGTAAGCTGGTCTTTCGCCACCGAAGCCACTGTCGAAACATACCCCGATGATCCCACACAAATCACACTGCATCAAAATGACCAAACCCTGACGCTATGTGTCTCAGCCAGTGCACCGGGTCTCTGGCAGGTTGTGCCCGCCAACACCCTGATGCAACCCTACGATACCCCCATGGATCGGCTTAACGTAGTCTCATACGAACTAACCACCCCCACTGCCGGTGATCTCACCATTGCAGTCCGCTTTATGTGATTACTTCGCCCAGCAGCCGCGGTGTAGGGTTATCAACCCTCCCTGCCGGACGTTGCGACGCCGTCTCAAATCCATGATCACCGAGCTCTGCTCGGGCCGCATCAGCCAATGCCATCAGCCGTGCCACCACATCAGGGTGTTGCGCTGCTACCTCACGCTGCTCGGCAATATCGTTGCGCAAATTATAGAGCTCAGCCACTGCCGGTTTAGCCTTGGAATAGTCTCCGTCCAGATTGGTCAACTTCTGCTCTAATGGCAGGTATAGCTTCCATTCCCCGGCGCGCACAGCCTGTAACTGATCACGGTAGTAGAAGAAGAAACCTCTGGTATCATAAGCCGACTCCGCCCGCGGGTCTCCGGCCAGCAGCGGCATGAAATCATGTCCGTCGATGGTTCTGTCTGCCGGCATTTCCGCCCCGGCCAGCCCGGCCAGTGTCGGGTAGATGTCCATCATCGTTGCCACATCATCAAAGATCGCCCCGGCTGCTACTCTCCCCGGCCAACGGGCTATAAACGGCACGCGCTGTCCACCCTCTGTCGTTGTATACCCCCACCCCTTTAGCGGTGCGTTGCTCCCCTGCCGCGGCATCCACCCCACAGCACCGTTATCCGATGTCCAGATAACCATAGTATTTTCGTCGAGCCCCTCTTCCTGCAGCGTCCGGAAAATTTCACCGGCCGACCAATCGAGCTCCTCGATCGCATCACCATACGGACCATTCGCCGACTTACCATCAAACCCATCACTGGCAAACGGCCTGTCCGTACTACCCGGCATAGCGTGAGCCAGATAGAGGAAGAAGGGCTGTTCTTTATTTTTCCTGATGAAACGCTGCGCCTCTTCTGTATAGCGTTTGGTAAGTGTTGTGCGATCTGCCGGTGCCTCCACCACTTTCTCATCTCTCATCAGAGGCAACAAAGGCCACCCCGGACGTTGCTCATTAGGCACCATATCCTCACTGTAAGGACAACCAAAAAACGAATCAAACCCGTGCCGAGTCGGGAGGAACTCCGGCTGGTCTCCCAGATGCCACTTGCCGATAATACCGGTGGCATATCCCACCTCACGCAACAACGTTGCAATACTCTTTTCATCGGGATGCAACCCCTTGGCATTAACCGGGAACAAAACACACTCGTGGTCACTCCCTCCCACATGCATATTCACCCGCCGTGGATAGCACCCCGTCATCAAACTCGCCCGTGACGGCGTACACACACCGCTGGAACTGTAAAAACTAGTTAACTTGACCCCTTCCGTAGCCATGTGGTCGAGGTTTGGCGTACGGTGCTGCAGTGAGCCGAAACAACCGGCATCACCATAACCCATGTTATCCATCAGCATAATAATAAAATTTGGTTTTTTCATAACATCAGCTTACATAATTTCCACATGTATCACAACTGCAAAGGAGAAACCTCTACTTGCCACCAATCACCTTATCACCAACACAGTCCCTTCTTGGGGAAGATAACCCCAGAACACACTTCCTGGCTCACCGTTGGCCCCTTTTTCATTCCCTCCCCAGATACCATTAGTAGCTAACCTGTTAGCTACTATCAAAAAAAACAAGAAGTTCAAGCAGCTATCTTCATAAGTTGTTGCGTTGAAGCAGCTAAGGCAGTATTGAGAGTTATCGTCAATACTCTTCCTTT
>JAAYNR010000041.1 GCA_012520735.1 Lentisphaerota bacterium | reverse complement strand
TTTTAAAAGGAAGAGAGTTGACGATAACTCTCAATACTGCCTTAGCTGCTTCAACGCAACAACTTATGAAGATAGCTGCTTGAACTTCTTGTTTTTTTTGATAGTAGCTAACAGGTTAGCTACTAATAACGTCAGGCAACAGAGTAATTCAGTAGGGGTAGAAAAGCAATCCCCGATATTTAGGGTTTACCGGTAAGGCAAATTCGGTTATTCTGTTATTAAATTTTTCGGCAATATGAGGTGTGTTGTGAGTGAAGCAAAAAATATGGTAGTGAAGTATCGCAGGATACTCCTCAAGCTTAGTGGTGAGGTGTTGGGTAATCATGAAAAAGGTGAGTGTATTGACCCGACGATCATCGCTGATGTGGCGCAGCGTATTCGTGAAATAGCTTTGATGGGTGTTGAGGTGGGGATTGTGCTTGGTGGTGGTAACATCTTCCGCGGTGCAGTTGGTGAGGCTTGTGGTGTGGCTCGTACAACGGGTGACTATATGGGGATGCTGGCGACAATCATCAACGGTTTGGCGTTGCAGGATGCTATTGAGAATACAGGTATACAGACCAGATTGCAGACTTCGATCGATATGCCACAGGTAGCGGAGCCGTTTATTCAGCGGCGGGCGACACGTCACTTTGAGAAAGGGCGGGTGGTGATATTTTCAGGTGGAACCGGCAACCCTTACTTCAGTACCGACACCGCGGCTGCCTTGCGAGCCAGTGAGATTAAGGCGGAGGTGTTGTTAAAGGCGACCAAGGTGGATGGAGTCTATACGGCTGACCCTAAAAAAGATCCCTGTGCCACACGTTATGAGACATTATCGTATCATGATGCATTGCGAAAACAGTTGAAAGTTATGGATTCAGCCGCTTTTGCCTTGTGTATGGACAATAAAATTCCCATTATAGTATTTGATTTTTTTGACAGAGAGGCGTTACGGCAGGTAGTGTGCGGTGAGAAGATCGGCACGCTTGTTACGGACGCAGTTTAGAGTGACCGCTTAAGGAGAAGGAGCAGATTATGGAGAGCTTGGAAGAAGTACTGTTTGATGCTGAAGAGAAGATGGACAACACAGTTAAGGTTTTAAAAGAGCAGTTTGCCGGTTTGCGCACCGGTAAAGCGTCACCGGCTATGGTGGAGAATATTCAGGTGCCATATTACGGCACCCCGACACGCCTGCGTGAGATGGCTGGTATCTCTGTGCCTGAGCCACGGCTGATAGTGATCAATGCTTACGATCCTACAGCTCTGGCTGATATAGAGAAGGCGATTATGGCGGCTAACATAGGGGTTAACCCGATAAACGATGGGCGCGTGGTGAGGTTGCCAATCCCTGAATTGAGTGAAGAGAGGCGTCAGGAGATTGTGAAAGTAGCCAAGCGGCAGGCTGAAGAGGGACGGGTGGCGATACGTAATGTGCGGCGTGACGCGAATGATGCAGTTAAGGCGTTGCAGAAGAAAAGCGTGGCAACTGAAGATGAGCGCGACACAGCTCTAGCCGATATACAGAAGCTGACAGATGAACGAATCGGTCAGATTGACAGCGAACTTAAGGATAAAGAGGCGGAGGTAATGACGGTTTAAAGGTCGTCATGTTGTGTTAATTGGAGGGCATAATGGCAGATAATACTCAAAACTTGGATAATGACCAGACGCGCATACCAGAGCCGCCACCAAAGGATACACCCTTTATCAAGCCGGCGGAGAATAGTGACCCACGGAGGTCGTCGCGTATAACGCCACCAGCGGAGGCTTTTGAGACTCCGGCGCCTGTTACGGCAGATGAGGGGGCTCCAACTATTAAGCGGCGGACATCGCGCGTGCCGTTGCCGGATGGTGTTAAACCGGCTGGTGTGACGGAGGCATCGGGGTCGGTGCCGAAAACGATTCGGGTGATACGTCCACCCTCGGCCAGTGGTGCGGCGATGCCGCAACCCGGGGCAAATCCATTGCCACCAGGGCCGAAAGGGCCTACACCGCAGATGTCGCAGGCGGCCAAGAGTAAAACTTCACGGATTTCACTGGAGTCGGCAATTGGCGGGGCGGCTACTCAGGCGCCGGTGGCTGATGGCGTAGTTGAGGGGGCACCTAAGACTATCAGGCTGAAACGTCCTTCAGAGATGCCGACACTGAAAGTGCCGGCGATACAGTCTCCAGGCGGTGCGACTGCCCGTACGACCGGGTCGGTGGTGCCGCCACGGGCCTCAGGACAGATTGCCCCACCTGCTCCCGGGCCATCAAAAACGGCGCGTATTATCGGGGCTGAAGGGACACCGCCACCAACTTCCATGCCGGTGCCGGAGGCTGCATCGACTGATAGTGTGCCGTTAACTCAAAAACGGACGATTCGTGTTAAGCGACCGGGAGCTCCCAGCATCACGGTGCCGAAGTCGGACGATGCCGCCACTACTGATGATGACACTCCTGCACTTACACCTCTATCACCTGAAGAGGCGATGGGTAGTCATGCAAGCGACTCGTGTAATCCGGTTTTTTGGATTGCAGCGGTAGCCTCAATTGTGGTGACCGGTGTAATGATACTGATTATGTATCAGCAATTGTTCGGACCGACTGCACTCTATTGAGCCTAAAACTGCTTACAGCCGTAACCAAATGTTGTACAGCATAGAAATCTTGTTCCCTTAATATCTCTGGCACTCTCATGGACTCCCGCAGTTTTAATAAAAACGCTGCGCGTTTGGAAAACAGATTTT
>JAAYNR010000111.1 GCA_012520735.1 Lentisphaerota bacterium | reverse complement strand
CCTCCCCCTCAGAGGCGGCCACAGTGCCCGCCTCGATGTCGCCCATAACGATCCCCCCGACACCCTCCCCGCACCATGCCCCCCGCCAACTCGCAAAAAAACCACAGACCCCATACGCCGCGCTCTGGAGACAGCCCTCGATGCCTACATCGTCACCCGTGATGATGCCCTCACCGTTATTGCCGGCTACCCCTGGTTTCTCGACTGGGGCCGCGATACCCTCATCGTCTTGCGCGGCATCATCGCCGCCGGTCGCTTCGCCGCCGCCGCCGATCTCCTCCGCGCCTTTGGCCGCTTCGAAGATAACGGCACTCTCCCTAACATGATCCGCGGTAATGATGCCTCAAACCGTAATACCAGCGATGCCCCACTCTGGTTCTGTGTTGCCGCCGCCGACCTCGCTCAGGCCACTGACATCAAAACCACCCTCGACCTCGACTGTGATGGTCGCACCCTCGCCGATGTCATCGCCTCTATCCTCACAACCTACTGTAACGGCACCCCAAACGGCATCCATACCGACCCCGGCAGCGGCCTTGTCTTCAGCCCGGCCCACTACACCTGGATGGACACTAACCACCCCCAAGGTACGCCACGCCAGGGTTATCCCGTCGAAATTCAGGCACTCTGGATAGCCGCCCTCCGTTTTGGTGCCCAACACCTCAGCCAGCGCCTCCCCTGGGCGGCCGCTCTGGCCGCAAAAGCAAGCCGCTCCCTCACCGACCTCTACTGGCTCCCTAACCGCACCACACTTATCGGTGCCAGCCGCGCCACCTGGCTGGCCGACTCCCTCGCCGCTACACCCGGCACACCCGCAGCTAAAGCTACCCCCGAAGACGCCCTCCGTCCAAACCAGCTCCTTGCCGTAACCCTCAATGCCCTGACCAACCGCCAACAAGCCTGCGCCCTCACCCGCGCCTGTGCAAACCTCATTGTTCCCGGCGGCATCCGTTCACTGGCCGACCGCACCGTGATCACTCCACTCCCGGTCTGGCACAACAGCACCCTCCTTAACGACCCCCAACGCCCTTACTGGGGCACCTACACCGGAGATGAAAACACCCGCCGCAAACCGGCCTACCATAACGGCACCGCCTGGTCATGGCAGTTTCCGCTATACGCCGAAGCCCTTCTCCAACTATACGGTAAAAACGCCTCAGCCACTGCTAAAGCCCTCCTTGGCTCAGCCAGCGAGGTCTTTAACTCCGGCAGTGTAGGTCAAATCCCGGAAATACTAGACGGCAACACCCCTCACCGGCAACGCGGTTGCCACTCTCAAGCCTGGGGTATCTCAGAACTCCTCAGGGTGTGGCTTAAGTGCTGACCTCCGGCCACACCCTCAATATACTGGTTAAACTACGTTTTCATCGGCCTTGTGAGCCGCCGCCACCGCATCGGCCAAACTGTCAAGCTCGCTGTAAACCTCAGCCGTCGGTACACCCTTACAGGTTACCGCCCCCAATACATCTACCTTAAGGTTAGGGATCGTCGCCACAATCTGGTCGACCGCCTTGCTCCCCCAGCCATAAGACCCAATCACCGCCGCATACTTCACCTTAGGCTTAAGCAGGTTCGCCAGGTAAGCCGCATAATGTACCAGCGGATGCACCCCCACATGAACAGTTGGTGTACCTATGATAATGGTTGCCGTATCTACCAGCGACATCGCCAGCTTCCCGATATCTGTCACCGCCAGATCAAACGGCAACACCTTCACCCCACGCATAGCCAACGCATCAATCAGATAATCGACCATCAGCTTCGTACTGCCATGCATGCTGATATAGGGCAGCACCACCTCATTCTTCATCTTCGGCCCGGTCCACTCATGATAAGCATCCACAATCATCGCCGGGTTATCAAACGCCGGCCCGTGCCCCGGAGCAATCAGATCAAAATCTAACGCCGCCACCTTAGCCAGATTACGCACAATCGTCTTGCTGAACGGCATCATGATCTCAGAAAAATAACGTTTGGCCGCTTCATAAACTTGCGCTGCATCGGTCACAAACAGATCGCTGGTCGCCAGATGTGAACCGAAAAAGTCACACGAAAACAGAGTCTTCAACTCCGGCACATAAGTACACATCGTCTCCGGCCAGTGCACCCACGGTGTATAGACAAATTTCATCGTTTTGTCGCCCAGTGACACCTCTTCTCCATCAGCCACTACTCTGATCCGCTCAGCCGGAATCCCCAGATGAGTAATCAGCATATCACGCGCTTTATCACTGCATAACACCGGAGCCTTCGGATACCGCTCCACCATCTCCGGCAATAAACCGGAGTGATCCTGCTCAGCATGTTGTGACACAATAAAATCCACATGCTTTACCGGCTCAATATCCTTGAGAAACTGCTCTCTGAAACACGGGTCGCCACTGTCAATCAGTGCCACCCCCTCAGAACCATAAACTATATAAGCATTATAACTGGTTCCATCAGGAAGCGGAATCAACGAGTCAAACAGCCGTCGCCCCCAGTCCACATTACAAATAACATCAATACCTTCACGAATCTGACGAATATGCATAACAACCCTCTCTCTCTTAAAAAATTACTTTTAATTATAGCTAATCGCAACGCCAATTGTCAAACTTGGGCAAAACCTGTTTCTTAAATCACCCCCTTGTGCTAAAATGCGGGAAAAAAGGAGATTAAAATTTATGACACTTACAGAAATCAACAATTGGACACACGAAATCGTTGTGCTTGTGGTCACTGAAGACCTCAGCATGTAACGACCCTACTTCTACCTGCCGCCCCGTCTGAAGCGGCAGGCCCGCATACAAATGCAGCTATCACCCATAAAACTACAGCAGGAGGCCTACATGAATACCAGACACCAAATCGATACCGCCCTCTTTAACTGTGCCTTTCAATCACTACCACCCCTCTTCTGCGAACAAACCCCCGCTTGCGGTCTGATCCTCGGCTCAGGCTGGAGCGACGCCCTCGACCCTGAAGAGGTTCTGGCCCGCCTCTCTTACAGTGAAATCCCCGGCCTCGGTGCCGGTAGCGTCATCGGCCACAGCGGAGAACTCCTCCTCTGCACCATCAGTGGCTGTCGCATCGTCGCCTTCTGCGGCCGCCGCCATTGGTATGAAGGCGCCGGCTGGACCCCCGTAGCACTACCGGTAGAGCTGCTCCGCCGCCTCGGCTGCCAAAATCTCCTCATCACCAACGCCGCCGGCGGGATTAACCCCACCTTCACACCCGGTGCCGTCATGGCCATCCGTGACCACCTTAACTTCACCGGCCTCTCCCCCCTCATCGGCCCCGTTATCCCCGGCTGGGGCACTCGCTTCCCCGACCAAACCACCCTCTATAGCCAACACCTACGCCACCACCTCGCCACCGCCGCTAACTCTATTAACCTACACCTCAATGAAGGGGTCTACGTCTATGCCGCCGGTCCTACCTTCGAAACCCCAGCCGAAATCCGCGCCTATGCCGCCCTCGGTGCCGATGCCGTCGGTATGTCAACCGTCCCCGAAGCAATGATCGCTAACGCGGCCGGGCTGGCCGTTGCCGCCATAAGCTGTATCACCAACATGGCCGCCGGCGTCAGTGCCAGCGCCCTCACCCACAACGAGGTCATTGAAGAGATGGAACGCGTCAAGCCACGTCTTTCAGCCCTGATTAAAACTTTTATCAACCAATTATAGCCACCACCCCATTTACCAGGGCATCAAAAACTACCCCAGCTCTGGACGTATCAGTTGCCACACGCCGCTGATGCTCACTGCATGAGTAACACTAACACACCACCGCCCGATCCCCCACATCCCGACGACATCGAACTTATGCTGCTGGCAAAAAACGACGACCGCAACGCCTTTTCTGAACTGGTACGCCGTCATCAGAAAACTCTTTTGAACCATTTCATCCGTCGCGGCGTTCAATATAGTGATGCAGAGGATTTGGTGCAGCAAACGTATCTCAGGCTCTACCGATACCGCAAACGCTATCAGCCACTGGCAAAAGTGACTACTTTTCTCTTTATGATGGCTCGGCAGGTGTGGATCGATGAACTGCGCAAACGTAAGCGTGCCACCGACCTTACCGAAGCTCTGGCCAAAGAGGTAGAACCACCTCCAGCCATGTCGCATAGTGCCCAGCACGACACTATCGACGTTGCCGGTGCCGTAGCCGATTTGCCTGAAACCATGCAACAGGTAATCGAGCTCGGTATCTATCAGGGGCTGCCGTATGCCGAAATTGCCGCCATCCTCGGCATACCGCAAGGTACAGTTAAGTCACGGATGTTTAACGCTATCCGTATGTTAAGAGAAAAATTTGACCGCCAGGGGTAACACCATGACCACAAACGCCACAGCCAACAGCACCACCTGCTGCCCACACGCAGCCGATGCCGTCGCCTTTGCCCTTAGTGGTCACACCCCCTCTCACCTTAAAGACCACATCGAAAACTGCGCCGAGTGTCGCAGCCAGTTCCTCTTCACCACCAGATTGGCCCAAGACCTCCGCGCCATCCCCCAGGTAGAGCCCTCACCCGACCTCACCGACCGCATCATCAGCACCCTCCCCCCACCGCATCCACACCACTACCGCCTCACCTGGCGCCCCGCTCTGGCCGCTGCTGCCGCGCTCGCTATTCTCCTCGGCGGCCTCTCAATCCTGCTACACCACAACACCACCACCTCCGAGCACGACTCCGCCAGCGACTGGCTCACCCATAACCAACTCGATAACGGCTCATGGCTCCCAAAAAGTCACATAGGTAACGCCGCCACCTACGTCCCCGCCCTCACCGCCCTCACCGCTCTCGGCCTCGAACGCCGCACCCCCGAAAACCGCGATGCCGTCGACCGCGCCATCGTCGCTCTCCTCGCCGGCCAGCAACCCGACGGCGCCTTTGCTTCCGCTGGTAGTGCCCGCGCCTACAACCACTCCATGACTACCGCCGCACTCCTTGCCATCAAACAACTCCGCCCCGATGCCATCCCCACCGAACCCCTCCAACGCGCCGTCGAACTCATCAGAGCCACCCAGAGACCCATCGGAGCCTGGGGCTATAACCACGAAGACGACCCAAACACCGCCCTCACCGTCTGGCACACCGATGCCCTCCAACGCGCCTCAACCCTCGGCTGGGTCGACCACAACGGCCACCTCCGCAAAGCCATCCGCTGGCTCCGCTCCCAACAGACCCCCACCGGCCACTTCACCTACGACTCCTCCCCCGCTAACACCACCGCCACCCTCGATGCCATGGGCTACGCCATCCTCCTCGAAGCCCAACTCCCAGCCACCGAACACCATAACCTCATCGCCCAGGCCCGTGAAACCCTCGCCACCCTCAAACACAACGCCCCTAACGACTACTACCGCGACTTCTTCACCGCCCGCGTCTACGATGCCATCGGCGAGACCACCCAGGCCACAGCCGTCCGCGACCGCATCGCCAGCCTCCAAACCAGTCACGGTGCTTGGCGCGCCAATGACCGCTGGTCGCCCCTCGGCGGCGAGCTCTACGCCACCGCCATGGCCCTCCTCACCCTCCAATAATTCATTCACGTCGGCACACTTAAACAAATGAAGAAGAGTGAAGAGTGAAAGGCAAATCCTGCCCTGAAAGGGCTATACATACCAGCCCCGACAAAGCTCCCCCCACTCTTCATCCCCTCACTATTCGTTTAAGCATGTAAGCAGCCGCAGAATGCGGCTGGCTGGCTCTGCACTGCGGGTACTCCGGTAACTACGGTCTCTACGGAAACATGCACCCCGCCAGAGGCTTCTCCACGTCGCCGCCGTCGCGGCGGCCCCCGCTGCGCAACGGCGCACCGCCCTACTCCGCAGCACCCGGTGCCACCGCATCCCGTAGCCTGCGCTGCGGCTCCACCGCTCCGCCCCCTAAACCGCAGAACCCGCAGCACCCGGCGCCCGTAGCCTGAACATGAGCTTTTGTGCCTTCCGCGCCATTCCGTCCCTTCCGTGGTTAATCAATCTTCCCCTAGCGGCATCGCATCTTGTTACGGTGCGGCCATGACGTACTGTCACCCAATTGTCTTGCCTTATCACTATTTTTCCGCTATTTTATTCGCCATTATTTTATAAGGATTATTATGTATAAGCCAGTATCAAACCGACCCGATTTCCCCGCGCTGGAGCGTGATATCCTCGCGTTCTGGGACGAACACAACACTTTTAAAAAGAGCGTAGACCAAAACTCCGCCAGTTCTGACTATGTATTTTATGATGGCCCTCCGTTTGCCACCGGCCTGCCGCACTATGGGCACCTCCTCGCCGGAACCATCAAAGATATTGTACCACGCTATCAAACCATGCGCGGCTATCGCGTTGAGCGCCGTTTTGGCTGGGATTGCCACGGTCTCCCCATTGAAGCTCTGGCGCAAGAGGCTCTCGGTATCAGCGGCACCCCCGAAATACACGCTACCGGCGTCGCCGCTTTTAATGAGCAGTGTCGCTCAATGGTTCTTCGCTATGTCGAAGAGTGGCGTAAAACTGTCACCCGTATGGGACGCTGGGTCGATTTCGATAACGATTACAAAACCATGGATCTCTCGTTCATGGAGTCGGTCTGGTGGGTTTTCAAACAGCTATGGGAGAAAAACCTCGTCTATAAGTCGTACCGTATCATGCCTTATAGCTGGAAGCTTAATACCCCTCTCAGTAACTTCGAAGCCGGTAATAACTATAAAGATGTTCAGGATCCGGCTATCACTGTCCGCGTACGCCTCCGCGATGGTGCTACGGAGTCGTGGGGTGCCGCCTATCTCCTTATCTGGACCACCACCCCATGGACCCTTCCCGGCAACCTCGCCATCTGTGCCGGCCCCGATATCGACTATGTAGCTGTCCGTGATCACCATGAAAAGGTCGTCTATATCCTCGCTGAAGCTCGCCTTAATGCCTACTATAAAGAGGAAGATACCTACACCGTTGTCGCCCGCTTTAAAGGCGAGGAGATCCTTGGCTGGCATTATGAGCCTATCTTTCCCTGGTTTGCCGATCAACCTAACGCCTTCCAGGTGCTGACCGACTCCTATGTCACTACCGCCGATGGCACCGGACTCGTCCATCAGGCACCTGCCTATGGTGAAGACGACTTCCGTATCTGTGCTGCCGCCGGTATCGGTATTGTCGATCCTCTCGACGAAAATTGTGCCTTTACCGACCTCGCCCCCGACTACACCGGACGCTTCTGTAAAGACGCCGACCGCGATATCATCCGGGCTCTTAAAGATGCCGGTAATCTCGTCCACCAAACCACAATTGTCCACAGCTACCCCTTCTGTGACCGCACCGACACCCCACTCGTCTACCGCGCTATCGATGCCTGGTATGTCCGTGTCGAACAGGCTCGCGAACGTCTCGCCGCCGCCAACGCTGGTATCAAATGGGTCCCCGACTATGTTGGCGATAAACGTTTCGGCAACTGGCTCGCCGAAGCCAAAGACTGGAATATCAGCCGTAACCGTTTCTGGGGCTCGTGTCTCCCTTTGTGGATTAATGAATCCGACCCCACCGACATCATCTGTGTCGGCTCTGTCGCCGAGCTCGAAACCCTCTCCGGAATCCGTGTCACCGACCTCCATAAACATATCCTCGACGACATCACCATCAACCGTAACGGCAACACTTACCGCCGCACCCCGGAAGTCCTCGACTGCTGGTTCGAGTCTGGCTCCATGCCTTATGCCCAACACCACTACCCCTTTAACCCCGAAGCAAAACTCGATAGCTTTTTCCCGGCACAGTTTATCGCCGAGGGCCTAGACCAGACCCGCGGCTGGTTCTACACCCTGCTGGTACTAGGAACTCTACTCTTCGATAAGTCACCCTATGAAAATGTGGTGGTTAATGGCCTCGTCCTCGCCGAAGATGGTAAGAAAATGAGCAAACGGCTCAAAAATTACCCCGACCCTGTCCACGTCCTCGATACCTGCGGCGCCGACGCTCTCCGCCTCTATATGATCTACTCTCCCGTCGTCCGCGCCGAAAACCTCCGCTTCTCCGAAGCCGGGGTTCGCCAAATCCTCCGCGACCTCCTCATCCCCTGGTGGAATGCATACAGCTTCTTTGTCACTTATGCCAATGTCGACGGCTTCCACGAGCCCGAGATCGCCCCGCCAAACTCCACTAATGAACTCGACCGCTGGGTCGTCTCATCCCTCGAAACCCTCATCGACGACGTCACCACCGCCATGGACGGCTACGACCTGCAACGCTCCGTCCGTCCCTTTGTCCAGTTTGTCGAAAATCTCACTAACTGGTATATCCGCCGCTCACGGCGCCGTTTCTGGAAATCACAAAACGATGCCGACAAACTCGACGCTTACCGCACACTCCGCTATGTGCTGGTTCAGCTCTGTAAAGTGGCCGCCCCCTTTACACCCTTTATCGCCGAAGAGATCTACTGTAACCTCCGTGGCAACTCCATGCCCGAATCGGTCCACCTCTGCTCCTTCCCCACAGCGAATGCCACCGCCCGCGATGAAGCCCTCGAGCGTCGTATGGCACTGGCGCAAACTGCCGTTAACCTCGGCCACTACCTCCGCAAACAACGCGACCTCAAAGTGCGCCAACCGTTAGCCACAGCCACTGTTGTCAGTGCCGACCAAACCCTCCTCGACGATCTCCGCCCCATGGCTCATATCATCGCCGAAGAGCTTAATGTTAAAGAGGTCGCCTTCGCCGCCGACGAACAACCCTTTGTCACACTCTCCGCCAAAGCAAACTTTAAAACTCTCGGCAAACGCCTCGGCAAACGGATGAAAGCCGCCGCCGATGCCATCACCGCTCTTAATGCCGCTACACTCACCGCTCTGGCCAACGGCACCACCTACCAACTGGATCTCGGCGACGACTCACCCATCGCACTAAACGCCGAAGATATCCTGATACAGCGCGACGAACGTCCTGGTATGACCGTCGCCAATGAAGGCTCCCTCACTCTGGCCCTCGAGACTACCCTTAATCAGGCACTCATTACCGAAGGTCTGGCTAGAGAGTTTGTCTCCACCATTCAGGGTATGCGTAAAGAGGCCGACCTCGACGTCTCCGACCGTATCACCCTCAATGTTAGCGGCGACGCCTCTCTCCAATCCGCCCTCGAAACCCACGCCGACTACATCTGTGGCGAAACACTCTGCACCTCACTCCGCTGGGATGCCACCACCACCGGCATCACCACAGAAGTCAATGGCCATAACTGCACCATCGCCCTAGCTAAAAGTCCCACACCATAACCGCCTATTCGCCAAGACGGGTGTGTCTTGTGCTTTCAGCGCATTTTTGCCACCCTTCGTGCCCATTTGTGACACTTATAACCTCAGACTTATTACTTAGTACCTACTCCCCCACTCCCACCATCAGGGGCTCGCCGGATATACCCCGTTGCGCTGCTTAACTATGGCAGCCATACCACGTAGCCCCGATGGCCACAGCCGTGTTGGCAATATCGCCTCAATCTCTGCCTCTTCTTTATCTGGTAATGCCCAGAAAAAATCGAGTCCGCTAAGCCGCTCTACCTCGGCAATCGAAGCCAGATAGCAACGCGGCCGGGCGGTGCGGGATATCTGCTGTGGCATCACAACCGCACATATACGGAGACGCTCGTTGTGCAATGCGGCAGTGATCTGATAAAAAGCTGCCGGAATATTAATACTGCCTGCCAGTTTAGCAACTGGACTGTTTGTCGATAATACCACCCCCTCTCCCTTCTCTGTCCCTACCCACCTACCCGTATAACTAGCTGAATAGCAACACGTTACAGATAATAACAGAGGCGGTAACTCGTACCATGGAGTGGAGTATAATATTTGGTTATTGCCATAACGCCTGTAAAACACTATTTTAGCCCTTAAATAAAGGAGTAGTCCTATGCAAAACAATCAGAGGGATGAGCTTTCACAACGCCTGCGGGCTTTACGCGAGGCGGTAGGTGAAGATGTGGCAATTACAGCCAAGGCGACTGGCATTACAACCGAACTGTATGAAAAATATGAGTCAGGAGAAAGCGATATACCTATAAGTTTTCTCTCTGCTATAGCCACTCATTTTGGGGTAAATGTCAATGCTTTGTTAACAGGTAGTGACGCACGTGCCCGAGTTTTTTCGGTGACGCGGGCGGGACGCGGGCCAGTGGTTGAAAGACGGGCTCAGTATCACTATGAAGCTCTGGCGGCCGGCTTTGCCGGCAAACCGATGGAACCGTATCGTGTTACAGTTGAGCCCGGGCGTGCCGATATTGTCTTGAATACCCATAGCGGGCAAGAACTCAACGTGGTTTTAAGTGGCACGTTGTTGGTAAGAGTTGATGGCCACGACACCATACTCAATAAAGGCGATGCTATCTATTATGACAGTTCACGCCCACATGGCATGCAAGCACTTAATGATAAACCAGCGGTCTTTATAGCCGTTATCACCTCTTAACACTGATAGAACTGGATGTAACATGGATATTCTACAAAAATATCTTCCACGCACCGAATTCACCTCTTACGATGATTTTGCCGCTAATTACAAAGTCGTAGCTGACAGTAGCTTTAACTTTGGCTTCGATGTTGTCGATGCTATTACCAAAGCTGAACCACAACGTCGCGCCGTTGTGTGGTGTAATGACCATAATGAAGAAAAAACTCTGACCATGGAAAACATGGCGGTGGAGAGTGCTAAAGCGGCTAATTTTTTCCGTAGCTGTGGCATAAAAAAAGGCGACAAAGTAATGTTGATCCTCAAGCGCCACTACGCTTACTGGTATGCTGTTGTCGGGCTCCATAAGCTGGGCGCGGTAGCAATTCCGGCGACACATCAGTTAATGCAGAAAGATATTGTATATAGAGTCAAAGCAGCAGGCATCAAGATGATTGTTACTGTTGATGACCCGACAGTACTCGATGTAGTAGATGAAGCTCACCTTGAAACCCCGCTGGAAGTGAGAGTTTCATTAAATGGTGACCGCGAGGGGTGGCTTAGTTTCAATGCCGGCTGTACTGCCGCTGCCGCCGATTTTCCACGTCCGCAAGGTGCTGAACAAACAGTGGCTACTGACATTATGTTGCTATACTTTACCTCTGGCACAACCGGCATGCCCAAAATGGTAGAGCATAATTTCTACTATCCATTAGGACACATCCTTACGGCCAAATACTGGCAACGTTGTTTTGCGGGCGGGGTTCATCTCACTGTAGCAGAGACAGGATGGGCCAAAGCCTCATGGGGTAAAATATATGGCCAATGGCTGGTTGGAAGTGCCGTTATGGTTTATGACTATGACCGCTTCAACCCGGCGCGGATGATTGAAGTTTTGCAAAATCATAAAGTAACAACTTTTTGCGCCCCCCCTACTATATACCGCTATCTCCTGAAAGAGGGTTTTACTGGGCATGACTGGTCTCATTTACGCTATGCCGTAGTAGCGGGTGAGCCCCTCAACCCGGAGATATACAACGCCTTTTTAGAACAGACCGGACTCAAGTTGAGTGAAGGCTATGGGCAAACAGAGATGACAGTAGCCGCTGCAACGTATGAGTGGATGGAACCCAAACCAGGCTCGATGGGTAAAGCATCACCAGGTTACAACATCGATATACTGGCACCGGATGGCCACTCCTGTGAGGTTGCTGAAGAAGGGGAAATTGTAGTAAAAACCGGAAACAACCCACCATTGGGTATGTTTAACGGCTACTACAACAACACAGAGATGACTAAAAGTGTCTGGCAAGACGGCATATACCATACAGGCGATGTCGCCTGGCGCGACGCTGACGGCTATTTATGGTTTGTCGGGCGTGTCGATGATGTGATTAAAAGCTCAGGTTACCGCATAGGGCCATTTGAAGTAGAGAGTGCTCTACTGGAGCACCCTGCGGTACTGGAGTGTGCTATCACAGGTGTGCCGGATCCAACAAGAGGCGCTGTAGTAAAGGCAACCATTGTACTGGCTAAAGGTTACACACCATCTGAAGAGTTAAAAACAGCTATTCAGAACCATGTAAAACACGTCACCGCCCCCTACAAATACCCACGCATTGTTGAATTTGTCCCCGAATTACCTAAAACAATCAGTGGTAAAATAAGGCGCGTCGCAATCCGTGACAGTGATCAAAGTGCTAGCAACTAAAACTGCTTACAGCCGTAACCAAATGTTGTACAGCATAGAAATCTTGTTCCCTTAATATCTCTGGCACTCTCATGGACTCCCGCAGTTTTAATAAAAACGCTGCGCGTTTGGAAAACAGATTTT
>JAAYNR010000281.1 GCA_012520735.1 Lentisphaerota bacterium | reverse complement strand
GGCACTCCTCCTCTACCCCCTCTTCCGCTATGGCATCACAGCTACTGCCGCCGATCCGCTTCGACAGGCCGCTAATCTACATGTAATGATGATGATCGTTGCCGCTATCCCCCTCCTCCCGTTTAATAAATGGGTTACCGCAATGTTGCGTAAATCTATTATGCCCAAAGCCCTACTACCCGAGCCTAGCCACCTCAGCCCTGATCTCCTCATCCGCCCTGAGCGCGCTATCTATGCCACTATCCATGAAATCAGGCGCATGGCCAAACTCTGCAGCCGCAATATGATCATAAATGGCGAACTAATGTTACATAACCGTAAAGAGATGCGCCGAGCCCTCGATGCTAATGAAATCGTCATTAATGAGATACGTATCGCCGTAGGTGACTATCTGGAGCAACTCACCGGCTTCACTCTCTCCGACCGCCAAACTATTTTTGTCCAACACCTCGATCGCTGCATGAAAGATATTGAGCGTATCGGTGACTATCAGGAGGCAATCGCCAAGATGGCCGACCTACACCGCAAACGGCATACCGATATCCCCAAAGAATTTTTTGATATCTGGTTCGACCTCTTCTGCTATGCCCAAAAGGTCCTCATGGTGCTCGAACGCTCGCTTAACCCCGACAACGAATCATTTACAACCATGGCGCCACGTCTCTTTGAAGTCCGCGACGAATTCAGTAAACGCAGTGCCCATGCCAGGATGTTATTTGCCGAAGCCGCCCGCACACGCCGCCTCTCCAGCAATACCGCCTACTATCTTCACCGCTGTCATGCCGATCTCGACCGCATGATGGGGCACGCCCGCTCGATCGCCGTCTCCCTTGAACAGCCCGAATTCAAGGTGCGCCTATCAAAACTCGAACAGATCGAACCGCCCATTAATAACACCAACGCCACCCCATCATCAATCAAGACTCAGGAGTATCTCGACCGCCTCTATAACGACAATACAGCCGACTGAAAACTGTAGCAGCCATTCGCCCATCCCACAGCTACCACACTGTAGCCGCGGGCATAGCACGCTTTAAAACCGCCCCTCAACGCCTACCATCACCCGCCGCCCGGCTGCCGGATAACCTGTCGCCGAGATATGGTCGTAAACACGGTAGTCGTTGTTAAAAATATTACCCACGGCAAAAGTCAGCGTCAGATACTCACGCAACGCATAACGACTATACCAGTCTACTGTCGTATGACTATCCAGTTTGGCCGTATTTGCGGCATCCGCAAACCGCTCATCCTCAAAACGGAACGCTACCCCATGGCTCTGCCGCTCACTGCGCCACATCACCCCGGCACCCAATTTATACGGTGCCAGATTGGCGGTTTTACGCCCCTTCAACGCTCTGTCAAGATGCCTGTCAATCCTGCCGCGCATATAGGAAAAATCAGCCGTTGCTTCAAACCCGTAGCCCAGCTCAACCACACCCTCAAGCTCAAAACCGGCCGTATGACTCTCCGCCGCATTCTGAACTGTACCGTTGTAAAAATCGAAAGAGTCTTTAATGTCATTGTAAAAAGCCGCCGCACTCCAGTGCCCTACATCAGCCACACGTTGACGCACCCCAATCTCATATGCAGTCAGTGTCGACGGATCTAAATCGGGATTACCCCGGTAAGGGAATGCCACCACACCATTAGGTAACCAGCGAATTGAAGTGGTGTTAATATAACGGTCGGAAAAACCCGGTGCTCTAAACGCCTTACCCACCGAACCATAAGCCTCAGCCGTCTCCCCCAACCGATAGATAAGACCTACCCGCGGACTCCACTCACCGCTGAACGACTCATTTTTATCAACCCGCAACCCCAAGGTTAACAACCACCGCTCTGCCGGTTCAATATCAGCCTCCAGAAAAGCCCCCCATATATTCTCCGTGTACGTCGCATTGCCACCACTGTCACGTAACACCGCCCGGTCTCTACGGTAATCACCTCCCAACAGAAAACTCATCCACTCGCGTGGTTGCCAGGTCTCAGAGATATCAACCCCCGTTGTCCGTAACTCATAATCACGCTCTATTAACCTGATTGGGTATAACGAATGCGGCGGCGCAAACGGCCCAATATCGTATGTTGAGTGTTCTGCTGTGGTGTATGCCCTGATCTGCAACACATCCTCCGCTGCACTGTCCCATACATGATCCCAGTTAATAGTCTGATAAACCCGCCGGGCAGTCCGATCGCCCTCACGGTCATTCCCGCGTCCATGGTAATAACCCGTTAAAAAACGTGCTTCATCACGTTCTGAAATCGCCCAGCCTAAATTAGCAAAATAGTCCTGCGCCCGCCACTCCAAGCGCGGCATGGCACGGTAAGGCCGATAACCATCTGTCTCCACATGACCCGCCAAAACATACGCATCCACCTTGCCAAACTGACCGCCACCCGCCACATAACCCTCCATCGTCCCATAATTACCACCGGCAAAGCGATACTCGCCAAAAGGTGCCGCATCACGCCCACTCTTCATCTCTATATTATAAAGACCACTCATACCACCAGAGCCATACGCGTATGATGCCGGCCCCTTGTAAGCAGTTACCCGCTCCACCGACCACGTCGGCAACTGACCAAACTCCACTCCCCCCTGAAAAGCCTCATTCAGACGCCTCCCATGCGACACCACTACCGTACTCTTACTCCCGAAATCTGAGGTCAAACCACGAAAATCAGCCTTAACCATCGCCCCTGGCAAAGCATGACTCTGTCGGTCAAGCCCCGCAACACCCTTCAGCGCACCATCTACAGTCAAAGCCCCCGACTCCACAATCTGCCTCGCCTCAACCACACTCACCGATGCCGCCATATTAGTCGCAGATCTCTCCAGACGTGTCGCACCCACCATAAGCTCACCGGCATCCACCACACCATCCGCCAGAGCAACACACGTCATCCCTGCCAAAATACCACTCAACAACACACATTTAATGTCCATTTATACACCTTTTCGCACTTAATTAACAAACTGCACCGTATTATTACATAAACGCCCCGCAGTCGCAATCGGTTCAAAACAAACTATTACTTAAGCACCGGATTTTGTATAATTGCCGCTTTCAGTCACCATTATCGCTAACTAACTTATCTTTGGAGGAACTAAAACTGCTTACAGCCGTAACCAAATGTTGTACAGCATAGAAAGCTTATTCCCTTAACATATCTGGCACTTGCATGGACTTCCGCAGTTTTAATAAAAACGCTACGCGTTTGGAAAACAGATTT
>JAAYNR010000013.1 GCA_012520735.1 Lentisphaerota bacterium | reverse complement strand
CAAACGCGCAGCGTTTTTATTAAAACTGCGGGAGTCCATGCAAGTGCCAGATATGTTAAGAAAATAAGATTTCTATGCTGTACAACATTTGGTTACGGCTGTAAGCAGTTTTAGATAGGAGCCTTTGCCATAGCACCTGATTGTAGGAGAAAGCAGTGGGAGGTTAGGAGAATGTTGCTGTAGCGCTGGGGGTGCGGAGGTTATTATGGAGGGTATGGCCAGCAGTAGGGGAATCATACTGTTGAACAGCAAGCAGGCGACGGGGGGCATCGTGGGTAAGTAGAGCCCAGAGGGGATTAGCGAGGTCGGGTTGGAGGGAACCACTGCTGGAGAAGGCGATAACAGGGGTGATACGGTCATCTGTGGCAGTTATAGTATAGCCGCCACTTTGATAGCCGATGTAATGAAACACATTACCGACCTGGGGATCGGCATAGCTCCAAGAATCGGCCTCAATTTTTTGTTTCAAGTCGAGTCCCATAGTGTGATGTGAGTCTGCTTGCCACTGTTGTACGGCAAGACGAGCTTCACGCAGTGTTATGGGGGCTGCCATAACAGTCCATGTTAGAAACAAAACTAAAAGGGCAATAGCTGTGTGTCGCATAACAACTCCTTGTTTTTAGACAAAGCGTAATCTTGTCAGCAGTTTATCATTAAAAGACTACCGAGGTAAACAATAAGAGTGTAATGTGACCGTAATGTAGTCTTTGCAGGAAGGGGGGTGAAGGCGTATAATAGAAATTTCTTTTTTAAGGGAGGTTTTTATGTATTCACTGACTTCTGATTATATGGCAAGCAAGGGTGATCCTTCGCCATATTTGCGTAAAATAGCTGAGGCTGGGTTCAGTTATACCCATTGGTGTCATCAATGGAATACCGATTTTATCTATAATAAGTCGGAGATTGATCAGATAGAGAGGTGGCTGAAGGAGTATGGACTAAAGTTGCTGGATCTTCATGGCTCGATGGGACAGGAGAAATCGTGGGGGGTAGCTGAGGAGTATAGACGTTTGGCAGGGTATGAACTGGTAGCTAATCGTCTGGAGATGACGGCCCGGCTTGGCGGTGGTGTGGTGATCATGCATGCTCAATTCTCCCAGCTTGAGGATGGGACTATTGAGATGGCTCCGATGATGAAAACCCTCGATGAGTTAGAGCCATTAGCGCGGTGTCTCGGTGTGAAAATAGCTATTGAGAACGGCAACTGGGAGGTGATCAGCAGCTTGCTGGCAAAGTACTCGCCTGAGTTTTTAGGTCTATGTTACGATTGCGGACATGGCAACTTAGGGTATGGAAAGCCGGATTTTTACCAAGGGTATGGTCTAGACCAACTCGATATTCATAAAGAGCGTTTGATATCGGTACATCTGCACGATAATGACGGGGTCTCTGATCAGCACCGTCTCCCTTTTACGGCGACGGTTGACTGGGAGCGACTGGCGAAGATTTTAGCAGTTTCGGGGTATACGAAATGTGTCAGTTTGGAGACAACTGCCGCAAATGAAGGGGAGATCAGCGAGGAGGAGTTTTTGGCAAAGGCGTATAGAGCAGCTGCACGGCTGACAGAGATGATCGAGAGCTATAGATAATGTTTGTAATTTTTTTGCGGACGGCGGCGATCTTTCTGATGATCGGCTGTGGTGTTTGGCTGAAGCTGCGCAATCATATAGACGAGGACTTTAATCGCAAGCTCTCTTATGCGTTGGTAAATGTGTTTTACCCGGCATTGATCTTCAGTGCTTTAATACGCAATTTGGTGTGGTCGGAGCTACTTAGTTACTGGCCTTTGCCTGTGGGTGTTTTTATTCTCAAAGTAGTTGGCTGGTTAGCGGGCAACGCCAGCATGCCGCTGTTACGGAGGAGATCGGAGGATACGCGCGCCTGTTTCAGGTTTATGGCATCGGTTAATAACTACTCGTTTCTGCCGATAATGATTGTGGCCAGCATGTGGGGAGAGCAGGCTGTGGCACTTATCGCCTTTGCCGGTTTGGGGGCTGAGATATTTGTTTGGACATTAGGATTACGGACGTTAACTGGCGGGCGGCTCGATCTAGCCTCTTTAAAACGGCTGTTGAGCAGGCCTATGATTGCATTGAGCGCGGCGCTGTTGGTGATATGGCTGAAAGATGTTTTTGCGGTACGGGAGTGGGTGCTGGCACCCAAAGGTGCTGTACAACAGGGGCTAAACACGTTGCTTGACACATGCCACCTTTTTGGAGGAGCCACTGTGCCGGTTTCGGCGGTGGTTTGCGGATGCAGAATGGCAGCGATCAGGCCGCACCATATCTGGACACCTTTAATGGGCTGGACTGCACTATTGCGGCTGGTGTTGATACCGGCGATAGCGATTGCAATTTTAAAACTGCTGCCGTTGACAGGTTTGCCGCTCAATGTGTTAATGGTGATTGCGGTGCAACCGGTAGCTATGGTGAGTGTGACACTGGCAGAGCTTTATGACAAAGACCCGCCTTTCGCTGCAGCAGTGGTGTTTGTGACCCATGTGGCGTGTCTGGTGACGGTACCTTTGTGGCTTAATTTTGTGTTATAACCTAAAACTGCTTACAGCCGTAACCAAATGTTGTATAGCATAGAAATCTTATTCCCTTAATATCTCTGGCACTCTCATGGACTCCCGCAGTTTTAATAAAAACGCTACGCGTTTGGAAAACAGATTTT
>JAAYNR010000067.1 GCA_012520735.1 Lentisphaerota bacterium | reverse complement strand
GATGGTGGGTCTTCCGATCCCCCCGAAACCATAAACGGCCGTGGTGCTACCAACGCATGCAACTCATGCAAATCATGCCCCTCAGCCGTCAGTTGCGGATAGACACCAAAAGCCGGGTTCTCTGCCGTAACCATCCCCCGCATACGCCACGGTTTAGGATGGTACCCAAGATACCACGGCTCCCAATAGTTTATCGCCGATCGCGTTGTACTGAACGCTATCCCAGGATCAGACCACACCCCCCAGGCGAAGCACTCAAAGAAGGCCATAGCAAACATCGCCCACTTGCCGCCGAAGGAGTGCCCCATCACACCTACCCGTGCCGCATCAACCACCGGCTCTGCAGCCAACGCCTCACAGGCGTTGGCTGCAGCACATGCCAGCGCAGCCAGTGGCTGCAAACGTGCCCCCTCGATATCCGGCCAATAGAGTCCATACTCGCCCCTTTTACTCGCTTCTCGCGTCCCGATCGAAAGCGCCACCAAACCTCGCTGTGCCAGTTGATGGGCAAAATCGAGATACTTGTCACTGCCAAGCCCAACCGCCGTCTCCGGCTCATAATACACAGTAATCACCGCCGCTTTTTTCTCACTACCCGGCGGTACCAGCAGGTAGCCATCTGTCTTCTGCCCCGACAACCACTCAAAGCTCACCGGATAACGGGTATAGCCATCGCATACCTCCGGCTCACCGCGTACCAGCCGCTGTCCCCTGATCAGCTCAGGCCACTCACCCAGCTTAGTACGCCAGTAGTCGAGTATCTCACGCCGCTTTGCGCCCCACTCGGCCCCATTGGCCACCTTGCGCCCATCGTCAAAAAGCAGTGCCGAACGATACTCCCCATACCTCCCGGCATACTCTGCCGGTGGTAAATACGCTCTCTCAATCATCGTTATCCTCCTTGTTTGGTTCATAATTTTTATCCGACCCCTCCGCCGCCTTATCAAACACCCGCGCCGCATCACGCAACAACAACGACGCCCCACTATCATATCCCTCTACCCCCTCGCCACTCCCCTGCCTGCACGCTAACCACTTTTTATATTTCTTACTGTTTTTACCACGCTCCGCCATACAAGTCGTCTCTAATAGATGAAAACAGTCGCGATCCCCCAAGCATAAGCTTAACTCTGCCTCGCCTCCCAGTGCCATCCCCACATAACGCCGAAAATGAAACCCACTGAAACGACTCAAAGCATAAGCCGTGTGCTCCAAGCACCGCCCCAAGGCACACAGTTCAAGCCATTCACGCCATTGTATCGCCTCAGTCAGGTGCACCGCCCCCAGACCCTCCATGGCATCACTATCAGTATCACCAACTCTTCTCACGGCACAGTTTCCTGTTTTTTCTACTCATCATAACACCACCATATAACAACAGCGCCATATTACCTTTTTGCCATACCAAAATCAATCACCATAGCTTCGCGGCAGCGTTTCCTCACACACCTCATTTAAGAAATCACCTAAGAGTGTCCGTCTAAGAGTGCATTATCTATTTTTAATTACCAACACATACTTGCCTTCCGTGGCTAATTCCCTCTCCCGGTGGCATTACTCTCATCTCTTTTGTGACTAAAGCCCCCTAAAACCCTCCACAGCGCAAAACCCGCTTGTATTCCCTACGGTAACGGGCTAAACTACCCTCTTTTAAAGGCAAGTTATGCCCGGGACACTGAATCCGGCTCCAAATCTGCCTAATCACTTAGTGTTTAAGAAAGGTAACATCTGATGAGTGGGAAAAAATTGTTGATCGGTGCTGTAGGTTGGTTCTCTAAAGATATGGGCCCCGACCATGCCACCGTGGCCTTCTGTGATATCAATAAAGAGAAGCTCGATAAGCTGGCACTCTCTCACCCCGATCTCACCATGTATACCGATTTCAATGAGATGTTGCGTCATCCCGGTCTCGATGCCGTTATTATCTCAACCCCTAATTTTGTCCACGCCGAACAGGCTATCGCCGCACTCGATGCCGGCAAACACGTCTTCCTCGAAAAACCGATGGGCATTAACCGCGCTGAATGTGATGCCATCATAGCCGCCCAAAAACGGAGCGGTAAATACCTCACCGTCGACTTCGAGATGCGCCACTCTCCCTTCGCCTATCGTATGCAGAACTTCATCAAATCAGGCGAATATGGTAAACTGCTCCGCATGGAGTTTATCCACCGCCGCGGTGCCTGGCTCGAAGAAGGCAACGGCATGTGGCGTACCCGCCCCGAGCGCAGTGGCGGCCTCTACTTTATGGAGCCTATCCATGAAGTAGATATCTTCCGCTTCCTCGCTGGCGAGGTAAAGTGGGTTCAGAGTACCGTTGGCCCTAACGCCCTCCCCCAATACCGCTTTCAGGATAACGTTTGCTCCCATTTTGCCTTTGAAAGTGGCGCCATGGGGATGATCTACACTACCCACACCCATAGTGCCATCCCGCGTAATGCGAGAAACTTCCAAAATACCGAAGCCTACATGCGCTCCATGGGCCATAATATGGACATGATCTTTACCTTTGAGCGTGGCTCAGTAGGTGCCGACTTCATCACCGCTAAGTTTATGTTTAATAAATATGAAGAGTGGCCCGCCGGCTCCGGTGGCTTCAGAGTACTCCAGGACCGCATCGAAGACTTCACCCGTGGTGGCGACTCCGGTTCTTTTTTCCACGATATCTCCCTCATGCGCAATGAGTTCATCCGCCGCTGTGTCGCACAGTGTGGCCCACTCCAGTCGCCCGACGATATCCTCCGCACCCACCTCGTCTGCCTCGCCGCTGAGCAGTCAGCACAGGAAGATTTCCGACGTGTCACCGTCGAATACCCCTGCTGATTACAACGGCTAACACACCACGTCAGCCAATTCAGGGAGTTACGCTATGGTAGTTGTATTATTGGTTGCAGGCACCCTGCTCACCGCAGGGGCCGCTGCTCTTATCGCTAACCGCGTAATCATCAGTTTCCGCGACCCCCGTTTTCGTAACCCCAATTGGCTCACGCGGCAAGCCGCCGAAAGTGAGATCTATACACCCCGTGACATCCCACGTCTCGTGGGTGTCCGCGAACTCGCCACCCGCCAGCTCCGACTCACCCTCTCACGCGGTACCACCGCCCGTGCCTGGCACCTCTTCCGTGACGGCGAAGATCTAGGCGAAACTCGCCACGCCGATATCACCTTTAGCGATGACTGCGACGGTACCGGCACCACGGTTGGCACCCTCTTCCGCCTCGAACCACGCGGCGGTAATGCCCCCACCCTCCAACTACGCATCTTCTTCTACCCCCAGTCATCATACCAAGCTGCCGGTCTCTCCTGGCCAAATGCCTACATCCTCCAAGAGTCCAATATCGCCGTCAGCTACCCCCAATGCCCCGGTTTCTCTATTCAAGATTGGGTCGGACTCCACCCCCGTGACCCCGCTATCGCCAGAGCCCGCGCCGCTATGGAGGGCGAGGTCGACTTTGCCGCCCCATACCTCGAACGTCAGGAAGCCCTCTTCCTCTTCCTCATGCGCCATATCAGCCACCTCTCACACCTACCCGACGACAAACTCCTTAACTCCTCTCCCTGGGACACCTGGGTCAAAATGCGCGATGGCCAACACGGCTTCTGCGAATGCAAAGCACTCATCTACTACCTCTTCGCCAATGCCGCCGGCCTCCCCACGCGCCTCATTGATCTCCAGGGCAGCATCGGTGCCATGGTTCTCACCGGCCACTACCTCTGCGAAACCTGGCTCCCCAACGAACAAACCTGGGCTATGGTCGACCCCCACACCCGTAACCTAGCTCTAGTCCGCGACCCCGAAGGTCGCCCCCTTCACACCCTCGCCCTCAAAAAACGGTACGACCTCAACCACCTCGGCGGCTGCACCATCCGCCAATATGACCCCGTAACCGCCACCCTCGTCACCCGTCCCCTCACCGACCTCTCACCCGACACCATGAACTGGCTCTGCGGCCCTCTCATCATCGGCTACAAATTCGGCTATCCGCTAAACCATAACTTCTCCCGCCTCTACACCTTCCTCCACCGCCCCACCCTCCTCTACTCCTCTCTGGCACTCCCCAACCCCCGCCGCCATCTCACCACTGCCATCGCCCTCATTATCGCCGGGCTCCTCCTCCTCACCATTTCACTTTTACTAACCACCTAAAACTGCTTACAGCCGTAACCAAATGTTGTATAGCATAGAAATCTTATTCCCTTAACATATCTGGCACTTGCATGGACTCCCGCAGTTTTAATAAAAACGCTACGCGTTTGGAAAACAGATTTT
>JAAYNR010000172.1 GCA_012520735.1 Lentisphaerota bacterium | reverse complement strand
CCAGCGAGGTTAAAGAGCTACGAAAATCGATGCCGGAGAGTTGTTCACTCAGGTTGTCAATGACATCAAAAATGGCTTTATGCAATCCTGATGCCGACGGTATGTAGGGATATTTGGGTTTCCAGGGGACAGGAAGTGTGGCTCTGGCAAAGGGTGTGGTGGCAAAATCCATGTTAAGGTACATCAGTCCGGTTATCCCCTGACTCTTCACGTAGACACGTAGTCCTTCATCTATCAACTCTGTAAATGGCAAGTTATCGGCATTGTCAAGGTTTAGGTTATCGATGGTAAAAACAATCCGCGCATAACGCATGGCTCTTCGCCCTTCGGGTGTATCGGGGGTGTCATAGGTGGGCCACACAAACGATATCTCTTTAATTTTACCGATCGGTATACCACGGAATTTTACCGCACTGCCTACATCGAGCCCCTGAACCGATTCTTCAATGTAGGTCTCCATTAGATTTTCGGCCTTGTTGAATGCTCCGGCTCCCAGAACGATAGCAATAATGATCGCGATGGTGACCGCGAGTGAGACAAAAACGCCGATTTTTACATAATTTGCACGGGTTGAGGCCATCTTTTACTCTCCTGTAACTATTGCGGGGGATTCCCCCGGTTAAAGAACTGCCGCACTTTTTCATGGATGCTGTTATCACGCAGCATTGCAGGTGAGCCTGTCTCCAGAACGCTGCGGGTATTGCGGTCGAGGTATGCAGCACGGTCGGCCACTGTAAAAACACTCGCCAGCTCGTGCGAAACCATGATTACGGTCATGCCAAAGGCATCACGTAGCCGCAGAATCAGTGTGTCGAGCTCGGCTGAAGTTATCGGGTCTAACCCTGCTGAAGGTTCATCAAGGAACAACACGTCAGGATCGAGTGCTATAGCCCGGGCTATAGCAGCGCGTTTCTGCATACCACCACTTACGGCTGCCGGCTGGTAATCTGTAAAATCGCCAAGTCCAACCTGCTCCAGTTTCAGTCGTGCCAGCTCGTCCTTGAGGTCACGCGGTAAGCGCGTGTATTCATCGAGCGGCAGCCTTACATTTTCGAGCAACGACATTGAGCCGAACAGTGCTCCTGATTGATACATTACGCCAATACGGCGTTGCAGGGCGGAGCGGGTATACTCGGGGATATCCTCTGTGGCTGTGGCGAAGACCTGACCACCGATTATGACGCTTCCCGACAACGGCCGGTTAAGGCCGATCATATGGCGCATCAGTGTACTTTTGCCACAGCCGGAGCCGCCCAGTAAGACAAATATCTCACTGCGGCTAATTTCCAGATTTATATCTTTTAAGATTACCAGCGAGCCGTAACCGGCATCTAAATGCTTTAGCTGTATAATTGTGTTATTATGTGCTCTGCTTACCATTTTTATTATATCCCTAAACAATAGAACACCACAGCAAAGAGACCATCAGCAATGGCAACAGCTACAATTGCACTGACTACGGCATTGGTAGTTGATCGTCCTACGGCATCGGCGCTTCGTCCTGTCTGCAGTCCACAGTGACAACCTACTCCACCAACCAGTGCCCCAAAAACCAAAGCCTTTATCAGAGTGCCATATAAATCGTGAGGTCTGGAGAATTGCATTACGTGAGAGACGTAAGCCTCAAATGAGTAACCCAGCGAGTATATGACAACAAAACCACCAGTGAGACCAGCCACAATGGCAAATAATGCGAGTAGTGCCAGAGCTTCATTAAAGCTGTTAGCGACGAATCTACCGACAGACTCAAAGAAAGGAGTGGGGAGTTTTCTGGCAGGTGCTTCAACGCGGCCCAGCAGCATGCTCTCATATAGCGCCATTGTTTCGGGGGGGAGTCCGGAGACAGCAAATCTGGCACCAGCGGCCAGCACCCGTCCATTAATCATCACCAGCAAAGCGAGCCCGGCACTGTCGCACTCAGTTACCCGAGATGCGTCAAGAACCACCGTACCATCGAGAGCAACAGGCAAACTGAAACTACGCCACAGATCGCCGGCTGTATCATGTGCCAACCTGCCACAAACCCGCAACCCTCCGGGAGAAACTTCCCAGAGAGGCTGTTCATTATCAACCTTTTGAACTCTATGGTTAGCAGCGGTTATTGTCAAAGAGTGCTCCGTTAGAAAATATCAGTATAGTGTAGCCGAAATAATCACTCAAGAGGAGAGATAAAAAATAGCGGTAAAAGTACTAAAACTGCTTACAGCCGTAACCAAATGTTGTATAGCATAGAAATCTTATTCCCTTAACATATCTGGCACTTGCATGGACTCCCGCAGTTTTAATAAAAACGCTACGCGTTTGGAAAACAGATTTT
>JAAYNR010000075.1 GCA_012520735.1 Lentisphaerota bacterium | reverse complement strand
AGAGGGAACGTCCCCAGAGGATACCTTTATTGATGCTAATAAAGGAGTTGTCTATGATTGTGATGTCGCTTGCTTCCTTGGCTCTTGAGGTGCCGTCACCCATAGAAAGTCCTACCTGGGCCTTTTTGAGTGCAGGGGCGTCATTTGTGCCGTCACCTGTCACTGCCACTACTTCGCCCATCTCTTGAAGTAGTGTTACCAGTCGGGCTTTGTCTTCAGGACGTGCTCTGGAGAGCACTTTAAGGGTGGGTATGACATTGGTTTTGATCTCTTCATCGCTCATTAGGGCAAATTCCGCTCCGGTTAGTATTTGCATGGGTTCTTGAGCGTCCATTATTCCGGATTGCCGTGATATCTCATTTGCAGTCAGCGCAACATCTCCGGTAATCATTATAACTCTGACACCCGCATTGTTTCTACAGATATCTATGGCTTCTCGCACATCCACTCGTACAGGATCAGCGATGCCTACTATGCCGGCAAAGATAACCGGACCTTCTTCAACATCCATCTCCTGGTATGCGAAACCAAGCGTACGCATCCCTTTGGACTGATAGCTCTGAAGGTGAGATAGTATCTCCCCCTTAGTGCGGTTTCCGGCGATGTGATCCGACATTTCCAACACAATCTCGGGTGCACCTTTTATATAACGCACGCTCCTGCCTGTAAGTTTATCTTTCGCAACAGTTGTCATTCTCTTGCTCTCTGTGGAGAAAGGTTCCTGAGAAATGATGACAAGACGTTCGCGAAGCGCACGGTAGTCATATCCCAGTTCTTGCAGCCAGAGGAGCAATGCACCCTCAGTGGGATTGCCGATTGCGCGGAGCTTGCCGGATTCGTCATCAGAGAGCTCTGCAGTAGAGTTGATCGAGATACTCAGGGCAACAAAGTCCATATCAACGTCTATGAATTCCTGCTCCACCACACTCATTTTATTGTAGGTGAGTGTGCCGGTCTTGTCGGTGCAGATGACAGTTGTTGCTCCCATAGTCTCGCAAGCATGGAGTTTGCGCACAAGATTCTTCTCTTTCAACATTTTGCGCATACTCATCGCAAGAGAGATGGTAACACTCATCGGGAGTCCCTCTGGTACTGTTACCACTATCAGAGTTACCGCAAGCATCACTGAGTTTATTATGACAGGGATGATATCCAGTAATTCGCGCTCTCCGGGATCTCCGGTTAGGAAAAATATGAGCAGACGTCCGACAACTACAAGTGTGCCGAGTATATAACTCGCCTTGGTAATCGATTTTGCAAGACGATTAAGCTGCTTATTGAGAGGAGTTTCGACGGTGCTCTCCTCCTGAAGAATCCTGGCTCCTTTACCCTCTTCGGTTTCAGGTCCTATTGCCGTTATCTTATAGAGTGCTGTACCCTCTATAAGAGTGGTACCTCTAAGGAGAAAATTCTGTGGATAGGTACTCTCAGGTCGTGTAGGGTCAATTTCCACAAATTTCCTTGTAAATGGCTCTCCGGTAAAATTGGACTCGTCAACTCGCAATGAGATCGCCTCCAGCAGAATCCCGTCAGCAGGAATCTCATCACCACTCTCCAACTTGACAATATCCCCAATACAGACATCTCCTCTGGGAATCTCATAAACCTGCGGCCAAGCACCCTCTTCTGCTTCATGTGCGCTACGCCACCTAAGTACCTTGACTTTACGCTCGTCTTTGGCTTTATTTAGAATCTTGAACTCCTTTTCGGCGTTGTACTCAAAGATAAATGCTATGCCTGTGGCAAGCAAAATGGCAATCAGTACTCCGAGGGGCTCAATCAGGCAGGAGGCGGACCTTCCCATTACCAGCATCTCATAAAAGGATATGCAGAGCGAGAGCCCGAGTGCCACCAGCAGTATTATGATAATGGGATCCTTGAACTTGGCCAGATAAGCTTTCCATAAGGGTTCGCTCTCCGGTTCGGGAATAATATTGCAACTTTTTCCGTTAATTACTTCCGGAGAATCCGCATAGAGGTATTTATATTTTTTTCTGTTTTCTTCTGACATTTGTCAATTGAAATCATTTTATTAAAGAGACGAAGTTACGATTTTTTTGTTGAGGCTGTCAAAAAATAGTTGGATTTCCAATACTTTTGCTTACTTTTGCGGTTCCAATGGGGTATTAGCTCAGTTGGTAGAGCGTTTGAATGGCATTCAAAAGGTCAGGAGTTCGATTCTCCTATACTCCACACCATTTCGCCCCGCAGTAATGTGGGGCTTTTTTGTTATAACGAAAAACCCCTCTCCTTATGAAAAGAATACGCATCACCGCAGTTCGCAAAGTAGAACACAAGGACCTGATTGAAAAATATGAAAACCCCATCGAACACGCTTGTGATATCAATGAGGGCGATGTCTGGATTGCAGAGGGATGGGAAAGGCCTGAAGGCTTCTGTAAGAGTGCATGGGATTCCATTTCTCCATTTGTGCTGGCACTTTCACACGGCGCTTCCGGTTTTTACGACGGATGGATGAAAAATCCCGCCTCCGCAATGATATCGTGCAACGACGGTTTCCGTCCCGTGAGTTTTCTTATAGAAGTAATAGACTGAAATACCGATAAATATGAAAAAACTGATTGTCATAGACTCCTGTATGCGGGCCGAATCGAGGACAAAACTGATCCTCGATGCTGCTGTGGCTGAACTCTCCAAGAGATATGAGGTGGAGATCATTGATGTCAATTCTGTAAAATTGTCTCCGTTGGACAAAATCACTTATGTTGAACAACGAGAAAACGGGAACATTCCGCCTCTGGCAGTAGAACTAGCGCGCAAAGTGGCTGCCTGTGACCGTCTGGTTGTTGCCGCTCCCTTTTGGGATATGAGTTTTCCCGCAATTCTCAAGTCATTTTTCGAAAATATATCGCTGTTCGATATAACTTTTACGGACGACGGGACTACCTGTGTAGGGCTGTGTAAATGCGAAAAAGTGCTCTTTATCACCACACGCGGCATGGATATAAAGACAGGAGATCCGCTTGACCAAGGTTCGCCATACTTGGCCGCCCTATCATTTCTTTGGGGTCTCGGCGAGGTGATTACCGTTGCCGCCACAAATATGGACTACCTTTCTCCAGAAGATCTTGTTTTGCGTATTGAAGCTGCTAAAACCGAGGCAGTAGAGATATGTAAGGAGTTTTGAGTGGTACAAAGCGACCTGCACTAAAAGAGGGAGGACTTCTTAGTTCCTCCCTCTTTTTGTGCCCAGGACAAGACTCGAACTTGCACGCCGTTATCCAGCACTAGCCCCTCAAGCTAGCGTGTCTACCAATTTCACCACCTGGGCGGGATTTGGGATTGCAAATATCAATCAATTTTTTCAAATTCGCAAAAAAATGTTTAACTTAGTATGATAATTTCAAACAATACAATGTTATGATTGAACGCTACACGGAGGAAATTGCAAAAATGGTACCCTCTGCATTCAAATCAAAAGGCCACACCATATATCTGCTTGGCAAACTTACAAATGAGGTTGAGGATGGTTTTATCACCAATCTTTTGTTGCCTCTCGTGGAGGCAATAAAAGATGATTTAGTGGAGAGTGTTTTTTTCCTCGGAGAATCTTCTCTTGTAAATGCCCTTGTGGAGTGTTCTACACCTCGAACTCTCGGTTTTGACATCACAACCGACTCTGAAATGGATGAGAAGGAGTTTCTTGATGGCAATTGCGGCTATGCGGCTCTCGTCACTCTCAATTCGAAGCAAGAGACCCCCTTTGTTGAGATGATGT
>JAAYNR010000201.1 GCA_012520735.1 Lentisphaerota bacterium | reverse complement strand
TAAATCTGTTTTCCAAACGCGTAGCGTTTTTATTAAAACTGCGGGAGTCTATACAAGTGCCAGATATGTTAAGGGAATAAGATTTCTATGCTGTACCACATTTGGTTACGGCTGTAAGCAGTTTTAGGATTTGGTGAGTTTTTGGGCGAGTTTGATGAGCTGGGCGATTTTTTTGTCGGCGGTGGTGGCGGTGAGGCGGGGGAGTCTGGTGCCGAGGAGGAGGGGGGGGGGGTTGTCGGGGTGGTAGAGGCGGGCGGCTGTCTGGTGGACTTCGATGCGGTTGATGTTGTTTTGGGCGGCGGCTACGCGTAGCTCGGCGAGGCGTAGGAGGCGGATAACGGGTAGGGGGGGGTGGCCGTAGCGGTCGGCTAGTTCGGTTTGGAGTTTTGCAGCGTCGCTGCGGGTGGATATCTCGGCCATGCGGCGGTAAAAGGTGAGGCGGTGTTGGTCGTCGTCGATGTAGTCGTAGGGGATGCAGGCGGCGTTTTGGGGGTCAAAGGCTCCGGGCGAACTGTCGATGAAGTCGAGGCTGAGGTTGACATCGATTAGAGTTGGTACTGGTTCGCCTTTGAGGCGGGCGACGGTTCGTTTGAGGAGTTGGCAGTAGAGGCTGAAGCCGATGGCGGCGATGTGTCCTGATTGTGCGGCGCCGAGGATGGCACCGCCGCCGCGAATTTCGAGGTCGCGCAGGGCGAGGGCAAAGCCGGCACCGAGACCGCTGTGGGCGCGGAGGGCACTGATACGCTGGCGGGCATCGTCGTCGACCATGCCGTGGTCGGGGAGGAGGAGCCAGGCGTAACCTTTACGGGAGGAGCGGCCAACCCGGCCACGTAGCTGGTAGAGGTCGGCGATGCCGAAACGGTCGGCGCGGTCGACAATAATGGTGTTGGCGCGGGGGATATCGAGGCCGGATTCGATGATAGTGGTGCAGAGGAGGATATCGTAGAGGCCGTTTTCAAAATCGCGCATTATTGTGGCGAGCTCCTGTGCCGGCATCTGCCCGTGAGCAACGGCAATGCGTGCTTCGGGGGTGAGGCGTTCGAGACGGGCGAGGATGATAGGGAGGGTGATGACGCGGTTGTAGAGGTAGAAGATCTGGCCATCGCGGGCGAGTTCCTGTTTGATGGCGGTGCGGATGGTGGCGTCGGAGTCGCGGACTACTTTGGTCTCGATGGAGAGGCGCTCGCGTGGTGGTGTCTGCAGGAGCGACATATCGCGGGCTCCGGTCATGGAGAGGTAGAGCGTACGCGGGATAGGGGTGGCGGAGAGGGTGAGGACATCGACCACCTGGCGCATAGTTTTAAGGTACTCTTTATGGCGTACGCCGAAGCGTTGTTCTTCATCGATGATCAGCAGACCGAGATCTTTAAAGGCGATGGTGGGCTGGAGCAGGGCGTGAGTACCGATAACAATATCGACTTCACCGGTGGCTAGTTCGCGGAGAGTGGCCTGGCGTTGTCCGATGCTGCGGAAACGTGAGAGAACGGCAATTTTGATGGGGTATGGGGCCATTCGCTCGCGAAAGGTGTCGAAGTGCTGTTCTGCCAGAACGGTAGTAGGGACGAGAACGGCGACTTGGCGGTGGTTCATTACGGCTATAAAAGCGGCGCGGATGGCGATCTCTGTTTTGCCATAGCCGGCATCGCCGCAGATCAGACGATCCATGGGGCGTGGGGCGGCCATGTCGGCTTTGATCTCTGCGATAATTTTTGTTTGGTCGGGTGTCTCCTGATACGGGAATGAGGCTTCAAAGGTGTGCATCCATGGTGGTGAGGTGTTGAAGGAGTAGCCGGGGATAAGCTGACGTTTAGCCTGAGTATCGAGGAGTGAGGCGGCGAGGTCAGCGATAGCAGATTCAGCGGCGGTTTTTTCACGTGACCACCGTTTGCCGCCGAGGCGGTGGAGTGGGGCGGCGTGTTTGCCGACGCCGACATAGCGGCTGAGGAGGTGGAGGTGTGTGGTGGGGACGTGGAGGCGGGTGTTGTCGGCGTATTCGAGGGTGATAACTTCACGGCGGGTGTTATCGATCTCTACTTCAGTGGTGCCGATGTAGCGGCCGATGCCGTAATCGCTATGGACGACACGGTCGCCGGGTTGGATATCGGCAATAGTTTCAAAGCGTTGGCCGGCGGGGTTTTTGCGACTGCGGCGGGGGGCCTGTTTGCGGAGTGCGTAGAGGTCGGCCTGTGCCATAATGGTCAGGGCGTGAGAGGGGGTGGAGTCGAGAGTGAAGCCGCCGGAGAGGGGGAGGCGGATAATGGGGATGGAGGCACCGGGGGGGAGATCATGGCTGAGCATTTCACAGGTGCCGGGGGTGTCGGCACAGAGGAGAGCCAGCGCACCGGTGGCGGAGATGTCGGCCAGAGGTGCGATCAGCTTGCGGCGCATTGCCTCGATGAGATCGGGGTGGGCGGTGGAGGGGTCGTTGGTTGTGATGCCGGCTAGGCCGGCAACAGGGGCGATGGGTAGTGGTAGAGCCGGCAGGGCGGGTGGTGGTGGGTCGCCGCTGTAGAGGTGGAGGCGTGGCTGATGGCGGCTGAGCCGGGTGGCGAGAGCGGGCCAGTCGGGGGTGTTGGGGTGCTCAAGGGCGCGGGTATTGGCAAACTGGGTGATACGGTCGTGTTCGAGGCTGAGGATAACGAGATTTGGCGGGAGTATTGCGGTGGGCCAGATGGTGGAGGTGGTTTGACAGGGGGGGATATCGGCGTTGGTGATCTTTTCGACAGAGGTTTGGGTGGAGGGGTCGAAGCGGCGGAGTGAGTCAACCATATCACCGACAAATTCGGCACGCAGCGGCAGGGGGGCGGTAGGCGACCAGATATCGAGGATACCGCCGCGGACGGCAAAGATCCCTTTTTCGTCGACCTCAGTACGGCGTTCGTATCCGGCTTGGCTTAGTTTGGCGATCAGGGCAACGAGAGGTGTTTCGCTGTTGAGTGTGAGGGTAGTGGTAGCGGCAGCGATCGCGGTGGGGTTGGGGATGCGTTGTTGCAGGGCGTGTACCGCAGCGACAACGATTGGGGGAGGGGTGTCGGGCGGTGTTTGTTGTATAGTCTGAGCGGCCAACAGGCGTTCGCCAAGGCTCTCCTGATCTTCGGGGTCGTTTTCATTCTCTGTGGGAGCGAGCAGAGCTATGGGGCGTTTGAGGTTATGGTCAATGGTATGGAGGTCGCCATTGATCGCCTCCTGTTCGGTAGTACTGGCGGTGATAGTTAGGATCAGCGATTCGGGGTAGAGTTGCGCCAGAGAGAGAACCATTAAAGCGGCAGAGGCACCGGGGAGGTGTGGCAAGGTGAGAGCTGTGACGGACGGGGGGAGACCCTGCAGTGCGGTGGCAGTAGCGGCGTTAAAACGGTGCACCATTTCACAGCGTAAAAAGTCACTCTCTGGCCGGGGGTTGCTTTTATGGTGAGGCGTACTCATGCTGATGTTGCGACAGCTCAGGTACGGCGACGCTGGTGCGAGGGGAGTATTTTAAGGATAGTGCGGTACTTGGCCACAGTGCGGCGTGCTACTTGAATACCTTCCTCTTGCAGAGCCTCCTGGATGGCTTGGTCGGAGAGGGGTTTGTCGGGGTCTTCAGCGGCGACCATGGCGGCAATTTTATCCTGCACGGTGCGGTTGGAGACGGTGGAGCCGCCGGTGGTCATAAGTCCGGGAGTGAAGAAGTACTTCATCTCAAAAAGACCGTGCGGTGTGGTGATATATTTATTGGCCACGGTTCGCGAGACAGTTGTTTCATGAACACCGACCTTAACAGCAACCTCTGACATTGTCATTGGTTTGAGGTGAGTGACCCCTTTGGCCATAAACTCCTGCTGTGCATCGACAATCTCAGTGGCTATGCGATGTATAGTTCGCTGGCGTTGGTGGATACTTTTGATAAGGAAGACGCCTGCGCGGATCCTTTCGCGGACATAAGATTTAACCTCAGCCGAGACGTTGGGATCTTCCAGCATACGGCGATAGCGAGTACTGATACGGATATGCGGCAGGTTGTCGTTATCGACCTTAACTAGATAGCGGTCTCCACTTTTAACAACCTCTACTTCGGGTTCTACATACTCGACATCGTCAGGCGTAAAGGCCCGCCCTGGCTGTGGGTCGAGGCTGCGGATAATGGCGATGGCATCATCTACAGCGTCAATACTGGCCTTGAGGTTGGAGGCGATGGCAGAGATTCGGTTAGCGGCGAGATTGTCGAGCTGGCCGGCAGCTATCTGGTGTGCCAGTTCATGCTCTGGGGTTGGTGCCGGCAGAGGGAGTTGGAGTGTGAGGCACTCACTCAGCGAGCGGGCACCGATACCGGGGGGGTGGAGTTCCTGAATTTTACTGAGGACAAACTCCAGTTCTTCTACTGACGAGCCGGTCTGAAAAGCCATAGTTTCGATATCGGAGCGGAAGTAGCCGTCGTCATCGATATGACCGATCAGCAGCTCAGCGATTTGCGACTGTTCATTTGTGAGTTCAACAAGCGGCAGTTGGTCGAGAAGGTGGTCTTGCAGCGAGACAGGCTGGCGCAGCGAGTCAAACATATACTGCCGCCTCTCCTCCAGATCTTCCACAGAAGAGGCATTCTCCATTCCTTGCAGAAAGTAGTCACGCCAACTGTCGTCAAGTTTCAGCAGGTTGTCGATATCACTGTCACCATCGAGCGGCGCGTCGGCAGCTTCTGTCTCCTGTGCCGGAGCTTGGATCTCTTCCAGCGGAATTTCGGTAGGGTCGCGCACATCCTCAATGGTAGGATTTTGCTCCATCTCCTTTTGAATCAGGGCACGCAATTCGAGCACCGGCAACTGCAACATCTCCAGCGATTGGCGCAATTGGGGAGCCAGCGTCATTATTTGACGCTGCTGTTGGCTCAAAGATAACGAAACTGCTGCCATAACCGTAAACTACTGTATAAAACTGCATTTGATGCAGCCCAGCACCATTGCTGATGCAACAAACCTGATAAGCTTTGCACCAGTTATATTAGGTAATAACTGATATTAATGCAAGCAGAATAGGGGTGTTGGCGTGAAAATTGCTGTCAGGCGGTGCTGAGGTTAATGGCGGGGTGTGTTACCCTTCATGCCAGTAATTTCAGGTCGTCATCTGTGAGGTAGGGGTACTCGAAAATCACGATCCCTTCGACACCGGTGGCGAGTACGCCATTGACATGTTAGCGGAAGCGTTCGATTAGTTCCTGATAGAGTGCGGCCTGATAATCCTGCACAGCCTGGCGAGTCGGGCAGGCGAGGCGGTGTGGTTCGGTGCGCCGTTTTTCCGGTCCTTCAACCGCTTCATACTCAGGATGCTCGGCCAGAAGGCGACTACTCTGACCCTCTGGGAAGACACAACTCCAGGCATGAACTGCGAGCCCCAGGCGATTGGCCTCCTCTGCCAGCACCATCAACGGGTCCCAGGTTTTGAACTCCTCTCGCACATTGGCGATATTGGAATGGAAATCGACAATACCCGTGACCTGTTTGACACATGGGATCAGCAGATCGAATCCGGCATCGGCGAGGCGTTGCGCCACACCTTTAACGGCTTCGGGGGTTGAGGGGAGTTTATGGAGCCAAACCGCTTTTTTAAAAGAATTCATCTGTTACCTCAGCATCATTCAGAAAGGATTAAAGTAAACATTTGTCATAAACTGTTGTTTATGTTGGTGTTTGCGTGCGGCACTATACGTGAGGCGGTCAGGGAGAGTCAAGCGGGGAGAGCGTGGATCCTAATCTGCGACTTCGGGGCGGGGCGTTGGGGTGTTGAAATTTTCGTATTGACTGATAGGCAGCGCTTATCTATGATGGCGGTTGTTTCAAGTGCGAGCCGGCAAACGGAAGTTCGTGAAATTCGAACGCGGTCGCGCCGCTGTAATCGGCTATAAAGCCCAGTTGCCATTGCCCTGCTGAGGGGTGAGAAGGTTGGGTATATAATAGAGCCGTGAGCCAGAAGACGTGCCGGTAAGCTACAGGTGGAAGACTCCTTCGCGTTAAGGGGAGCGGCACCGTATTGCTGGCGGTTTCCGGCAAACAGAGCGGTCCGGCCCTCAAAGGCAAACAGCGCGCGGGATGTCCTCCTTAACCAAAGGAAACGTCACGCGCGTTTTCAGTTTTGCCTCTGCAACGAGGCACTGGAGTGTGGATATGAGGTCGGACCGTTTGATATTGGCTGTTGTTGTCGCCAGTGGCGCAGTTACCACTATGATGGCACAGTCGGAAGCCGTTGTTACAGATGAAGCAACTGCAGTTACCAATGCACCTATCGTTGTTACAGCGAGCCGGAGTGGGCGTACCGCTGATGAGATGGCTGCCAATGTGACAGTTATTACGGCGGCTGAGATAGAGCAGGCCGGTGCGGCTGATTTAGTGCAGGCACTGGAGAAGCTTGGTGGGGTATATATGCGCAAATTGAGCGGCAACCCCAGTGCGGCAGAGGTGTCGTTGCGCGGTTTTGGTGAAACCTCACACGGGCGGACTCTGATTCTGGTAAATGGCCAGCGACTCAACACACTAGATATGGCTGCACCCGACCTGTTGCGGATACCTTTTGGGTCGATTGAGCGGATAGAGGTGGTACGTGGGCCGCAATCGGTTTTACATGGTGATTACGCCTCGGCGGGTGTGATTAATGTAATCACTCACAGCGGTGCCAGCGAACCGTCAACCACCATCAGCGGTATTGTTGGTTCACAGCACACCAGAGGTGCCTCAATTAACACTACCGGGCCTATTGATGATCGCAGTCGTTATACGGTAGATGCCAACTGGCTGACCAGCGACGGGTGGCGTAGAAACAGCGACTACGAAACGCGTGATGTCCGCACCTCGTTGGATATCGACTGGAACGACCGTTTCAGTTCATATTTATCGGTTTTTTACAATAAGTCGAACTACGGTATGCCGGGCGCGCTGACACTGGCGCAGTATCGTAACAATCCTAAAGAGTCGACCTCGGCCAACGATCAATTCAGGTCTGAGTCGTGGGGGGCTGCTCTTGGCAGTGCCCTGCTGGTTGGCGATGAGGGGCGGCTGGCACTCGACTTTACGGCATCACGTCGTTTAACAGACTCGGCCAACGACTACAGTGCATATGGCTACTGGATGTACTATAAAGGCGCCCTTGACACCCTTAGCCTCTCTCCCAGTTACTCCGATCGTTACACTCTGGCACGAGTGGAGAACCGTGTGATGCTTGGGTTAGACTTCCGTTTTGATACTCTGGAGATGAGCTACCTTTATTCGCCACAGATACCACTTTGGGGAATAGTGAACAAACACTTTGATCTGGACCGGTTTGCGGCAGCGGCTTTTGTTGAAAACGAGACCTTCATCAGTGACGAAGTCTCGCTAATCCTCGGTGCCCGTGCCGAACGAATTCGCAACAAGCCGAACGTTAACGCGTCGGGTTTGCGCAAGACATCATCCACAGAGAGTGCTCTGGCCGCAGCCCTGATATACCGCCCGACCGACGAAATTAAAACTTTCCTCCGCGGTTCAACTTTCTACCACGCACCTTTTGCTGACGAGCTGGTAAATATCTGGGGATTTCCACCAACAGTTATGCCATTGAAGCCCGAGACAGGCTATACACTTGAAGCCGGTGCTACGGTGAATCTGGCACAAGAGTGGGAGGCTGGCGCAACCACCTTTTACACGGCTATGAAAAACGAGATAGTCTACAATCCCATGAACTTTGCTAACGAAAACTACGATGACACACAGCGTTACGGTGCAGAGCTTTCACTCCGCTGGAGTCGTAGCGGCTGGGGACGTGCCGGGCTGTTCTACACCTTTACAGAGGCTGAGTTTGACGCTGGAGTCAACAAAGGCAACGACCTGCCATTTGTGCCGCACCATGTAGTGTCATTGAACGGCGAGCTTGACGTGGTTGAAGATGTGTCACTGCTGGGTTCATTCCGTGCGGCTGGTAACCAGCGCCATGGCAGCGATTTTGGCAACGACCAGCGTAAGATAGCCGGCTATGGTGTTTTCGATGTGGGGGTGCGCGTGACGCCCTCCTCGATTAAAGGGCTGTCGCTGACATTTATGATCGATAACGTCTTCAACAAAGAGTACGCCACGGCAGGTTACTACGGCAGCAGCATCTATCCGGCCAATGGGCGTACGTGGCGCGTTTCGGCATCATACACCTTCTGATAGGCAGATAGTTTACACAAAGAGTACACACCAAAGAGGTGGCGAGTTGGGAAGAGGACCCCCGGCTCGCCACTTCGCTTTTTATTATCTTTTGCAGCTGAATTAACCACAAGGAACGAAGAGCTCATGCTGCTGGGAAGTAATTCACCTCAGAGAACGCAAAGAGAGCAAAGAGAGAAGGCCCGGGATGATTAACCACAGAATACACGAAATACACAGAAACTCATGCCCGGGGGAAGGGATTTTTTTTACACGCAAAGTGCGCAGATTTTGCGGAAAATCAGGTGTGCCTCACCCTTATTTCAGGCTCAGCCTGAAATTGCGGACGGCACAACCAATTTTTCGCAGGGTTGAGTAAGGGGGCGGAGAAGCTGTGGTGCGGCTAAGAGAAGGCAAATACACTTAAGCGTAAAACTTGGACGAGTACGCTTAGACAAGGAAAGAAGAGTGTAGGTGGAAGGGTGTACTCTTTACCAAGTGGTTGGTGATGGTATATAATAAAAAGCGTGAAGTTAGTTAATGGAATAGGATTAGTGGTGCTTGCCGTAATTGGATGGTTGTTCAGTGGCGGAGTGGGGGTGGTTTGTGCCGCTAATTGGGTTGGAGAAGGGGAGCGGGTGCAACAGTGGGGTGGCTTTGGGGTGGCCGACCGTGTGCGGATCAGTTTTATTGAAGAGGGGCTTTATCGGGTAACAGCGGCTGAGTTGGCGGTGGCGACGGGGTGGGATGAGGCGGAGGTGGTGACAGCTATAGCGACGACTAACCTGGCGTTGAGTTGTGGTGGTAAGGAGGTGGCGTGGCTGGAACATGAGGGGGCGATGGTTTTTTATGGCGAGCGCAATAAGTCGATTTATGCGCCGGAGAGTGTCTATTGGGTAACTCCGGGGGTGGGGAGAGCGATGGTGTGGCAGCATAACCCGATGCCGGAGCCGTTTGTGCCACAGGAGTCGTTTCCGGCACAACATGAGGAACAGGGGTTGGTGCTCGTGTCGCGCTATGCCTTCAGTACTGTCACCAATGCCCCTTTTGCGACCTTTGATGTTGTCAAGGGAGGGCCGTATCGCAGTAGTACCCATAGTGTTGAGCTTGTTGATGTGGCACCCGGGTTATGGCAGGGGAGTGTGCGGGTGGCTGTTATGTCTGATTATAATGCCACGATGCCCTATTACGAAGCTGTGGCGGAGGTGGGTGGTGCAGAGGTGGGGCGTGTCTCATGGTATGGTGAGGGGTATCATGATGTTACATTTCCTTATTGGTCGACCAACCTGAATGGGAGTACGGCAACGCTCCGTTTATCGGACGGTTTACCGGTAAATATGCAACCGCTCAAAATCAGAGCTTTTTACTGTAATAATTTTACTTTTGAGTATCAGCGGCTATACCGAGCGGTTGATGATATGCTCCGTTGCAGTGGCACGGCGGTGACGGTTAGTGGATTTTCCTGCGAGGATGTGGTTTGTGTAGATGTGAGTGATCCATTGTTGACGCAGAGCGTGGGTGGTTTGAGTTATAACTATGATCCGCAGGCTGAGGAGTGGAGTGTCTCTTTTGTCGGGACTATAAGTGGTCTCTATTATGTGTGTGCCCCGCACAACGGCACATTGAGCGCCGCTGTGCGGGGCGTGAGTGATGTAGATTGGGCGGCTTCGGGTGTGGCACCGCAGTATGCCATTATCGTGCCGCCTGAGGCATGGCGCGACGATTTTCGCGCTGCCGTTGCTCCTTTGGCCGCTTTCCGTGCGACACGTGGGCTGCGGACAGCGGTGATAGATGTGGAAGATATCTATAACCGTTACAGTTATGGGGTGGTTGATCCTCATGCTATCAGGGATTATTGTGCGGCAGCCTATCGCCATGGTTTGCGTTATGTGTTACTGGTTGGTGGTGGGTCACTCGATTTTAAACACCTGAAGTTAACCACCACCTCCACTCCGGCGGCCTTGATCCCTACTTTTATTGCCGGTCAGGTGTTTGAATTGGATAACAGTGGGATGACTGTGGCACTCGACGCCGCTATGGCTGATATTGATGGCGACGGTTTACCCGACATTGCCCTTGGTCGTTTGCCAACTTCAAACGTGGACGAAGTGGCCGTGGTGGTAGCGAAAACCATAGCCTATGAGGCTGGACGAGCCCGGTGGTGGCCGTGGTGATGGGGTGTCGCGTTAACCGCTGGCAATCGCCTACAGTGTCGGCGGCTTTTTTGCAGTATGGTCTCTTTAAGGAGGGGAGTGGTTTTGTAGCCGCTCTGGGACCGACCGGCAACATGGCGGCCAATGATGGCGACGAGCTGGCACTGGCGTTGTACAGTTCATTACGTTTGCATGGCGGGTCGTGGCGTTTGGGTGATATGCTGCTGGCGGGGTTGCGTGAATATGCGGGTGATAAGCCAGCTGTGGCAGCGCGTTTACAAGATTTCAGTCTGATCGGCGACCCAGCGTTACGGATTGGCGAGCCGGCACGGGGGACGGTGTTGGCGGTGTGGTAGAGGTTGAGGCGGCTGGGAGTGCCGCTTATTCACCGTACACGGTTTGCGGCTGTGAGCAGAGAGCGTTCGGCGGGGCGGAGGGGGCGCCATTGGCCGGGTTTGAGTTTGGTGTCGCGGAGGTTGCCGATGGCAGTACGGATGAGACGGATAACGTTAAAGCCGGCACGGGCGCAGAGGAGGCGCACCTGACGATTACGGCCCTCACCAATGGTGATCTCAATGGTGTGGCGGGAACCTTGTGAGGTGAGGATGCGGATGGCAGCGGGACGTGTGAGGCGGCCGTCGATCTCGATCGGTTCGGTTAGGTTGCGGATGGCTGAAGAGGTGAGGTGGCCGATGATGGTGACGTGGTAGGTCTTTTTGTGGCCAAAGCTGGGGTGGGTCATCCGGTTAATGAGGGAGCCGTCATTTGAGAGGAGGAGGAGGCCTTCGCTCTCTTTATCGAGACGCCCCACCGGTACGAGGCGGACAGGGAGGTTGACGAGGTCGCAGACAGAGCGGCCCTGGGTGTTGTCGACACTGCAGATATAGCCGACGGGTTTGTAGATAAGGACGGTGTGGAGTTGCTCGGCAGCGGGGAGAGGTTGGCCGTCGAGGAGTATCTCGTCGACTTGGGGGTTGACACGCATGCCGGGTTCTGTGATGGTATGAGCGTTGACTTTCACACGCCCTGCGGTGATAATGTTGGCAGCTTGGCGTCTGGAAGCGATGCCACTGCGGGCAATGACTAATTGGAGTCGGTCGCCGGCAGGCGTTTTTTGATGAGATATGGGGGGATTTTTTTTCATGGGTTTGGCAGATCGGGAGTATATGCGAGATGAGGGTGGGTTGTCGCCTGTAAAAAACAGACGTCCCGGGTTTTGGGGTCGGTTCAGGTTTTGGTTGTGGCGTATTATCAGGGGGAGATAAGAAGTGAGCAAGAGATTATTTGTAATTGATGTGATGCCGTTGCTTTATCGCGGTCATTTTGTGTTTCTGCGTAATCCGCGAATGACGAGCAGCGGGGTGAATACCTCGGCGCTGTATGGTTTTGCAGCGGCGGTAGCGCAGATTATAGCTGAGGGCGAGCCGACACATCTGGTACTGGTTTTTGATTCGGCCACACCGACGTTCCGTCATCAGGAGTACCCTGCTTATAAGGCACAGCGGCAGAAGATGCCGGAAGATATTGCGGCAGCGATACCGATGGCAGCAGAGTTGGCGGCGGCTTTACGGATACCGGCTTTACGGGTAGACGGGTTTGAGGCGGATGATTTGATGGGGACATTGGCAGAGCAGGGGAGCGCAGCGGGGTTTGAGGTGTTTCTGGTGACGCCGGACAAAGACATTGCGCAGTTAGTTAATGAGACGACCCGCCTGTACCGTCCGGGCAAAGGTGGGGCGGGGCCGGAGATTTTCGGTGTAGAGGAGGTGTGTGCCAATTGGGGGATCACTTCACCGGCACAGATGGTTGACTATCTGGGGCTGGCGGGTGATGCCTCGGATAATATTCCGGGGATCAGCGGGGTGGGCGAGAAGACAGCGATAGCACTGTTAGCGCAGTTTGGCTCGCTTGAGGCGGTGCTGGACGGGGTGGCAGAGATCAAAGGTAAGTTGGCAGAGAGAGTGGCGGCCGGGCGGGAAAACGCACTGTTGAGTAGGCGACTAGCGACGATCCGGCGCGATGTGCCGTTGAGTGTGGAGTTGGAGAGTTTGAAGTGTCAGGAGCCCGATACTGAGACGCTGCAGAGTGTGCTGGCTCGGTATGAGCTGGTGCAGGTGGGACAGCGGCTACTGGGAGATGCGGCACCGGCGTTGGCCAGTGCGCCGACGGTGGCGACGCTGGCCGATACGCCGCACACTTATATTTGTGTGGGGAGTGAGAGTGAGCTGACGGCACTGTTGAAGGCGCTCGACGCGAGTACGCTGTGGGCTTTTGACACCGAGACCAGCGGCACAGACCCGCTACGTGATGAGTTGGTGGGGATCTCTTTTGCCACTGAGCCGGGGCGTGCCTGGTATCTGCCGATCCCCAAAGAACGTGTGGCAGCGGATGAGTTGCTGGAGCGATTTAAGGGGCTATTTGCCGACCCTTTCAAGACACGTCTGGCGCATAACGGGAAGTTTGATGTGGCGGTGTTGCGGCAATACGGGGTGACTGTGGGTGGGATTATTAACGACACTCTGCTGACTCACTATGTACTCGATGCGGCTGAACGGCATGGCATTGACCATTTGGCGCGGCAATACCTCAATTACAGTCCGATTTCGATTACAGATCTGATCGGAGTGCGCGGTGCTTCACAGATAACGATGCGTGAAGTGCCACTGGCACAGGCGGCAGAGTATGCGGCAGAAGATGCTGATGTGACATTGCGGCTTTACGAGAAGTTACGCCCGCTGGCAATTGAGGCGGGGTGTCGCGATGCTCTGGAACAGAGCGAAGAGCCGCTGATAGAGGTTTTGGTGGCGATGGAGGCGGAAGGGATACGCCTTGATCCTGAACAGTTGAAAGTCAACGGGCGCGAACTCGACCGGGAGTTGCTGGAGCTGGAGCTGGGTATTCGTGAATATGCGGGTGGGGTAAGTTTAAACATCTCTTCACCGAAGCAGATGGGTGAGTTACTGTTCGGTCAGCTTAAGCTTGATGATAAAGCGCGGCGTACGCCGTCGGGGCAGTATGCTACCGACGAAGATACTTTGCAGCGTCTGGTAGGGCGGCATCCGATTATAGAGTTGATACTTGAGCATCGTGCTTGCAGCAAACTTAAGAGCACTTATGTAGATAAACTGCCGGGTTGTATTAACCCGGCGACGGGGCGGATACACACCACTTTCAGTCAGGCACTGACCGAGACGGGGCGGTTGGCATCGTCTGATCCCAACCTGCAGAACATACCGATCCGCACCGAGCGGGGGCGTCGGGTGCGGGCAGCCTTTGTGCCACGCGACAACGAACACGTTTTACTCTCTTCCGACTACTCACAGATTGAGTTGCGGGTGATGGCGGCACTCAGCGGTGATGAGGGGTTACTGGAGGCATTTGCGCAAGGGGCCGATATCCACACCGCCACTGCGGCGCGGGTAAACGGGGTGATGCCGGAGCTGGTGACAGCAGAGATGCGTTCCCAGGCCAAGATGGTGAACTTCGGCATTATTTACGGGATCAGCGCTTTTGGTCTGGCACAGCGGCTGGGGATAGCACGCAAGCCGGCGGCGGAGTTAATAGAGTCGTACTTTGCGCAATATCCGGGGGTGAAGAGATATATGGACGAGACAATTGAGTTTGCCCGGGAGCACGGTTATGTGAAGACGATACTGGGGCGGCGGCGTTGGCTGCGCGATATCAATTCACGCAATGCGACATCGCGGCAGGCGGCAGAGCGCAACGCCATTAACACACCGGTTCAGGGGAGCGCGGCGGATCTGATTAAACTGGCAATGGTGCGGATTTACCGGGAGTTGCGTCAGAGACGGCTGGCAACAAAGATGGTGTTGCAGGTTCACGACGAGCTGGTTTTTGATGTACCACGTGGTGAGTTGGCAGAGGCGAAGCAGCTTATTGGCGATGCGATGCGTAAAGCCTGGAATTTTGGTGTGCCATTGGAAGTAGAAATAGGTTATGGTGACAACTGGCTTGAGGCACATTGAGGGAGAAAATACGGAGAATTTATGAAGAGGACACTACATGTGGGGGCGGCACTGATCGACTCATCAGGGACGCCACAGGAGAATCTGGAGCGGATTGCGCAACAGGCGCGGATTGCTGAGGCGATCGGGGTAGAGGTACTCCTCTTTGCTGAGGTGGCACTGCACGGCTACGACTACGAGGTGACGTCTGAGCAGGTGGCTGCGTTGGCTGAGACAGTAGAGGGGGAGTCGTGTCAGAGGCTGGTGGCTATAGCGGCGGTTCACAACGTGACATTGATGGTAGGGATGTTTGAGCGGGCCGACGGGGTATTTTACAATAGTCATGTGGTGGTAGGGCCGCAGGGGATACTGGGGGTACAGCGCAAACACTGTATGGCACCGGTGGATGAAGAGGCGGGGATAGTACGTGGCCCTTACGAGCGGACGGTGTTCACCTTTAAAGGGGTGCGTACAGCTATTTTGATCTGCGCTGACACTGGGATTAAAGATCGCTATGGCTTGATGGCACGGCAGGGGATAGATTATACCTTTATACCCACGGGTGGTGGCGGGCGGGTTGAGGATTATATTTGCGAGGCAGATTTGGCAAGTGATGAAGGTATGGCGCGGCATGTGGCTAACTTACCGCGGGTTTTTCTGAGCAAACCATTTGACGAACAGTCACGCAAGCACCGGCTGGGATTCACTGCTACCAACGCTATGGGGCGGGCCGGGGTTAATACATGTCATCAGGGGCATGCCACGATAGTTGATAACAATGGTATAATCCGGGCACAGGCACCGGGAACGATCATACGTGACCATCAGCACGACACGCTGATACATGCGAGGTTGAATTTTAATTAGGTCAGCTCTATGATATAGGCGATACGACAAGAGAGGGTGGCTCTCGGCTACGGAGTCGGGGCGATTTGAGATTAAGAGATTTTACGTAACTGAGCTGATAACGGTTAAACAAAAGGAGAGATATAGATGAGCAATTGTGTAAAAAAAGTGATCTGGTCGGCCACGCCGACACCATTCCTCGATAGTGGGGCACTCGATTTGGCATCGTTGGAGCGGGTGGTAGAGCACCATGTAAAAATGGGGGTGTCGGGTCTGTTTCTGGGTGGCACATGTGGTGAAGGACCTTTCATGCCCGACAGTCAGCGGCTGGAACTGGTACGCGAGACAAAACGGCTGGCAGCGGGTCGGTTGCAATTGGCATTGCAGGTTTCCGACACTTCAGCAGCACGGGTGGTAGAGAACATCCATGCGGCAGAGGGTGCCGGAGCCGACTACGTGGTGGTGGCACCACCGTGGATAAGCAGGTTCTGCAACAGCAATTTTGCGCGGCGTTACTTCAGTGAAGCGATTGAAGCGGCGCGGCTACCGGTGGGACTTTACGTATTGGCACAGCCGCCGGAGACAGGGATCGACATGTCGTTGTGGTGCGAATTTGCGGCACACCCCAAAGTGAAGATACTGAAAGACTCATCATGCAACGACGAATACGCTGCGGCCTTTGTAGAGTTGCGGCAGAAGCGCGATGACCTGCTACTGTTGACTGGGTTTGAGTTTGATGTGGTCAAAACACTTAACATGGGTTACGACGGAGGGCTGCTGGGGACGGCGATTATAATCAGCGGGCTGATGCACAAACTGTTGGAGGCTTTAGAGAGCGGCGACACAGCAACAGCGGTACAGTGGCAGGAGCGGGCTAACGGGTTGATGTACGATATCTTCGGCAGGGACATCGGGCTGTGGATGGGCGGGCTCAAGCACGCTCTGCGACTAATGGGGCTGTTCTCGACAGAGTTTATGCACTTGGGATATAAGCTGACCGACGCTGAGCGGAGTCGAATAGCAGCGGCTTTGGAGCGAGAGGCGGAGTTTTTGTAAAATAGAGAGGGGCGTTATGAGCGAGCAGGGTGAGAAGGTTAAACTGCGCTACTGCGAGAGCGGGCCGCTACATCTCGACTTTCACCGTACTACCAATGGAACCATTGCCTACATCAGGGAGAAGTACGGGGTGGAGTTTCTGCGGGAGATAATACGGCGGACAGCACACGATGTTTACCGTGCCATTCACGAAGATCTGAAACGGGGAGACCCGGAACATCTGGTGGCACACTGGCAGCACTTCATGGAGCGTGAAGAGGCCGACTTCACTATCAGCAGAGATGGTGAAGAGATAACAATGGTAGTGCGGCGGTGTCCGGCGTACGCCTGGGTTTTAAAGCGTGGGATTGTCCCTGATGAGGCATTTTGCGAGCAGACAATAGCATTAAACAACGCCTTTGCTGAGGGGACACCATTTGAGATAACCACAAAAGTGACAGGTGAAGGGATGTGTGTGCAGACGATAAGGAGGCGCAGAGATGATACCAAGTGACCATTTTGTCAGATTTTACAACGAGGTGTTCAAGTCTCTGGAGGAGAAAGGGCGTGAGCACCTTGAGGCCTACTGGCATGAGTTGGGGCTACTGCAGCGGAGAGAGCTGGAAGAGCGTTTCCGCAAAGGGGGCTTGCAGGCGTGTTACGACTACTGGAGTCAGATATTGGAGGAGGAGGATTGCAAAGGGAGTGTCAGACTGACAGAAGATTTTTTTGAGTTTGACATGGAACGGTGTCCGAGTCTCTCCAAAGTACAAGACAACGATGCCACCCCTTCACCGCACTACTGCGACCACTGTCCGGGCTGGGTAGATCCGGTGTTACGGGCGGCGGGCTTATATCCGGCCAACGACATTATCTCACGCACAGAGCCGCGTTGCATTATCCGTGTTTACACCGATCCGCAAAAAGCGGCAGAGTTTGAGAAGTCATCGGTATTGCCGATTCACGTAGAGGCTTAAGCCTAAAAACGTAAGTTAGTTCACCACAAAGAACACACAAAGATAACAAAGAGAGAGACTTACGTTATTTCAAGTAGCCTCCATTTGGCAGTTGAGGGTTGTTGCATAACCTTTTGTCCTGCTATGAGTTATACGTGTTTTGGGTTTTCCAGTGACGTTTTTAGTAGCTAACCTGTTAGCTACTGTCAAAAAACAAGAAATTCAAGCAGCTATCTTCATAAGTTGTTGCGTTGAAGCAGCTAAGGC
>JAAYNR010000247.1 GCA_012520735.1 Lentisphaerota bacterium | reverse complement strand
GCAGGGTTCCCGATTATGTTGGGACAAGGGGCGCGGCTGCAGCGGGCTCTAATACAGTATATGCTCGATATGCACACCACACAGCACGGCTATACCGAGATGCTACCGCCATTTATAGTGAACAGCGACTCGATGCGCGGCACGGGGCAGTTGCCTAAGATGGCCGAAGATATGTACCACTGCGAGGTTGATGATCTCTATCTGGTGCCTACGGCTGAGGTGCCGGTCACCAATTACTATCGTGGTGAGATTATTGAAGAGGAGCTGCCGATTTACCTGACAGCCTATACACCATGTTTCAGACGTGAAGCCGGGGCGGCGGGTAAAGACACCCGGGGTATTTTGCGGGTACATCAATTCGATAAAGTAGAGATGGTGAAATTTGTTAAGCCGGAAACCTCTTATAACGAGCTTGAGTTGCTGGTAGGAAATGCCGAGGCGGTGTTACAGAGTTTGGGACTGCACTATCGGGTACTTGAGCTCTGCTCCGGTGATATGGGATTTGCTGCGGCCAAGTGCTACGACATTGAGTTGTGGGCACCGGGACAGCAAGGGTGGCTGGAGGTGTCGAGTTGCAGCAACTTTGAAGACTTCCAGGCTCGACGGGCCAATATCCGCTACCGTGACAAAAACGGCAAACCGCAGTTTGTTCATACGCTTAACGGATCGGGGGTGGCCTTGCCGCGGCTTGTGATAGCGATACTTGAACAATACCAACAGGCCGACGGCAGCGTGATTTTGCCTGAGGCACTTGTGCCTTACATGGGAGGTGTTACAAGGTTGGAGAGAGTATAATGAAATATATCCGTTTTGATGCTGTGGGTGGAGCCTCGGGTGATATGATACTGGCGGCATTGGCCGGATTAGGCGCCGATATTCCAGCCGTTATAGCTGATATCGCCAAACGCTTGCCGGAGCCGCTGGCGGCGCACCTGGAGCCGGTTTCATCGCACGGCTTAAACGGGTTACGGGTAAAACTCTCCTCTGAGCCGGTAGCCGGCGGAGTGTGGGTAGATGCGGTAGAGGGGCACGGACATGGGCATGGGCATAAGCACGGACATGGGCATGGGCACGAGCACGGGGGGGAGCACGGACATGGGCATAAGCACGGGGAGGGGCATGTACACCGGACATTGAGGGAGGTGGAGCCTCTGCTAGGTGGTGACAGTTTGGCATTGGCGGTCTTTAAGCGGCTGGCCGTGGCTGAGGGGGCTGTTCATGGTAAGAGTTTTGAGGATGTTCATTTTCATGAAGTAGGGGCGCTTGACTCGATTGCCGATATAGCGGGGGCGTGTCTGGCGTTGAAACGGCTGGGGGTTACTGGTATTACGGTAGGGCCATTACCCAACGGTACAGGTACCATTGAGTGTGCGCACGGTGTAATGCCTAACCCGGCACCGGCTACGGTGGAGTTATTGCAAGGGATGGAGACTGTAGCGACTGATGAACCTTTTGAGCTGGTAACACCAACTGCGGCGGCGTTATTTGCTGTCTGGCGGGAGGAGTTGGCTACACCGCCGGCGCGGTTGCGGGTGGTGAGGAGTGCTTTCGGGTTTGGGCGGCGTATGCTGCTGGGGCGTCCTAATGTACTGCGGGCGACTCTGCTTGAGGCGGTGGCAAGTGATGCGAGTGATGTAGATGGTTTGACCATATTGGAGACAAATCTGGACGATTGCAACCCGCAGTGGATTGGGGATCTGGTGGGGCGGGTGATGGAGATAGGGGCGCTTGATGCGTGGGCGACCCCGGCGACTTTTAAGAAGGGGCGGAGTGGTGTAGTCTTTGCCGTTCTGGTAAAGTCTGATGATGTATTGGTGATGGAGGAGCTGATTTTTAAGGCCACCACAACTTTTGGTATCCGGCACCGCAGAGTGGAGCGCAGTGTATTGGAGCGTCGTTTTGAGCGCGTGGTAACGTGTTGGGGTGAAGTGCGAGTCAAGGTGGGGAGTAGAGACGGACGTGATGTGACAAAAACACCGGAGTATGAAGATTGCGCCCGGCTGGCAACAGCAGCGGGAGTAACGGCGCGTCAGGTGTATGAGGCGGCAATGGTAGGCGTAGCAAGCGGATACTGATAAAGATTATTGGTGAGTAGATCGCCGTCAATCAACATCTGTAAACTGGCGCATCTCATCCATATTAAGCCAGGCATGGGCTTGGTCAAAGCCGAGAGCAGCGGCCTCTTTGATAAGGCGGCGCCCGGTGGTTTCATCGCGTGGTGTACCTGTGCCCTCAAAGGTGAGCAAGCCGAGGAGAAAGAGGCCTTCGGGGTTTGACTGCTGAGCCGAGCGGGTGAGCCACAGGTGGGCTTTGGTGTCGTCTCTCTCAGTTCCGACCCCTTTGGCATAGAGCCATCCGAGATTGCACTGGGCACCGGCATCGCCCTGCATGGCAGCGCGGGTATACCACTGAAGTGCGGCCTTGTCATCACGTTTGACACCGCGCCCTAGCGAGTACATACCGCCGAGATTACGTTGGGCAGCGGCAAAGCCCTGATCGGCGGCTTTGCGGTACCAGACAACGGCTTCAGAGTCGTCGGCATTGACCCCTTTGCCGGTCATATATAGATAGCCGAGATTAAATTGTGCCAGTGCATCGCCTTTGGTGGCGGCCTGGTAAAAATAGGTGGCAGCGGCGACCTCGTCGCGGGTAACACCGCGACCGGTCATCAGGAGCAGACCAAGGTTACATTGAGCCAGTGCGCTACCGGCGTGAGCGGCTTTACGGTACCAGGAGACAGCTTCGGCAATGGTGGCTTCGTTAGTACTGTTAAGGAGTATCCCGGCCAGAGCACATTGTGCCGGGATGCTGTTGTTTACAGCGGCTTTACGGTACCAGTGAGTCGCTTTATCGTCGTCCTGAGCAACGCCATCAAGCCCGTAATGGTAGAGACGGGCGAGGTTGTTCTGTGCAGCAATATGATTTTGCGAGGCGGCCAGATGGTACCATTTCAGAGCTGCGGGGAGGTCACGGGTAACGCCAAAACCCTCTTCATGGCACCGGCCAACAATAAAAGCCGCTCCAGGCCATTTGGTTTCGGCGCGGCGCAAGGCTCCGGCCCAGCCGGAAGTGCGAAGACTTTCGCGGGAGTTAGGTTCCACGCCGAGGGTGTGGTCGGTAGGGCCATAGAGTGCGGCGGTGAGGAGGCAGAGGGGGTCGGCATCGCGCACACCACGGCGAATCTGCCGGGCATCGGCTTTACGTCCGGACTCATCGGTGGGGTCATGCAGGCGTACTACATATCTGATAACAAGTTCGTCGATGCCTCTGATGGCGCGGCGGCGGAGGTCGGCGGCAGCTCTATTTTGCGGCTCAACCTTGAGGATTGCCAGCGAGGCGGTGCCGGCGGCCACCCAGTCGCCGCGATTGGCGGCGTGTTCGGCGAGTTCAATCAGAGCGGTTATTTTTTCACGGCGCTCGGCCTGGCGAGCCTCTCCTATAGCCACGGGGAGTTTGGTAAGGGCCTCTTGATAGAGCTTGGCGCTGAGGATGGGGTCGCTTTCAACGAGGGAGCGAGCGCGTTTAGCCAGAGTGACGACCTCCTTAAGGTGGTCGCCGCCAAACTGTTTGAGAAGCTTATGTTCAGCTGCGAGGGCAGCAGCCACAGCACTCTCACTGGCGTCGAGTTCCCGCGAGATACGGACGATCTCTCGCAGTTGGCGGATACGGTTAATTATTTGGTAATAAGAGCTTTCGGCGGCCTCCCAGGAGCCGATAGAGAAAGCGGTCTCAGCGGTAAGCCAGTCGCGTGCTACTAGTCCGGCATCTTCGGTTTCGGCCAGACCGAGATCCTTTAACTCGTCTTTGGCGTCGGCAGCAACACGGCGGACATTTTCAGCCGATTTTTTTGCCTCCTGTCGTGACAATTGCGGTGGTGGCGGGGCGAGGAGAGGGGTGGTTTTGTGTGGCTCATTTTGTTCAATAGTGGCGAGGGCATCGAGGGCCCGAACAGCGGCAGCGATGGGGTCATCGATACTATCATCGGTTATCGGGGCGGCAACTTGACTGGCGGTGGGGGTGGGGGCGTTAGCACGCAAGAGCAACACAGCCTGCCAGATAAGTCCACCGGCAACAACCACTCCACACGCGATTAAAAGAATACGGACAAGTCGGTCCACAAAAGTGGCCGAGGGGTCTTTCTTCTGTTGAAAAGCGGGTTGGTTAGGCATAAACGAGAGATTAGCACAAACAGTGGATTTGCGGTTAAGTTTTTTTATTGGCAAGCGAGGAAGGGGGGAGGAACCACGAATGAACGCGAATGGGCACGAATGGCGGGCTGAAAATGCGCTGAAGGCGCAAGACATACCAGCCTTGGGCAACGCCCAAGGTTCGTGTTAGTAGCTAACCCGTTAGCTACTGTCAAAAAAAACAAGAAGTTCAAGCAGCTATCTTCATAAGTTGTTGCGTTGAAGCAGCTAAGGCAGCATTGAGAGTCATCGTCAACTCTCTTCCTTTTAAAATCTGTTTTCCAAACGCGTAGCGTTTTTATT
>JAAYNR010000035.1 GCA_012520735.1 Lentisphaerota bacterium | reverse complement strand
GACCGTCTGGGCTGACCTCGCCTGGGTACAGCAGAAGGTTGGCGCTACCGGACTGATCAGTGGCATTCTGGCACTGGAGTGTGTCTGCCATGCCGACCAGTATAATACCATCGTTGCCGATGTCCAATCTGTTCTCCCCGATGTTCAGGTCTTCGAATTCACCTCTAAAGTACAGGGACGCGCCGAGGCACGACAGCGTGCCGCTCAAACTAGTCGTCAGGCCATCGCCGCTGAGCAGGAGCAGCGTCAACGTCTCCGTACTGAGCGGGCACGCCTCGCAGTCACTGTCAGCTCATTGGCTATCGGCGGAGCCTCTTTATGGGTTTTACTACTGGCTTACGGTAACGCCCGGGATCGACGCGGCGAGATAGGTTTGCTGCGGGCCGTTGGCCTGGGACACCGTCATATCCTGGCACTCCTACTGGGTAAAGCGCTCGTTATGGGAGCCATCGGCGGTGCTGTCGGTGCCTTGCTCGGTGTGATTTGCGGTGCTGAAGCTGCCGGCGAACCGCTCTTCAGCCGTCAAACACTGAACCTCGCCGGTAACTGGCAATTGGCCATTATCTGGTTGCTGGGTCCCGCGCTGGCTGTGGTAGCCGCTTTGTGGCCCTCACTCACTGCTGCGGCTCACGACCCCGCTGAAGTTCTGGGTAAGGAGTAACTAATGCTTAATTTACAAAACATCTCTAAGAGTTATCGAGGCCGCCACGGTGCTGTTCAGGCGGTTGATAATATCTCGCTTGAACTCCAACAGCAAACCGTTACTGTTTTGCGAGGCCCTAGTGGTTGCGGCAAAACTACTCTGCTACTGGCTGCCGGTGGCCTTCTGGCCCCTGATAAAGGTACGGTTAGTCTGGACGGTGAATCAATTTATACCCTTTCCCAACACTCTCGCGCTAAATTACGCGCCGCTAAAATTGGTTTTGTATTTCAGCAATTTCACTTGGCACCGTATCTCACAGTGCTCGATAATATCATGGTGCCGACTCTCACGAACTCTCCTAGTCTGCGCCTTAACTCCCGCCAGCGCGCTCTTAATCTAGTCGAACGCTTCGGTCTCACCAACCGCCTTAACCACCTCCCTGACGAGCTCTCTACCGGTGAACGCCAGCGTGTTGCTCTGGCTCGGGCTATGATTAATAATCCCGGCCTTATTCTGGCCGATGAACCAACAGGCAACCTCGATGAAGCAAATGCCCATGGAGTGCTCGATGCACTGGCTGAATTTGCCGCTGCCGGCGGAACGGTCCTGATTGTCAGTCATGATTCCCGCGCCGCTAACCGCTATCATCGTACTATCCATATGGTTAATGGCAAGTTGACAACTGAGGAGTAAGGAGTAAAAGAATTGCATAACCGTAATGTTACCTTAATTGTTCTGACTTTTTTATTAACTGTTATCTCGCCTCATCATACTTGGTCTGCCTCACTTGCAGCCGGCGACTGGCCTACCTGGCGTGCCGATGCCGCCCGCTCAGCCGCCACACCAAAAGAAATTGATACCGATCTGTACCACATCTGGACCCGCCAGCTCGGACACCCGCTCCCCGCCTGGCCGGAGAGTCAGCATAAAATCCGCTTTGATGCGTCGTATGAACCGGTTGTAGCCGATAACCGCCTCTTTGTCGGCTCTATGGTTGCCGACCACATCACCGCTTACGACACCTCCACAGGCAAAGAGTTATGGCGGTTTTATACCGATGCCCCCGTCCGCTTTGCACCGCTTGTATGGCAGGATTTAGTTATCGCTGTTAGTGACGACGGCTGCGCCTATGCTCTCGAAACCGCCACCGGCAAGCTCCGCTGGTTCCGCCGCGGAGCCCCTAAAAACCGCTGGCTGATCGGTAATTTCCGCCTCATCTCCATGTGGCCACTTCGTGGGGCTCCCGTGCTGGTTGAAGACGATAACGGCACCAATACCATCTATATGGCCGCTGGTATCTGGCCTTTTATGGGCACGTTTATCCTCGCTCTCGATCCCGCTACCGGCGAGGAACGCTGGAGTAATAGCGGCAGTGGCTCGGTCTATGTCACCCAGCAGCATAACAGCCCCGCTTTTGCGGGAGTCGCTCCGCAGGGCTATATGGCCGCAGCCGGCGACACCCTTCTCGTCTCGGGTGGCCGTACCGTACCCGCCTCTTACAGCAGACGCAGCGGCCGCATGCGCTACTTTGAGGTATCACTACGTAACTTCGGTAAAGATGCCGGTGGCTACGATGTCAGTATCATGGGCGACCGCTACATGAACCACGGCTGTTATTATGACCTGCGCAAAGGGACACCTCTCTACAATCTCAATGACGGAAAATTATTGCCTCAAGGCGTTGTAACCCGTATTGGTGATCACATCGTCTCTATCTCCGCCACCTCCATCGCTCTCTATAACGCTATGCCTGAAACTGTCAAAACATCGGTTGTCGACCGCAAAGGTGTTGAAAAAACCGTCGAAAACGAGAATCTGGTCTGTATCAAACACCTCACCGCAACGCTCACCGCCCGGCAAGCTCATTTTGCCGCTGGCCAACGGCTCTACCTCAGTGGTCTCAACGGCTGGATCGGAGCCCTCGATACTACGCGTCAAGAGAAGACAGGTTACGATTGGGAGGCAAAAGTCGATGGTAATGTCTGGACCATGATCCCCGGCGACGGCAAGTTGTTTGTAGTTACTACCGATGGCGCGATCCACGCTTTCGGCAAATCTTCCCCAAAAACAAAACCGACCATCTATAAAACCAAACCACATCCCGTAACCGATACCGAATCTATTGCCGGCCCCGAAGGCTACGCTTATGTCTGGGGCCTGGCCGATAAATCTATCAGCCACCTCACCGACCTCACCCTCCGCTACCATGTCATTGGTATCGACCCCACCCCTGAGCTGGTTGCCACACTACGCCGTTACTTCGACGACGCCGGCATCTATGGCCGCCGTATCCACCTTCTGGCCGCCGACCCCGCCACACTCTCTTTGCCTCCATATATGGCCAGTTATATGGAGATCTCCGCAGGTAGCAGCCCCACCAATGATCTTGTCAGGCAGGCATGGCACGTTCTCCGCCCCTATAGCGGTGTTGCCGTCTTCACCACTACTCCGCCGGTAGTAGCACCAACTGTCACACCCGGCCTCTTCAACCGTATCGGGCAAAAGCTGTCACGCTCCAAGTCCGACACCAAGCCCAAACCCTCCCCGTTACCCGACTCTTTTATCACCGCAGCCAGAGCATTGCAGTCTGAGGGTGCCAAAATATCTGTTGCCGATAACAACACCGAGTTACGCCTCGGCCGTATGGGTGCCCTCCCCGGCTCAGCCCCCTGGAGCCACGAAAATGCCGATGTCGGCAACTCTGTTGTCTCGAAAGACAATCTGGTGAAACCACCACTCGGACTCCTCTGGTTTGGCGGTCCGGCTAATGACGATATCCTGCCACGCCACGGCCATGGCCCCACACCACAGGTTATCGGTGGTCGCCTCTATATTGAGGGTCCTAACGCCCTGCGAGCCGTCGATGTCTACACCGGTCGGCTCCTCTGGCAACGGGCTTTCCCCGGGCTTGGTAAATTCTACGACAACACCGCCCACCAGCCCGGCGCGAATGAGATCGGCAGTAATTACGCCTCAGCCGACGACAGCATCTATGTGGTCTATAATCGCAGTTGCCTCCGCCTCGATCCTCTGACCGGCGACACCCT
>JAAYNR010000021.1 GCA_012520735.1 Lentisphaerota bacterium | reverse complement strand
GGTTTAAAAAGAATAGAGTTGACGATGACTCTCAATGCTGCCTTAGCTGCTTCAACGCAACAACTTATGAAGATAGCTGCTTGAACTTCTTGTTTTTTTTGATAGTAGCTAACAGGTTAGCTACTAACAGGTTAGCTACTAAAAACCCCCTCTTCATGGAGCACTTTGATGAGAAATATGCCGCTTTTGAGCGTGATGTTACATATTTTGGCGGCGAGCTCGAAGTGACAGAGGCCGAAGTGGTAGCGGTATCACAGCGTAATGAGCCGGTAGTATTGCGGCATAAACTCGGCAAAGGTACGGTCTATCTTTTCAACTCCTATTTCCATCCCGGGCGTGGCAACTTGCAGTTGCTGGCTGAGAAGGTGGTGCGGGTAATTGTGGAGTCGACTGCCGCTGACGTGACGGTGGAGGATAAAAATGAGCTGGTCTCATGGTTTGAGTATCCGGGTAAGCCATACAACCGCTATTTCTTCATCAACACCAACTGGGCAGCACCGCAACGGCGTTGTCGGACACGAGTGAGTGTGAAGGGTGTGGCAGTAAACCTCAGCCTGACACCAGCCGTGCCGGTACAGGTAGCGGAAGACGGTGAGACATTCCTGGTGGTGAGTGACCCGGCTCTGCAGATAGTGTCGTGGCGTAAACGTAGCGGTGTATGTGAAATTACACTACACGGCGGGCGCAAAGGGGTGTCAGTTGTACGTAGTGGTAAATCGGCCGTGAAATTGATTTATAAACCTGAAAGCACTATAGCCATGCTTGACTATAATGGTGCTAAATAGTACGCTACCTGTATGCATATATTTTACACAAATTTGCGAAGTTTGAAGGGTAATTGATCTATGAAACATCTTCCTAAGTTTACAATGGGTGTGGGTGACCGTTTCGGGCACCAGTGTGCGGCACAGTTGCGGGCACTGTTGCGGGCCGGTACAGAGTTGGGGACTGAAGTGGCTCCGGTGTGGAACAAATCTAACCGCGAGCATCAGATTATCGGCACCCGGCCGGCCGATGCCCGTGCGGCGGCTGATCGGGCTGTAGCACTGCTGGGGTATAAAGGGGCATACTTCCTTGATGCCGACCACATAGGCTTAAAGAATGTTGATCTCTTTCTGGAGCCGTGTGATTTTTTCACCTTGGATGTTGCCGATTTTGTTGGCCAGCCGGCACCTGAAGCTGAGATTGAGGCTTTTGTGGCGCGTCACAGCGAGCTGGTTGGTGAGCACAAACTGCCGGTAGTGGGGCGTTCACTGGTGATCAGCACCGACGACCTGACAGCAGCAGCGCGGGCTTATCTGGCGGCGGTGCGACAGGCTGGGGAGATATACCGCTATATAGCAGCACGTAAAGGGAGCGGTAATTTCATCACTGAAGTCTCGATGGACGAGACTGACAAACCGCAAACTCCGGCGGAGTTGCTGGTGATTCTGGTAGCGATAGCCGAGGAGAAGATACCGGCGCAGACCATAGCACCCAAGTTTACGGGTCGGTTTAACAAGGGGGTTGATTACGTGGGCGATGTGGCCACATTCAACCGTGAGTTTGAAGACGATCTAGCGGTAATCCGCTGGGCGGTGGAGAACCTTGAACTGCCTGATGATCTGAAGATCAGCGTCCACTCCGGCAGTGATAAATTCAGTATTTACCCGGGTATTGGTGCGGCGCTGAGTCGATTTGGTGCCGGTATCCATATTAAGACGGCAGGTACCACCTGGCTGGAGGAGGTGACAGGGCTGGCATTGGCGGGTGGCAGTGGTCTGGAACTGGCCAAAGAGATAGCGGTTACGGCTTTGCCACGAATGGCTGAGCTCTGTGCGCCCTATGCTACGGTGATAGATATTGATGCCACACAACTGCCGACGGCGGAGGAGATCAACGGCTGGAGCAGTGAAGAGTATGCCAACGCCCTGCGCCACGAGCAGGAGTGTCCGGGGTACAATCCGCACTTCAGGCAGCTCATCCACGTCAGCTTCAGAGTGGCGGCTGAGATGGGCGAGCGGTACAGAGCGGCTCTGCGTGAGTTTGAGCCGGTTATAGCGAAAGAGGTTGAAGGCAACCTTTTTGAGCGTCACCTTAAACGACTGTTGGGCTGATTCCGGAGAAGTGTATGATTAACACTATTATGCCGGCACTGCCGCTGGCGAGTCTATGGCAGGCATTTTGGGCCTCGAACCTGATGGGACAGACGATTGTAGTGATTCAACTGATTGGGTCGGTACTGGTTTGGACTATCATGGTGGGTAAGGGGCATGAGTTGCGTGCCATGGAGCGGGGGAGCCGGCGTTTCCTGAAAAACTTCATGGCCGGCTCGGGGGTGATTGACCTCTACCTCGATAAAGGGGTACAGCTCGATAAAACGCCACTGAGCGTAATTTACCAGCACACCTGCAAGCGACTGGTGCGGCTGTTTGACCGTGACACCCGAGCGGCTCTGATCGGCAAAGATGCTGCGGCCGAAAATGCCGCCCTGACAGCCAAGGAGATAGAGCTGTTGAGCGGCACGGCGGAGCATATTCTGGCAGAACAGGTAGTTCGGGCGGAGAGCGGCATGAACTCACTGGCGACAGCTACTACAGCGGCACCGTTGATTGGTCTGCTCGGCACAGTGTGGGGGGTACTCGATGCCTTCCACGTGATGGGTATCAAAGGGTCGGTACAGTTGGCTGAGATAGCACCTGCACTATCGGCGGCGATGCTGACCACGGTGGTGGGGCTGCTGGTGGCGATACCTTCAGGGATAGGGTACAATATTTTACAGGGTATTGTGCGGCGTTCCGTGATTGAGATGGAGGGGTTTGTCGACGAGCTGACGGGGCGGATCGCTTGTGAGTTTCAGGGTGGAGGGAACTAGGTAATGGTACAGCGCTGGAAAAAGAGGCGCCATCGTGCCGGGCCACAACGGATCAGTGATGTTAACATGACGCCATTGATCGACCTCACCTTTCTGTTGCTTATCGCTTTTATCATCACTTTTCCTTTGATAGAGACGGGGATAAGCATCAAGTTGCCTGTGGGGAAGACCGACAAATTGCCAGAGAAGAAGGCGCAAAATGTTACTGTTGATGCCAAGGGTGTGATCCACCTCAATAGCAAAGAGGTGAGTGAGGCGGAACTTGAGGCACAACTGGCAACAGAGGTGGCCAAAGACAGAGACCTAGCGGTGTTGATTCGGGGGGATGAGAATCTCCAGTACGGCGCGATTGTAAAAATTATGCGGATTATGTATAATTTGCAGATTACACGTATGGCACTGGTTACGCAGGCCGAATAAAGAAGGTGGGATGTCGGGGTTTTACAAAAAAGCATTTAAAAACTCACTGTTAGGGCATGGACTGGCTGTGTTACTGGCAGTTGTGGTGACTTTTTGTATGGGGTGGAAAAAACCCAAGCCGCGTGAAATACCGATTGAGTTCACCGTGATAGTGGAGTCGATGCCAGAGGTGGCAGCAGAGCCGGAGGTGAAAAAACCACCTGCGCCAAAGCCGCCGCCACCTGCGCCAAAACCACCGCCACCGGCTGATGCAGTAGTGGCGGTGAAAAAGCCGGTGGAGCCGCCAAAGCCCAAACCGGTACCACCCAAACCGGTACCACCCAAGCCGGAACCGCCCAAGCCGACGCCTAAGGCACCGGCGGCTAAACCCCAGAGTACTTTTAAAAAAGGGGAGCGGGTGGTGCGGGATGTGGCTGTTAAAGCACCACCGCTGAAATTGACACGTGAGCCGACATTAAGTGCTGATGAGATAGCACGTCTGCTGGCAGCCGGGGCCAAGCCGGGTACAGAAAACTCAATCCCTCAGGGAGAGGTGGAACGTTGTTTTATGCTCGTCAAACAGGCTCTTTACAATGGTTGGGAGCGGCCATCGCGCAGTGATGCCGGGCGGCGTGCGGCAGAGATAGAGTTGAGTTTTGGCACTGGCGGGACTGTAACGGCAGTGCGGCTGACAAAGTCGTCGGGCAGTGCTATTCATGATCGTTCCGCTGTTGCGGCGGGGCGTGCGGTTGGGAAAATTAATGGTTTGACGGGGCGTTTTTTACGTCAATACCCGCGGGTAACCGTAGACTTTGAGTTAGAGTGAGAGGGTTCACAGCAGTATGAAAAAAAACGAGGCAGGGGCGAATTTGTCGATTGAAGAGTATCTGGCGCAGCATGAGCGGAAAGACCTGCTCAGGCTGCTGACTTGCGGCTCGGTTGATGATGGTAAATCGACACTGATTGGGCGGCTGCTTTTCGACAGCCACACTGTTTACGAGGATCAACTGGCGGCGGTGCATCGTGACTCCAAAACCCATGGTACGACGGGAACCGATTTTGACCCAGCGTTACTGACAGACGGGCTGAAGGCTGAGCGTGAGCAGGGGATCACCATTGATGTGGCTTACCGTTATTTTTCGACTGACAAACGGAAATTTATTATTGCCGATACACCGGGGCATGAGCAATACACCCGTAACATGGCTACCGGAGCCTCCAACTGCAATCTGGCAGTGGTGTTGGTAGATGCACGGCATGGGGTGATCACCCAGACACGGCGGCACAGTTTTATTGTTTCGTTGCTGGGGATTAAACATGTGGTGGTGACAGTAAACAAGATGGATCTGGTTGATTGGTCGGAGGAGCGGTTTGAGCAGATCAGAGCCGACTATAACGGTGCGATCAGTCGGCTGGGGTTCTCTGATGTTCACTTTATCCCGGTTTCGGCGTTGCATGGTGATAATGTGGCAGCGGCCAGTGCCAATATGCCATGGTACAAAGGGTCGACTTTGCTGCACCATCTGGAAAATGTGAATATTGCGGCTGACCGTAATCTGATCGACATGCGTTTTCCGGTACAGTATGTAATACGTCCCGATTTGGACTTCCGTGGTTTTGCCGGTACGGTAGCTTCGGGGGTAATCAGGGTTGGCAGCGAGGTGGTGTGCTTGCCATCGAACCGTCGTTCAAAAATAAAGCGGATCATCTATAGTCGTAAAGATGTGCAGGAGGCGTGGCCGCCGATGGCTGTAGTTGTGACATTGGAGGATGAGATTGATGTCAGCCGCGGCAGTATGCTGGTGTATCCCAACAACCAGCCGAACAGCGGCACGGAAATTGAGGCAATGGTTGTCTGGATGCATGAAGAGACGGCGGTAGAGGGTAAGACCTATCTGATAAAACACACTTCAAATATGTTGCCGGCGACACTAAGTAAGGTGCGTTATAAGGTAGATGTAAACACGATGCGTCAGAGTGAGACAACGACTCTGGATATGAATGAGATCGGGAGGGTGCAGTTCAGTCTGCACCGGCCGATCTCATACGATCACTACACGCGGAATCACCAGACCGGCAACTTTGTGATAATTGACAGGCTGAGCAATGCGACTGTGGCGGCCGGGATGATACTCTACCGCAAGGTGGCGACGGCTTCGGACAAGGTAACCGCAGCTACGCGCAATATCAGGCGTGAGTCGTCGTTGGTGACACGCAGCGAGCGAGAGCGGTTGACGGGACAGCGCGGTGTGACTCTGTGGCTGACAGGTCTCAGCGGTTCGGGTAAATCGACAGTGGCCAAGGCGCTGGAGAAGTCGCTCATCGAGCAGGGGCACCTCTGCTATCTCCTTGATGGCGATAATATCCGTCATGGGCTCAACCGCAATCTCGGCTTCTCAGCCGAAGACCGTGCCGAGAACATCAGGCGCATTGCCGAGGTGGCACGCCTTTTCAACGATGCCGGCGTGATAGTGATTACGGCCTTTATCTCGCCCTATCGGGCTGATCGCGCAAATGCCCGTGAGATTATAGAGGCGGAGAATTTCATTGAGGGTTATATAAGCACGCCGCTGGAGGTGTGTGAAGAGCGCGATCCCAAAGAGCTCTACCGTAAAGCCCGGGCCGGTGAGATATCACACTTCACCGGGGTTAGCGATCCATACGAAGCACCGGAATGCCCCGACATTGTGGTCGATACGGCACAACTCTCAATTGAAGAGAGTGTGGCGGTGCTAGAGGAGGCGTTAGTCAAACGGGGCAGCAGTGGAGTGGCGGGCAAAGGCGGTGCAGTGTGAACAGAGAACCTGTTAGAGAGTGGCGCTGCTTACTGGCGGCGGCGGTAGATGCGGCATTTGTGGCGGGTGATGCTATTTGCGACGTTTACGAGCGTGACATCAGCGTTGACTACAAGGCTGACAACTCCCCGTTGACGGCTGCTGATCGTGCGGCTCATGCTGTAATCAGCAGCAGATTGGGTGGTGGAGAGATACCGCTACTCTCTGAAGAGGGGCTGCAGATAGCGGTTGAGGAGCGTCAGGGGTGGGAACGCATGTGGTTGATTGACCCCCTCGACGGCACAAAAGAGTTTATCAAGCGAAACGGTGAGTTTACGGTAAATATTGCTCTGATAGAGCGTAGGGAGTCGGTTCTAGGTGTGGTCTATGCACCGGTTAGCCGCGATCTCTACCTTGGGATAGTTGGAGTGGGTGCCTATATAGTACGTGGTGCGGTAGACCGGGCAGCAGTGAGGGCGGCTTGTGCCAGTGGTGAGTTGGGTGCACCGTTGCAGAAGGTGGAAGTTAAACCGTTGCAGTCCGGTGAGGAGATTCGTGTGGTAGCGTCGCGCTCACACGGTTCAGCAGAGACAGACACCCTGATTGAAGGCTTATCCCGCTACAGTCGCAACGTGGAGCGGGTGTCGCGCGGCAGTTCACTGAAACTCTGCATGGTCGCCACAGGCGAGGCCCACATCTATCCACGGCTGGCGCCAACCATGGAGTGGGATACTGCCGCTGCCCAGGCGGTGGTAAACAGCGTTGGCGGCTGTGTGGTGGTCTGTGACGACACCACCCTCAACAACTTTACCCAACAAGGCCTGAGCGCACTTTTTGGTGCCGCACCATTAACCTACAACCGTACCAACCAGCTTAACCCCTGGTTTGCTGTACTCCATCCGTCCCTGAGAGATCTATGAGCACATACAACACCACCCATTTACAGCAACTCGAAGCTGAGAGCATCCATATTATCCGTGAAGTTGCGGCAGAGTTTGACAACCCGGTGATGCTATACTCTATCGGCAAAGACTCGTCAGTGATGTTGAGGCTGGCACAAAAAGCTTTTTACCCCGGTCCGATACCATTTCCACTGATGCATGTGGACACTCGCTGGAAGTTTAAAGAGATGATTACGTTCCGGCAGCGGATGGTAGATGAGATAGGCTTCAAGCTGCTGGTGTGGATCAATCCTGAGGGGATAGAGCTCGATATCAACCCGATTGTGCACGGCTCTGAAAAACACACCCAGGTGATGAAGACCGAAGGGTTGAAGCAGGCACTCGACCACTACGGCTTTGATGCCGCTTTTGGCGGGGCGCGTCGTGATGAAGAGAAATCACGTGCCAAAGAGCGTATCTACAGCTTCCGCAACAAGCATCACCAATGGGACCCTAAAAACCAGCGTCCTGAGCTGTGGAATCTCTATAACAGCAGAGTCAACAAAGGTGAGTCGATTCGGGTGTTTCCCCTCTCCAACTGGACTGAACTCGACATCTGGCTCTACATTATGCGTGAAAACATCCCGGTGGTACCGCTCTACTTTGCCAAAGAGCGTCCGGTGGTACACCGCAGCGGTACACTGGTACTGGTTGACGACGACCGCCTGCCGCTCGAGCCCGGGGAGCAGGCTGAGATGTTGCGGGTACGTTTCCGTACCCTGGGGTGCTATCCGCTGACCGGTGCCATAGAGTCGGACGCCGACACGATAGAGAAGATTGTGGAAGAGATGATACTGGCTAGACAGTCGGAGCGTCAGGGACGTCTGATCGACTACGACGGTGCCAGCAGTATGGAAGAGAAGAAAAAGGACGGTTATTTTTAGCAGAGTTTATTGGCTATCAGAGTTAGCCGGTTATGGTGCCAGTGGGTACTTACAGCAGAGAGTAGAAAGAGAGAAGAGATAATGGAAAATTGGTATGTAGGGCCACATGTATCGGCAGCAGGCGGGGCGCACAATGCGCCGGTGGCAGCGGAAGAGATCAAAGCGACAGCGTTCGGGGTATTTGTAAAAAACCAGAAGCAGTGGTTTGCGCCGGAGGTGACCGCCGAGCAACGAGCCCGCTTTGGGGCTGCTATGAACACCACCGGTTACACGGCAGCTCAGGTATTGCCACACGCCGGGTATCTGATAAATCTGGCTAATCCCGATGCCGAGGCCCACGACCGCTCGGTGAACTCACTGATAGACGAGGTGAAGCGGTGTCACGCATTTGGTTTGACCATGCTTAATCTCCACCCTGGCAGTCATCTGAAAAAGCTCGCTCCCGAGGCGGCCTTAAGCAGGGTAGCGGCGGCGATCAACGATGTTCTGGCAGCTACAGAGGGGGTGACTATTGTGATTGAGAACACGGCAGGGCAGGGGGGGAGTCTGGGAGTGACCATGGCCGAGCTGGGAGCTATTCTGGCTGAAGTGGATGACAAAGCCCGCCTCGGGTTTTGTCTTGATACCTGTCACGCCTTTGCAGCGGGGTACGATGTACGGACAGCGGCGGGGATCACCGCCCTGCTCGATGAGTTTGAGGCTGAGGTGGGGCCGGCCAGCGAGTTTTTGCGTGGTATGCACCTGAACGATGCCAAGAGTGATTACAGCTCAAGGGTTGATCGTCATGCGCCACTGGGTATGGGTAACATTGGCTGGGAGCCATTCCGCACAATAATGCGTGATAAGCGGTGCGCGGGGATACCGTTAGTGATTGAGACCCCCGACGAGATGCGCTGGCCTGATGAGATAGCCAAGCTTATCTCATTCAGTGTTTGAGGTGGTTATACGTAGAGGGAAGCGGTTTATAAAGGAGTTTAGATGAAGATCAGAGTTTTGGCGTTTCTGGCAGGTTTGGCTTTATGGGCGAGTGGGCAGGCCGACCCTTTTGCGGTAACATTACGGAGCGATGTTGAGGCGAGTGAAGTAGTGGTAGAGGTGTCGGTGCCGACTAACCACTACCTCTACAAGAGCGCTTACAAGGTGGAGTTTGTGGCAGGGGTAGAGGCGGCAGAGGAGGTTGGGGTAGAGCCGGCGGCAGAGGTATATGATGACCCGTTTGAAGGGAAGAGGGTAGATGTATTCCGTGAGTCGTTTGTACAGCGTTGGCGGGTGAGTGGATTGGTGCCGCCGGTAAAGGCAGAGGTCTCTTATCAGGGGTGTGATGATGCAATTTGTTTTATGCCACAGCGTCGGGTAGTAGTTGAGGGTGGAGAGCTCGGGGCGACAGTTGAGACAGATGGCGTAGTGGTGGCAGGCGCGGATGGGGTGTGGCGGAATGGATTGGTAGAGGAGGGGCGGATTACCGGTTATCTGGGGGCAAACGATTTCCTGGCGGAGCTTGATGCTATTGGCGGAGCCGCTGAAATAGCGAACGAGGGGGTTGGGTTATCGTCCTTTGCCCGTGATCCGGCGCAGTTTTTGAAAAAACACGGTGTATTCTGGACATTTCTGGTGGTGTTGCTAGGGGGGATACTGCTTAACCTGACACCGTGTGTGCTACCAATGATACCGATTAACCTGAGTATTATAGGGGCGGGGTCGGGGGGACGGCGCGGCTTTATACTGGGGCTGACGTATGGTGGCGGGATTGCCGTGGTTTATGGGTTACTGGGGATAGTGGCCGCGGTGGCCGGGGGAGTTTTCGGGGCATTACAGGGATCACCCTATTTCAACGCCGCGGTGGCGGTGGTCTTCATTGTACTGGGATTGTCATTGTTTGATCTCTTTGCGATCGACTTCTCCCGTCTGCAGGGGAGTGGCGGTGCAGGCGGCAAAGGGGGGATGGTAGCAGCGGCGGTGGCGGGAGGTTTTGCGGCTTTACTGGCCGGGGCGTGTGTGGCACCGGTGGTAGTGGCGGTTTTACTGTTGAGTGCATCGCTATATGGCCAGGGGATTACGGCCGGGGCACTGTTGCCATTGGGGTTAGGGATAGGGATGGCGCTCCCGTGGCCATTTGCCGGGATGGGGCTATCGTGTTTGCCCAAGCCGGGTGCCTGGATGGAGACGATGAAACGGGTACTGGGGTTGTTTGTGTTGGCATTAGCACTCTACTATGGTTGGGTGGCGTGGCAGGGCTTCAGAGCAGTGACAGTAGTGGGGTCGATTCAGGCAGGCGATTTTGAGGCGTGGCAGCGTGAAGTGGCGGTGGCCCGTGAGGAGGGGAAACCGCTGATGGTCGACTTCTGGGCCACCTGGTGCAAAAACTGTCATGCGCTGGAGCGGCGAACTTTCCGCGACAGTGCTGTGGCCGAGCGATTGAAAGAGTTTCACGTGATACGGGTACAGACTGAGCGACCGGATGAAGAGCCGGGCAAGGCGATGACCGAGGCCTTTGAGGTACGTGGTTTGCCGACGATACTCTTTTTCAGCACAGATGGAGGCGAGCGGGATTTATCGTTTTAACCCAATGGAGTTTTAGTTATGGCGACTAAATATGGTGGACTTGACGAAACACTGGCGGCAGAGATTGAGAGTGTGGTCTTTGAGCAAGAGGGGTTCATGCGGTTGACGCAAGTTATACGCTATGGGGGTAAAACGAGTAAAACCGGATTGCGACCGGTAGTGTTGAAAACCGGCAAGGTGTGGCAAGTGGAGAGCAGCGGTGCCGACGGTTTACAGGTGACTAACATTGAGAACGATGCCGCACGTGAGTTGCTGGCAGAGATATTGGGGCACAGTGGCAGCTCAGATATCCATATCCAGACGGCTCAGGGTGATGTCCATGTTCGCATCACCCGCAAAGGGCGGGTATTGGTGTCGCGCAGCAAGCCGTTGCAGCGTGAAGTGACCGAGGCGATGCCCCATGACCGCGAAAAACAGCAGCCTCTGGGTACTTTTGACGCAGACATACTGCTACGAGGTGTGGGAATAGCCGACGGCGACGGGCGGATAAAAGCCTCAATGCGGGGCAAATACGATCAGATAAATGCTTTTCTACGGATAGTTGATGCAACTTTAGGGTCGGCCATACCGGAACCCCTCAACATAGTTGACTACGGCTGCGGTAAGGCATACCTCACCTTTGCGGTCTACTTTTACCTCACTCAAAGCAGGAAGGCGAGTGTGCGGGTGTGTGGTATAGACCGTAACAGCAAAGTCATTGCCAGTGCTCGGAAAATGGCCCTAAATCTGGGAGTGAGTGACGAAGTGAGCTTTGTGGAGGGGGAGATTGGAGCGGAGCTCCTCGAGCTGCGACCAACCCTGGCGTTGAGTCTACATGCGTGTGATACAGCTACAGATGCCGCCATTGCCGCAGCAATAGAGGCGAAAAGTCGTTATATACTATGTGCGCCACGCTGCCAGCACGAGCTCCATAAGAGTCTGCAAGGGGGTGGGGCGATGCGGGCGGTATTGCGGCACGGGATAATGCGCGAGCGACTGGCGGATCTGTTAACCGACACCTTCCGGGCACAACTTTTACGAATTGCCGGTTACCGGGTACGGGTAGTTGAGTTTGTTGATCAGGGGGCGACAGCCAAAAATATTATGTTGCGGGCTGAGGCGGGGATTGCACCACGTCAGGCCGAGGCGGTTGAGGAGTATCTGGCATTGCGCGACCTCTGGGGGGTGGTGCCGTGGCTGGAGTCAAAGCTGGGCGGCGAGGCGTTTTTTTCTTAATTTTATTATTCATGCTTGCTAGAGTTGTGATGATTCTCTAAAATTGAACCAAATTAATAACTGCAAACTCACTTGGCGAGTGCCTCATTATTTCCGGCTCCATGTATGGAGCTGACTAGGGAGAGTATTTATGGTGCCTTTTAAAAGCGTGCCGTCTGCGAAGAGACGTGTCGACAACCTGCTATCGGTAGTGTTGGGTCTGGGTGTATTAATTTTGTATCTGGCAACTCTCTCGACCTCGTTATTCCCGGGGAACTCTTCGGTGCTGGTGGCACAGAGTTTAGGGCTTGAAGATCGTGGTTTGCCGTTACGGCCACTATTTTACTGGGCCAGTGATGCCTGGGCAATGTTACCGATCCTGAGCAGTGCTGCGCGACTGAACCTGTTCAGCGTGCTGTGCGGGGTGGTGTCGATGGTGCTACTCTACCGGCTGGTCTCATTTTTTATTTACGAGATGATCTATGAAGAACAGGCGTTGATGCAGGCCGATAAGATGTCGTGGCTGGCAGGTGTGGTTGCGGTAGTGGCAGCGGCAGGCAGCATGGCGATGTGGAGCTCCGCGACACGGCTTCACTTTGAGAGTTTTGATCTGATGTTGCTCTTGATTTGCGGTATGTTGCTGGTAGGTTATGCACAGACAAAACGGGCATCACTTCTGTTGCTCTCGGCTTTTATGTATGGAGCCTGCATTCCGGAGTCGTCGGTTTTTATAGCCTTTGTGCCGTTATACATTCTGGTGGTAGTGTTCACGCTGTGGAAAAATGAGTCACTCAGCGTGGTGCGGGTCGGCTGGTTGGGGGTATTTGCGGTGTGCGGCCTTATGCTGGTTTACTGGCTGGCAGCGCGAAGTTTCCTCTACAGCACAGCCGGTCAGGCCGAGGGTTACATCCGAGTTTACGATGTGATGGTTGATCTATGGCGTCAGCAATATAAGATGATGCGTACTATGTTGCCGCCACAGTGGGTGTGGATGGTATTATTTGGTGCCGGGGCATGGTTGGTGGCGATGCTGGCCTCTTCCCGTACACTAAATAACGAGCGAGGTTGGAGTTTCAGTTTTCTCCACATTGTACTGACGGGGCTGGTTATTGCGGCACTGTTTAATCTCCCCTTTACACCGTGGTGGCTTTGCAAACTGCGGGGTGGACTGCCAGTGATCTCAGCGGTTTTGGCGGCGGTACTGGTGGGGTACTTAGTGGCATACTGGTTTTTACTGTGGCGAGCCGAGCCGGCCAGACGCGACACCAGCGCTACACCGCTGGAGCAGGTGCTGGCTAAGTGGCTGGGGCGGATTTTAGTGTGGCCGTTGCTGGTGGCAGTGGTAATGGCTCTGTTTGTCAATGGTTTCGGGGCTAACGGTCACCGGGGGGCTTTTGCTGATGCCTTTGCCAATAAAGTGCTTGATCAGCTTGGCGAGCGGCGCTGGATGGTGACCGACGGTACGCTTGACGCTCACCTGACAGTGCGTGCTGCTGAGCGGAAACAGCCACTGTTTCTGATCGGGCTACACAAAGACAACAGCAAGATATTTCAGGCTAAGCTGAAAAAGGAGATTGTTAGGCTGCAATTATTTGATGCGAGCGAGATGTTTCGCATGAACAATACAATTGATCTGGGTGTTTTGCCGTTTATTCAGGACTGGTTTGCCACCGACCCTGACATCAACGACAAAATGGCTGTTTTCGGTGTGCCGGACTTGTGGTACAGTGCGGGGTTAAATCCGGTGAGTGAATTTCTGTTTTTCGGGGGGATGCGCGATCTGAAACAGGTGAAGCCGGCTGAGTTGCTGCCGCAGTATCTGGCGTTCTGGGATGAGACCGATCGCCTGCTGCCGCGAATTGAGAAGTCGGAGAGTCAGCGCGACACCATAGACAACTACTACAGTTATCTGCGGCGTCATATCGGTTTTCTGGGCAACAACCTGGGGGTTCTTTTTGAAGAGCTGGGAGCCAATGAAGAGGCTTACCAGGTGTATGTGCGGATGCGTAAATTTGACCCGCAGAACGTTAGCGTTCTGTTTAACCAGTTTGAGATGATCCGCCGCGGTAACCATGTTGAAGACAAAGAGGCGGTAGAGGCGGCGATGAACGACTACGTGGCCAATTTGAAGCACCGCTATTCGCTGTGGTCGCTGTCGCGTCATTTTGGTTATGTGCGTTCACCGGAACTTTTTGCACAGATGGGGTGGAACTGGGCGATGTCGGGGCAGATGGGAGCGGGATTGGCGGGGATCCGCCGCGCAATGGATCTGCTTCAGGGGACAGATGGCGATGCGTTGCTGTCGACCATGGCATCGATGTATGCACTAGGTGGCGACACAGAGAAGTCGGCTGAGCTTTACGAAGAGCTGTTGCGCAAAGACCCCTCAAACCGTCAGGCAATGCTCTCGCTGGCACGGTTGGCCATTCAGGGGGGTGATCTCGATGTGGCACGCAACTGGATGGAGAAGGCACGTGAACTGGGGGTAGCCGGTGGGATGTCGATGGGTCTAGAATTTGCGGCGTTACACCTTTCGCAGGGTAATCTCAGTGATGCCCGCCTGCTGTTACAGGAGGTGACAGACAGTCAGCCGCAAAACCTGCAGGCGTGGGCCATGCTCAGTGTGGTGCAGATTCAGCAGGGAGATGTGATAGATGTGGAGCGGGTGATTTTGCCGCGGATGATCAAGACCAGTGGTACGGTTGACAACTACTTTGTGCAGGTGACCCGGGCACAAGTGGCGATGCATAAGGGACGTAACTTCTTTGGTGATGCGCGTGACGCCTTTATCCGGGCGGCGATGTTAAGACCTGATGTGCCGGGTGTACGTGATATGATTCTGCAGCTCGACATCGGGATGAATGATCAAGAACGGGCGGAACTCCATGCCCGACAGACATTACGGCTCAATCGTAACCATGCACTGGCTAACTACGTGATGGGGCACTTGCGCCTCAATGCACGGCAGTATGGTGAGGCGGCCGATTTTCTGAAACGGAGTGTCGATGCCGACCCGAAATTTGCAGCGATGAACGACTACGCCGAGTGTTTGCGGCGGATGCGTCGCTATGGCGAGGCAGAGGAGATTGCCCGCAAGGCGATAGAGTATAACAGCGATCAGTATGTGATCTGGGAGACTCTGGCGAGTATTCTGATTGAACAGGGTAAATTTGACGAGGCGGAGAAGGCTTTGGAGACGTCGCTGTCGTTGGATGAGAGCGATTTGCGCGTAACAGTGAGTATGGCCTATCTGCAACTGCGTAAAGGTGATAAGGCGAGAGCCCGTGAACTGGCGGGTATAGTACGTAAGCGCCAGAGCGAGTTGCCTGACTACGACCTTGAGCGGTTGCAGGAGATTATTGCCGAATTGGAGAGGCTGTAAAATAATGAGTTTGTCAGGAAAATTTAACGTGGTTTTGGGGGTTACCGGTTCGATTGCCGCATACAAGGCGGCGGAGCTGGTGCGCCTGATGACTAAAGCAGGGTGGGGGGTGCATGTGGTGATGACCACTGCCGCCACCAACTTTGTGACCCCACTGACCTTTAGAACGTTGTCACAAAACCCGGTGAGCGTAGATTCATTTGCCGAGCCCGATGTGTGGCTGCCGGGGCATATATCGTTGGCGGATCGTGCGGATGTGATGTTGGTGGCACCTTGCAGTGCAAATATGATGGCCAAAATTGCCTACGGCTTGGCCGATGATCTGCTAAGTTCGACTATTCTGGCCTGCAAAGCACCATTATTGCTGGCACCGGCGATGAACACGGGGATGTGGGAAAATAAGGCAACGCAGGATAATTTAGCACTTTTAAAGAGCCGCGGTGTGGGAATTGTTGATGCTGGCACCGGTGAGCTTGCCTGTGGTACCAGTGGCAAGGGGCGAATGGCTGAGCCGGAAGAAATTTTTGCGGCAGTGGCGCAGATAGCGGCTGTGTGACAGGAAGGTTTACGTGATATTGTGAGTGTTAGTAGTGTGCGCCGCAATAGGCAGCAGGTGGTGCCGGGTAGATTCGGCAGTGTAGCTGAGTTACTGGAGTGGCTGGAACGGGTTCGCAAAAACAAAAATTGGAGTGATTGGCACTGGCAGGTGCGCAATTCACTGGGAGCGGTAGATCTGGCACGTCTGGGGCTGTTGCAGCAACCCGATGCCGCTGAGGCGGCGTTGCGTTATGCGGTGGGGGTTACACCCTATTATCTGGCCATAGGTGACTTGACCAATGAGAAAGACCCTGTAGTGAGGCAGTGGTTGCCGTGCGGTGAAGAGTGCGCACTGGCGAACGGCGGTGTTCGTGACCCTTTTGGTGAGGCTGGGAGCACTCCTTTGCCGGGTGTTGTACACCGCTTCGCAGACCGTGTGCTGGTAATGACTTCAGATCGCTGTGCAGTGCGGTGCAGGCACTGTACCAGAAAAAATGCCATGGATGGTCTCCCTTTAACTCACTCCGTAGCGGAGTTGCAGGCGGCGGTCGATTATGTGTCGGCCCACAGCAAGGTGCGTGAGGTAATTTTATCAGGGGGAGATCCGCTTTTGGATGGAGACAGCTCGGTGTTACGTTTTGTCAGGGCTTTTGCGGCTTTGCCGCAGATTGATGCGGTGCGGATCGGAACCCGTGTTTTGTCGACTCTCCCCATGAGGATTACGCAGGGACTGGCCGTGGCATTGGGAGAGAGTGGTAAAGTGTGGGTAAATACGCAATTCAACCATGAAGCCGAGTTGACCGCTGAAGCGGCGGTTGCTTGTAGGCGACTGGTTGAGGCGGGGGTACCGGTCTCTAATCAATCTGTTTTATTACGGGGGATAAACGACTCATTGGCGGCGCTGGAGGGGTTGTGTTGCGGTCTGCAGCGCATCAGAGTACGCCCTTATTATGTGTTTATCGGTGATCCGGTAATGGGGACAGAGCATTTGCGGGTGAGTGCGACGAGAGCAGCCAAGCTGGCAAAGGAGCTGGCGCAGCGGATAGGGGGGTTGGCCATGCCGCGCTTTGTGGCCGATATTCCCGGGGCTCCCAGTAAAACTGATGTCGGTGAGTTGGTCAGGTGCAGTTAATTTTGACCGTATTCCTGCAGGGTGTGCCACATAGCCATGATGTTTGCCGGTGGTGCCTCAGGCTGGATGTTGTGGACAGTATTGAAGACATAACCACCACCGGGCATGAGGGCATCAAGGTTGCGTTTAACATCATCGGCCACTTCTTGCGGGGTGCCGCGCGGCAGGATGTTTTGTGTCTCAACGCCACCACCCCAGAAGGTGATAGCTGAGCCGAAGTCACGTTTCAGTGCTACCGGCTCCATACCGGCAGCGTTGACATGAACCGGGTTGAGGATATCGACACCTATTTCGATAAAGTCGGGTAAGATCGGCCTGACATTACCGCAGGAGTGGAAGAATATCCAGCCGCGCTCATGCGCCGGTTTACGCTGGCGCAGTTTGTTTTTAATTAAGGCGAACAGCTCCGCCAGGCGTGGCTTAAAGAGCTCACGAAAAGTTTCAGGTGGGATTAACTGACTCTCCTGAGTGCCGTAGTCGTCGTTTTCCACCACGATATCGACCACATCGCCGAGGTCGTTAAGTGCCATCTCCCAGAACGCCATTTTCAAAGCGTTAATTTTATCGAGCAGTAGCGAGGTGGTTGAGGGGTCGACCATCAGATCACACAGAAAATTCTCCATACCGCGTACCCGCTGCCCCATCTCAAACATACCGGCACAGAGGCCTTTTAGGACAACGACCTTCCCCTGAGCACGGAAAGCTTCGGCTTGAGCGCGGAGACCTTTGATACGCTCAGGGAGAGCGGCGTTGGGCCATTGGTGCTTAGTGATGTCGTCGGCAGTGAGGGAGTGGCCGGGAAGTGGCCAGCCGGTTTGGCTCCACCAGAAACTATCACCGGCGAAGCGCTGGGTAAAACCCCACTCGTCGGTGTGCTCGACAGACGTAGCGCCAGCGGTGTCGGGGACATGCCAGTTATGACTGCAAAGCGGGAACAGACCGCGAGTATCGACCTGCAACAGTTCCAGAATATCGGCATCGGGGAGGGCTGCCTGTTGATAGAGATCGGCCAGTTGCAGTGGGAGATCAGGGAGTGTGAGGTGGCGGCGTAAATTACGGTAGGCGATGGCATGGATGCCACTGACATGCGTAGCACCGAGGTCATAAGGGACGCGGTCGGGTTCACGGTGTTCCAGAGCGGCGATAAGACGGTCGCGCGAGGTAGTCATAATATTTTTCCTGTAAGCGGCAGAGACTGGCGGGGTTATTTTTCGGGTGAGAGGGCAAAAGAGTGCGGTAAGAGCTCAGCCAGAGTAGTGGTTGTGATCGGCCCATTGGCGAGGCCGGCAAACCAGACACTCATGTCGGGTTTGCCAAACTCAGCCAGAACCTGCCGGCAAGCCCCACAAGGTGCCGCAGGTGCAGTTGCTGAGCCACCGGCTATGGCAAGAGCAACAAAATCGGTATTACCCTGACTGACAGCTTTAAAAACAGCGACCCGCTCTGCACAGAGGGTGAGTCCATAAGAAGCATTCTCTACATTACAGCCGGTAAAAACCTCGCCACTGGCTGTTAATAGTGCTGCTCCCACCTGATAATGTGAGTAAGGGGCATACGCCAGTGCAGCGGCACGCCGAGCCTCACCGATAAGTGCTGCGGCGCGGCAAAAGCCACCGCCGGAGGGGAGTCCGGCGGTAGCGACAGGTGACCTACTCAATACTGGATCACTCATTGTCGTTAGGTTCCCAATCGGCATCATAAGTAGCTTGCGGCTCAAAAACGTCATAAGCGGCACGCTGTGCCGAGAGCACCAGCATATCGCTTTCAGCCCGAACCAGCGCAACTCCGCTCTGCCGTTCCTCACGCTTAAGATTGGTGAGATTGGTTTGCATAGTATTGACTTTTTCGGAGTATTGCCACTGCTTATAATTACGCAGTGTGAGGTCAAAACCGTCGAAACGGGCGAAACCATTCTGAGCCCGCAGCGCTTCGACTACATCGGATTTGATACTCTCGATCTCATCATTGAGATCGTTAAGTTTCAGGCGCAATTGGAAGTAGCGCTCAATGATTGCTTTATCAGACATAACTTACCTCCTTTTGTTTTACAGGTAGTGTAGCAATAGCGGAACCTTCTGACAACCGCCAAGAGGTGACCGCAGTGGTATTTACTCCTCCTGCGAGGGTGGAGCCTCGTAGAAACAGAGATGAAAAACGGCCGCGCTGAAAATCTGGCGCAAGCCGCAGCCTTCGGCCTCAGTAAAGGTGATGCGCAAACGGACAGGGTCATTTGCTGCGGCACTCTTGCGGGAGATCTCCAGCGAATAGCCGACAAACGGTTGTTCCACTCTTTTGAAGTTGATCATGGTATTAGTATCTCTGGTTTGATGAAACATCCCTTTATCGCCACCGGCCGCTGCCAGGCGACCTTCAAGAACGGCGAGAATAGAGCAGACATCAGAGAAACCGAGTTTTATACCGAGTCGACTGTCCCAGTTAAAAGTGGCGGGGATTGTGTCGCCATT
>JAAYNR010000147.1 GCA_012520735.1 Lentisphaerota bacterium | reverse complement strand
GCGGTATTATGGTAATTTATTTTGCGTTTTAAGCCAACGTAGCTCAGTAGGTAGAGCAGCTCACTCGTAATGAGCAGGTCGTCCGTTCGATTCGGATCGTTGGCTCCAGTGGTGACATGGTGATGGAGACACCCGACCCGGTGAGTTTTTCTGCGGCAAACAATGGATCAGTCGAGTTCAGCGGTGTTATTTCCGGCGACAGCCCAGTGATACAGAGCGCAGGGCATACCGGTTCCGGTAATCGCATCTGCCTCTCCAACCCCAATAATACGTTTATCGGACAGCTTAAGGTTGGGGCCGGGCTATTCTTTGTGGGTGCCAACGCGCCGCGAGGGGGACCAGGAGCACTGGGAGCGAACACGATAATAGACTTGAATTATCGGACGGGAGGCGTGAACTCTCCCGGACTTCTGGCGGAGGGGTCTTATTTGATAGGTCAGGATATAGTGATCTCCAATACCGGGTTTAATGGGCAGATATATCTTGGTGGTGCCGCTGCTGATTGCCATCCGGTTTATAGCGGTGATGTGATCAACTTGCGGACCAATTTCAGTCCGGCGGTACGGTTGCAATCGGGCAAGAACAGTCTGGTCACTTTCAGTGGCAAGATAACGGGGCCGGGTGACTGGCGGATTCAAAGTGGTTGGCCGGCAAAGTTCACAACGGGCAGCGGCGACATTGAGTTCACTAACCCGGACAACGATTTTACTGGCGTCATGAATACAACGGATGGGCATCTGTGGTTGGCCGCCACCGGGAGTGATGGTGACCCAGGGGGGGTGTTTGAGTTTGGTTCAACAACTACAGGCGCAAAGATTGGTGTGCTTACCTCGGGTCCGGCGACGGTACGCCGCAGCGGCAGTGTCTATCCCCATAGCAACGCCAATGGCGAGTGCACATTGGGTGGAATAACGTCGCACGAGTCACGCTTTGCCGGTGATTACGATTTTACACGGTTGTCCGCATACCACAAAAACTATCTCTATGCCACTAATGGCGCTACGGTTCACTTTGATGGGCTGGTGAAAGCGGGCGCATCGCATAGCATCACCAAGCGCGGCCCGGGGCGCGTCAACATCAACGGCCCGTTGCTGGTGCCGACATTCACCGTCACCGAGGGGACGCTCGGCGGTTCCGGCTCCATGACCAACAAGCTCGCCTTCCCCAGCGGCACCACCTTCTCGCCGGGGAGCCCGCTGGGGACACTTGTGGTCAGCAATACCGTGACGCTCAACTCCGGCAGCACTTTCCTGGCGCAAATCCATAAGACTTACGCCGGTATGGCTGAGGTATGGGGTGATGTGACCATCAACTCAGGTGTCACTTTTGTTGCACCCGATAAACCGTGTAGCGACCGTGTTATTCTGCGTTACCATGCGGCACTCAATGGTGCTTTCAGTGTTACAAACATGCCATCGAGTGCTAAATTGAGCTATGGTGCAGGTTTTAACAGCGAGATACGTTTGACCATACCATCGCCAGGGACATTGCTGATCGTGAGGTAGCGTCTGAAAACTTACCGCTTTGTCTCAGGAAACCAGCACGAATTAGCCCGAATGGGAGGCAGTGCGCTGAGGCGCACAGTTGGAAGAGAGAAGGTGGAAGGGTGAAGTGTGAAAGAGTGCCTTAATGGGGGAAAGCCTTAATGGCTTAATGCAAGCACATGGCGGTAGGGCGTGTTTCTCCGAAACCGCCGTATTCCGGTGCGGCTTGCCGCACCGGGAGAAGGTGTGATGGCAAGCACAAGCTTTTCGTGAGCTTTGCCGGGGCTGGTGAATAGTAATGGTAATGGTAATGATTTTGCGACCACAGAGTGGACGCAAAGGAGTGGTTAAAAGGGGGATATTGCTTCTTGTCACTTAGGCAGCGGCGTGACCGCCGCTACTGACGACGGCGGTCTCGGAGAGACACGCCCTACCGCAGCGGCGTGACCGCCGCTACTGACGACGGCGGTCTCGGAGAGACACGCCCTACCGCAGCGGTGCCTTTGGCGCACCGCAGTTTGGCGAGGTGAGTGCAACAGGCTAAAGAGAAGGCAAATACACTTACTCGCGATCCTTAGTCGTCACCCTTAGTAGCTAACCCGTTAGCTACTGTCAAAAAAACAATAAGTCCAAGCAGCTATCTTCATAAGTTGTTGCGTCGAAGCAGCTAAGACAGCATTGAGAGTCATCGTCAACTCTATTCTTTTTAAATCTGTTTT
>JAAYNR010000165.1 GCA_012520735.1 Lentisphaerota bacterium | reverse complement strand
CCATGCGGCGTTGAGCTCCACACGGGTGATGGCCACCTGTGCCATTGTTGGGCAGGCGGTGGGTGAGGCGGCGGCTATGGCGACAGCAGCGGGGTGTTTGCCGCGTGATATTCGGGGGGAAGCGATCGACGAACTGCAGCAACGGTTACTCGATGCCGACTGTTACCTGCCGTGGGTAAAGCGGAAGATACCGGAGTTGAGTCTAAAGGCATCTCTGCGTGCCAGTGAGGGAGACCCGGAGGTATTACGCAATGGTATTGAGCGGCCGGTAGGTGGGGATGGAAACGGCCTGAACGTTGCATTAGGTAGTGGCTGGGTAGAGTATGCTTTTGAAGAGCCAACGGTTGTGGTGGCGGCACGGGTTGTGTTTGACAGCAACCTCAACCGTTGTGGTACATCGTGTCATCACAATATCCGTAACAACTATCCACTCGATGCGCCTGCTGACGGAATGCCGGAGTCGCTGGTGAAAGAGTTCCGTATTGAAGCACTGCAAGCTGATGGGGCGTGGGTAATTGTGGCTGAAGTTGATAACAACCGGCGACGCATGGTAAGGGTTGAGCTCGGTGTAGAGAGCTGCGCGTTACGCCTGATTCCGATGGCAACCTGGGGCCGAACAGAGGGTACTGCACGCCTGTTTGCCTGGGATGTGTGCGCCTGACCTTGTTTTATAGCGAGGCGCAGCAAAAAAGTTAAAAAAAGGGGGTGAATTTAAAATTCCCCATTGACAAGTCTTATAATATAGTGAGATACTATACATTACTTAAAGCATCATCAGGTTCGACCTGTTCTTGAAGGTGTGGTTACCAATTCCGCCAAGGAGGCTATTAATGACAATACGTAGACTGTTACCTGCGTTAATTGCTGTGTTCACTGTAATGTCGGCACAGGCGTACCCTACTGTTTATAACGATCCGAACAACATTGTTGTAGGTCAATGGACGCGACAGGCTGATGCAGCCAAGGCTAAAGCGGCAGAATTGCGACGCCCGATGCTGGTCTTTTTTGGCGATTCGGCATCGTGCGGGAAGTGCAAATCATGGGATGCCAAAACACTTTCTACTGCTATGTGGAGCGAATATCTGGCTGAAAACGGAATAATTCTGATCTGGATCGACAGATCTTTCAATAGCGCAGTCTGGACACAGCAGAAGCTCAATTTCGGGTTGGTGAGCTTCGGCTTCCCTAAAATTTTTGTGCTGTCGCCTGATGGTGTGGTACACGATACTTTTGAGGCGACCGGTACTTATGTGGGAGCGGCTGCATTTATCAATCGAATACGTCCTAACATCTCCCGCTACCCATATAATCCCGGTCCGGGGACAATAGGTTTTACTACCAGTACGGCGGCGGTTAGTGAGAGTGCCGGGAGTGTTGCGGTAAAGGTGAGCCGGACAGGGGGGGCCTCTGGAGCGCAGACTTTTACATATGCAACTGTTAACGGCACAGCGGTGGCAGGGAGTGATTTTAAAGCCACCTCCGGGACACTTACATGGGCCGATGGTGACACCGCCGAGAAAACAATCACTATTCCGCTGATTAACGACGGTATCTGGACAACCCCACTGCAGCGTGTATTTACACTGAAGCTGACAAAAACATCGGGTAACGCTACAGTTGGTACATCTCTGTTTACTGTAACAGTTACAGAGGTGAGTGAGAATATTCCGGGGCAGATTGGCTTTGCCAGTGATAAGGCGAGTGTTAAAGAGGGGGATAATTACTCTGGCAAGATTGCTCGTAGCGGCGGCACAACCGGGGCGGTTAGCGCCACTATTACAGTGAATGGTGATTACAGACTTTCACCCAATACGGTATCGTGGGCTGATGGCGAAGGCGGTACCAAGTCGTTTACAGTCAGCGGTATTCCGGTGACAGACGTGTACGATACACGCAGTTTTACTGTAACTTTGAGTGTATCTGGTGCCAATGGTGGTATTCTGAGTCAGACGGTCGACATCCTTGATCAGATTGTGACCCAGACCATTGACGATTACAAAGTGGGCAAAACGGCTTATCAGCCACTGTCGCTGGAGTCGGGTCTGTGGTTTTACAACAGCGATGTTAAGGCATTGCGTAGCGCACCACTTGGTAAAGGTAAATCGGCCACACTGGCGTGGACGGCACCTGCCGGTGGGGTGTTGACATTTATCGGCGGCGAACAGCGTAGTATTCTGGCACGTGAAGTAACTGAGCCCGGCGTGGCCGCGGCAACGGTCACACCGGGAATCCTGGAGCTGATTCTTGGCGGTACCAGCTATCCGCTAACCGGAGAGATTAGTGCCAGTATCTGGACACGCACCTACACTGTAGGGGTAAAGGCCGGTGATGTAGTGCGCTGGAAGGTGACAGGTGGCGGTGAGGAGTACATGGCTACACTGAGCGGTCTGGTCTGGAAACCATTAAATGCGGCTACTCCAACTTCTCCAATTGGTGGTGTTTTGCTGCAGAAGAGTCAGATTGGCGCCAACAATGCACTGGTAAACCTCAAATGGACCTCAGGTAGCGGCAATCCGGCTGGTACGGTAGAGCATGTCTATGCCGGCAGCAGTGCTTCCGCCCTGACCGATTACGGTGTGGCTAAAAGCGGTGCCAATGCGGTGAGCCTCGGCATTGTTAAGACATCGGCTGGCCCGCGCGATGTGCATTGGAGGGTTGACACCATATTTGTAGCCGAATACGGCACGGCACAGGTAGCCGGTACGGTGGCTCTCTTTAAGATTATCGACCTGCCTGTTTTTAATAAAAACACCCCCGGGGTTGGTAGTTCAGTGAATGTTTACCTGAAGGTTGGTACAGATATTTCGATAGCGGCCAGCAGTCCGACAGATGTTACTTACAGTGCTACCGGTCTGCCAAAGGGGACATCAATCAATTCTACCACTGGCGTGATATCGGGTACTCCCCAACGTGCAGGAACCTATCAGGTGACAGTCAGTGCCAGTAACAGCGGTGGTACAGCTAATCACAGCTTTACTATGGTTGCACAGCCACTCCCCGCTTACGCCAAAGGACGCTTTCAGGGGGCTCTGCTTGACAGCGACGACGTTCTGCTGGGTACAGTGAACCTCACTGCTGGTGCTACGGGCCGTTTAACGGGCAAAGTTGCCAGTAGTGGTGGTACGGTGTCACTCAAAGGGAGCTGGGAGAAGACACTTTCAGACGGTTCGATCTACAGTTTAATGACTGGGCGACAGGGGCAAGAACTGGCTGTAACAGTCAGTGCTACAGGTTTGGCAGTTATGGACTACGACGGTGCCAGCGGTTTTGCCCGTGTGATCAACAAAAACCTCACCGGCCCCTATGAAGGCTACTATACCGTAATGCTGAACCCCGAGGTAGTGGAAGTTGGCTCCAAAACAGTCAATAACCGTCCTAAGGGGAGCGGCTTCATCGCGGTAACAGTGATGCGCAACGGATCGGTAAAGTACAAGGGTTACACCCCTGACGGCACCAGATTAAGCGGCTCTTCCGGTCTGCTCATGTTCAACGGCACAGAGCTTGTAAATATGGGTTATGCGGCAGCTAGCAGTACAGTTCAGCATGGTGCCTTTCCACTATTTAAACTGCTCTATGGGCGGCGTGGCTGGGTTTCAGCTCTGGGGTGGATTGCGGCGGGCAACATCAGCGATGTTAACGACAATAAGGTAAGCATCGACAATTCAGAGTGGTACTACTCCGGGCGTAGTCGTGCCTTGACAGACGATTCATTCCGCGCCAGCTTTAACGGTAATCCTGAAAAGGGTGGCATCTCTGCTACTGCGGAACTGTGTGGCTGGGCCTACGCTAAACCGCAAGACTTCCAGACCTCATTTGCTGGTGCCCTCTTCGCAATCGATAATGTTACAGCGCCTACGATTGTCGGTCCATCATCGATCACACTGCCCAGCGGCAATGCTCTGAAGGGGCGCTTGACAGTGCGCAGCACGACAGGCTTAGTTACCGGCAGAATCACGCCCCCGGGTGAGAGATCGTCGGTAACTATTAAAGGTATTGTGGTGCCAGAGTTGGGTTTGGGTGGAGGCTACTACTTAAAAGCTGACATCGCAGGCGGGTATCGTGTAAAACGCTCAGAGCATTTCACTATTACCACTGGTAAGCAGGCTAAATAACCGTGCTGAAACAGGTGATGTTCGGCACGCAGGGCGCATCGTGGCGGTGCGCCCTTTTTGCAAAAAATACTTTTATGCAAAGTTTTTAATTTTTGCGCTTGCATGATAGTAGCTGTTTTGCTAATTTATTTGGTTCACGGAGGAAAAATGGCAGTCAGAATTAGACTACGCAGGACCGGTAGCACTAACAATGCGTCGTTTCGGGTGGTGGCGGCGGATGCCCGCTCACCGCGTGACGGCAAGTTTCTAGAGTTACTCGGTTGGTATGACCCGAAAATTGCGGGTGACAATAACTTTAAGCTCGACCAGGAGCGGATCGACTACTGGACAAACCAGGGTGCGCAGATGAGCGAAACCGTGGCCAGTCTGGTGCGTCGGGCCAAACGCAGCGCAACGGCAACAGCCGAGGCGTAGCCGTTTGTGGTAGCCTGGAGGCTTGCATAAATGGTGCCACCACTGCGCATCGATGTGATCACGATATTTCCCGGGATGCTGGAAGGCTTTCTGGGCGAGAGCATGGTCAGGCGTGCAGTGCGTTTAGGTGCCGTTATAATTAGGGTCATTGACCTACGCGACTTCGCACAAGATAGTCGGCGTACGGTTG
>JAAYNR010000215.1 GCA_012520735.1 Lentisphaerota bacterium | reverse complement strand
TGCCGTTAAAAAAGTGGCCGATTTATCTTCTGATTTAACCGTTCATGTCATTGCTGATGAGCAAACCTCAATTAACTCCCTTTTTGATGTAAGCGGGGCTATTCATAACGGTGGTTTGACAAATATTGTCGTCTCTGTTTTTTGGCCGTCTCCAAAAGGACAAAAGCCCACTAAACTCGTAGAAGTCAAAGGAATGAGAATGAGAATTTTTGATATCCATGACTTTGTCCTACAAAAAGAATCAGACTGAAAATAGCACACGCCGGGCTCTCCCGTGAAAGCCTCTACAAGGCGCTTTCAGGAGAACGTAGCCCAAATTTTGACACGGTTCTATAAGTGATGGATGCCCTTGGTCTCAAACTCAATGCCGGAGTTGTGGATGCTTAAATACTCCAACAAGAGGCGAAACGTAACGCACTAATTGCGCGTTCGTGCGCCTTGACGATCGATTAAGGATACGACTAAATGCTTTTGCCCCCTCTTCAGCCTTTTACATGGTTAATCTCTCTGCAGCTTTAGCTTCGTGCCCATTGGTGTTCATTCGTGGTTTCCCCCCACTGCTCAATGCAGTGGGGGCTATCAACTCGCTATTTACCGTAGTCTCACGCGTGGGTCGAGCCAGGCGTAGCTGAGATCGGCCAGAACATTTACAGCCTGATAGGATAAAGCGCCGATTATAACAACAGCGCGGACTACAGCCATGTCGTTGGAGTTGATGGCGTTGAGGCTAACGCTCCCCAGTCCGGGGATGCCGAAAAAACTCTCCAGTAGTAAACTCCCTGTGAAGAGGAATGGTACCGAAAGGCTTACGTATGTAACTATGGGGATCAAGCTGTTGCGTAGAACATGGCGAACCATCACTTGCGGTTCGCTGAGTCCTTTTGCCAGCGCAGTTCTGACATATGGTTTGGCAACTTCGTCTAGTATCGCTGTGCGACAAAACCGTATATCTCGCCCCAGCCCGCTGACCACACCAATTATTATCGGTAGTACCAGATAGGTCCAGTTTTCAAAGCCCCAGATGGGAAACAGACGTAGTTTGTAGGCAAGTAGGAATTGCCCTGCCAATACCCAGATCACGTAATTGACGCTCATCAGCAGGGTCGAGACTGTCAGCAGGATGCGGTCGGCTGTGCCGTCTCGGCGCCAGGCGCACCATAAGCCGAACATCATGGCCAGCAGGGTGCCGCATATGAGAATCGGTACGGTGAGTGCCAGTGATGGTCCAACACCCTCGCGCAGCACGGCAGCTACAGGACGGTCAAGGTCGGTTGAGACACCCAGATCGCCTCGTGCTAACCCGTAGAGGAAGTGGCATAGTTGTGAATCAAACCAGTGTGCAGTGCGACGCGACAGTTCCAGTGCGCCACTGTAATCAGCGAGAGTAACTCTGTCGGCTACAAATCCTACCGGTATTGTAAAACGTACCTCCCCGCTGTTACTTTCAATCGTAACGGTTTGCCGCTCTCCCCCGCTGCTGTTGCGCAGTTCAACCGTTATTTTGCCGATGTTACTGCCACGCAAACGCCATTCACCGGCATTGAGCGGGAAGGAGAGTGGTACCGTACCGTCGTCGGTCGCTGTTGACCTCTGGTTCAGGGCTCTTGATGGAGCCCACCAACCGGCCAGTAACGGTTTGTCGTAGCCATATTTGGCATCAAAGCGTGCCATCGACTCTGCTGAAGCGTTTTTCCCTAGTACTACCTCAGCCGGGGAACCGCCCAAAACATGAAATAGTGCAAATGTCAACAGCAGTACCCCTGCGGTGGTGGGGATCAACTCTAACAGACGTTTGATTACATATCTCAGCAAGGGGAGGCCCTCATAGGGTGTTTAAATTGCACACACTCTTGATCTCTGGTATCGCCGCCTCCATGGCAGCATCGCCGGCTGCAATGGCCTCGGAAATGCGTGAAGGTTCGAGTGTCTGGATATAACCGACAGGGGGTTGTACCAGTAAATCCGGTGGTTCAGTTTTAAGACGGAAGCGGGTCATCTCGTTTTCAAAAATCCGTAATGTCTGAGCCAGAATTTCAAAAATATTGGCATTGTTTGAGTGACTCTTTAACAAACGCCGCAAGGTGGCATTGCGTGTGACCCGTTTAAGTGGCGGAAGCTTGCCGATCAGTTTGTCGAGTCGGCGGCGCATAGCTATCAGGTACTCGTTACTGAGCCACTCCGGTGTTTGTGAAGGTGGTTTTTCAGGTGCTTTGCTTATGTTAAGGTTTACGTCAATGGCTATGACGTAGTCGGCACCTAAACTCCGCACCACACTGACAGGCAGGGGGTTGGTCATACCGCCATCGACCAACGTCAAACCACGGTATGTGATTGGGGTGAAAATACCGGGAATGGCGATGCTGGCTCTGACAGCTCTCCCTACCGGTCCGGAGTTTATTACCACCTCACGTTCGCCGTGCAGGTCAGTGGCCACTACGGCAAAGGGGATATTAAGGGTCTTGAAGGTGTTGCGACCGGATACTTCATCGAGTAGTGGCTGTATATGGCGTCCCGTTAGCAACCCTGAACGCGGCAACCCTACCTCAACAAATAAATTGAGGAGCCTGCGCCGTGTCATGTTCTGTGCCAGATAGTTGACAAAGTCGAGTTTACCGGCTGCAAATGCCGCCCCGAAAATAGAGCCGGCACTGGCACCTGCCATGCAGTGGATCGGTATTTTGTGGCGAACCAGAGAGTTGAGCGCACCAACATGCGCCCAGCCACGGGCACCACCACTGCCCAGAGCCAAACCGATTTTGGGACAATCTACCGACATACTCTCCTAGTTTGTAGTAATGGGCGTACGACTGAAAGATTGGACACTCTCAACATAAGCTTGAGGCAAGCCGACATCATGACGCTGCCCCTGGACAAAAACCCCAACAAAGCCGTCGTGTCGCCGCAAGCGCTCAAGACAGGTAGTGAGTTGAAATTCCCCGCTCTCACGGATGTTGTGTTTTATGCTCTCGCCGAGCAGATCAAATATCTCTGGTTTAAGCACATAAATGCCAAATAATGTCATGAAGGTGTCGGGTGAAAGACCCTCTATCGGCAAGTGCTCACGGGCATACTCGATAGTCGGCTTTTCAGCAAACTGACTGATATCAAGCACACGCCCACGCTCTCCCTCACGCCACGAGCCACCAACGCACCCGTAATGACACACCTGTGAGCCGGGTGCCGTCATAAGCCCAACCGCACTGCTACCGGTATATGTAAAGGTATCGATAACCTGTCGTGCACAGCTCAACTCAATATCTGAGGTGTAGAGGTGATCACCCAACAGCAGGAGAAAGGGTTCGCGCCCAACCCACTCCCGTGCACAATAAACTGCATGGCCAAACCCCTCTTGTACCTCTTGTGTCAGGATGGTTATGCGCTGCCCTAAAGCGACAAGGCTGTCGCAATATTTCTGATCGGCTTTGGGGAGTTTGTTGTAGTGTTCCGGGGTGGGCGGGGTAAACAGTTCACGGAAAGTCTCTCTATCACGTGGTTGTACCAGTATGGCGACCTCCTCAATGCCGGCGGCCATGGCCTCTTCTACAATGGCCAGAATAACGGGTCGCGCCCGTCCATCAGCACCTACTACAGGGAATAACTCTTTCTTTACCATTTTAGTGGCCGGGAAGAGCCGCGTACCAAAACCGGCGGCCGGTATCACCGCTTTGCGGACACGTGTGCCACCGCGAATCGTCAGTGAGAGGGCCGTCATATTGAGGTCTTGCTCTACAATACGGGCTACCTCTTCCTGTGCCTCCTGACTGCGGACAATAAGCTGGGCAGTACCGTCGCCTTGAGAGCCTACTCCTTTGCCACCGTAAATCAGCGACTGAAGTGGCGGATGGCTCAGGAGACGATGCAGAGCCGGAGCGGTTAGTTCAGCCGGGCAGGCCGGCGCTACATACTCATCAAACAGACGCTGTGTCTCGGTCATCAGCGCTCCCAGAGCAGCCGCATCACCAATTCCGAGCAGACGTACAGCTTCGTCGATGGTACGCCGATTTAACTCTCCCAGGTAGTGTTGCACCCGTTTCGCCAATTCGCTTTGGGCAAAAGGGTAACAGTGATTGAGACTGTTTAAAATGGTACGGGTGTCTTTCTCTGCATTAAGGTCAACAATCACCATGTAGATATCGCCGACCGATTGGAGCTCCCTGACATCAATGCGGTCACCATTAAAGCTCATCAGGATTGGCCTTTGGCCGTAAGCGCACCCCTGATCCATGCGTCCACAACGTGAGGGAGTGGTAACTTCTCCCTGATATGCCAGCTCCATCTCGCCACGGGTAGTCAGCTTTAAGTCGTAAATACGGTTAAAGGCTCGTGCCACTAAAACGCAAACCGCCGCACTCGAACTGAGTCCTTTTTTCACCGGCAGGTCTGTCAGGTAGTTATCTATCACCAACCCGCACACGTTGTGACTCACCAGTACCTGATAAGCCACACCGGCCATATAACTGAAGAAGCCGCCTTCAGCAGCCGCAGCCAGCAACGCTTCAGGGTTCATCTCCACCGACCACTCGGGGAGTCGGGTGCCATCGTTAAGGGTAGCTTTAACCACCAGTTTTGATGGGTGAGCTGAAACCTCGGCATGGACTCCCTGATTGGTACCGGTGATAATAGCTGCCCCCGGGGCGATCTCACCATTGATTCTGCGATAGGTGCCGGCCCAGTCGCTGTGTTCTCCAAAGAGGCAGATACGCCCTGGTACAGATATACGCATATTAGACTCCTAGCTGCGGGTTATCTCTAACCCTGTATGTGATATCGAAACATCGACAAATCTGGCGCGGCTATTGGGACGGTTTTTCTCCAGTTCATGACGGATTCTGACCCCATTTTCAGCCGTTGCCGCGAGCAACACCATATACCCTCCACCACCGGCACCTGTCAACTTGGCTGCTCCCAGCCAGGGTGAAACCCTCTCCAGAATGGCGGCAACTTCTGCCGGATTGGTACCGCTGTCAAGCTGGCGGTTTAAAAGCCAACTGCGCTGTATCGCCTCAACAAAACACGGCCAATCATGACGCTGTAACGCCTCGGCGGTGAAGTCGGCATTTAGGGCGATCTCGTCAATTACATGCAGCCGCTCTGCGTCGTTAAGGAACAACCCTTTTACAATCTCACCGAGGATGTTGTGGGCTACACGGGTAATACCGGTATAGTAGAGCTGAAAGCGAAGGTCGGTTATGGCGTTGTCGATCAACTGTGATGGTAACCAGCGGACTACCGGTTTCTGTAGTAGACCCGGGGCACTCTCAACAATTTTCAACCCTCCCACTACCCCACCAACCTGATCCTGCCAACCACCGCCGGATGTCAGTATCTGTTCAAGAGCCAATGTGCGGGTAAAGAGGTCTTGTTCATTCCAGCCCAGACCAGCCAGATTGCCGAGGGTGCCCAGCAAAGTCGCCGCCAGTATGCTGCTAGTGCCAAGCCCAGACCCCTTGGGAATAGCTGCCAGCAGGGTGAGCTCGATACCGCCGCCAAGGGTCTCCTTTAACATACGGTCAAGTGGCAGGTTACGCCCGGCAGCGTTAAAGGCCGGGTCAAAACCGGCCAGTCGCAGGGCTGCCCGGGCAATACCAAAGCCGCCACCCAGTTTTTCTGTGGCCAGTAGATCCTCGGTAGTGGTAATCACTTCGCTGACCCCAAGGTCAATGCTATTGATCACCAGGTGAGGTTCTCGGCAAATACGGGCAAATGCCTGTATCGGCGGCTGGCCATTCAGGTTTACCGCCAGATTTACCACGCGTCCGCCACGCTCCAGACAATACGGTGGTGTATCGCTCCACCCACCGGCAAAGTCGAGCCTGGCCGGGGCACGTCCCCAGACAATCTGATCTTCACCTACTGCCCGTCGTGGTGCAGCCGACGTCACCGCCAGCCGGGCTACCAGTGAGTTGCGCAACCGCTCCACTGCTCCCGGACTCCCTGTTGTCACTGTATCGAGTCGTTCTCGCAGGGCGGCATCGTGCACCGCAGCTAACTCTGCTCCACCGGCCACAGCACTCTCAAACGAAGGCGGCAAAGTAGCTCCTCGCTTCTTGACACGTTGCGCCAGTGCCTCTAAATCGAGGCTGGTACAGCACGCCGGCCACTTCTCTACCGGTATGGTTGCCAGAGCGTTGTCGATAAAAGCGATCCTACTGGCAGCACGTTTGGCAACATCGGCTCGTTGCAGTAACTCTGCGGCCGATAACCGCACAGCCCCCAGCCATCGAGAGGTCATCTCATGGTCAACCCCGGGAGCCTTTCCGATGAGCCACATCAGAAGCCGCCCCGCATCCGGGTCGCCCGGATCTATCAAAGGAAAGAGCGGCGCATCCTGAATGTCGACAGCAGGGTCGAATCCAGCGCGCTGCATCGTCACCCCCCTTGCCGCCAGCCACGTTGAGAAAGGCTTGCCCTGCCACAACGTGGCACGGTGTGAAAGTGCTCCACGAAAAGGGTCGTCAAAACCGTAAACACGTAAACAGAGTCCCGCCTCCCCACGCACACCTATGGCATCAACGCACACCCCGGCCGGTAGGTCAATCGACCACTCATTATCCGGTATGCCGCTCAGTACGTGACGATCATGTAGCTTCCAGGTCGACGGGATCGACGAGTTCTCGATCCATAACAGACGGTTACCGCTGTTGAGTGGCAACTCCAGTTTTGAGTTAATCACCAGGCAATGGTCGTGAGCTGAGGCGGGTTTGATGCCTGCCGCACAGGCGCGTTCGGTCGTCTGAGCCAGAGTAACTGCCGAGGTGATAATGCTGCGACTCGTCCCAAAGTGGAAAAACCGCCCCGACGGTAACGGTAATACCGCCGCTTTGAGCGACGATACCGCCTCATCCGGAGCAACCGGTGTATTGCCCAGAGCCAAACCAAAGCTGTCAAACAGCTCATATTTATCGGGTATGACGTTAAGATACTCCTGCCGTGCGCCATCCCAGCCACACTTTTGCAGCAGCAATGCTACCGCCCTGGCACTCAATAGCCAGACACCCGTATCGAGGTAAAACCGGTGCGACTCCGCCATAGCCAGCGTCTTCGCCTCAGGCGGCTTCTGTAAGAAGAAATCGAGGTCGGCCGTCTCACCATCCTGACAAAACATCACGCCATGATTACTCGCCTCTTCTGGTGTTGACCTTATCCCCACTATCAACACATCAACTTCAGGAAAATGTGGCGTAAAGGAGTCGTTGGTGATTAAAACGTCGCCGCAAGTCACCATTACACGATAACTCGGCGGCGCATGGCGTAAAATACGCTGGTAGGCATTGCGTTGTAAATCGACCAAACGCTGATCCGGTAGCTGCCCTGCTGTGCTTGGCAACAATGGCAAAGGGAGTAGCGGTTTCCCCTCAGCCGCATAGGCCGGCAACCTGCGACTCTGACCACTTCCATGCACTATCAGCTTACGCGCCCCCTCCACCCAAGCCTCAAATGTGACACCCGGCGCCTGTAACCACGCCTGGTGGAGCACATGCGCCGTTCCCCCGCCGGAACCGAGCTGACTACCGGGAGGGTCTGAGGTTACAAAGTATGAACCCGATGCCGGGCTCCATGGACTAAACCCCTCAACCCCGGCAGCAGGCAGCGAAAGCAAGCAATCAATCTGTTCAGTAATTGGTTTCATGTATCTGAATATAGATGTTTCCGGCAAAGTAATCAACTGTCAAAGTTACTGCGCCCGACTAAAACTGACTCATAATTTGCATTGAACCGTAACGCCATTGTGTAGTAACCTTTGGAGCCATGAATACAACACCACTGAAAATTGCTTTTGTCGGCTTCAGACATGGTCATATCTTTTCGCTCTATAATAAGGTTAC
>JAAYNR010000240.1 GCA_012520735.1 Lentisphaerota bacterium | reverse complement strand
AGTAGCTAACCTGTTAGCTACTGTCAAAAAAAACAAGAAATTCAAGCGGTTATCTTCGTAAGTTGTTGCGTTGAAGCAGTTCAAGCAGTATTGAGAGTCATCGTCAACTCTCTTCCTTTTAAACCTGTTTTCCAAACGCGTAGCGTTTTTATTAAAACTGCGGGAGTCTATACAAGTGCCAGATATGTTAAGGGAATAAGATTTCTATGCTGTACCACATTTGGTTACGGCTGTAAGCAGTTTTAGGTGATTGCCCTATACCACTTTTTGTGATATGATATTCTTTTTTTTTAGTAACATTGTTAGGATAATCATATGAGTCAAGCGAGCCTAGAGGCGGAAAAAAACACCGTCCCAGAGCCAATTATCAATGAAGATCATTGTAAGGGGTGTGGTCGTTGCATAGCTGCCTGTCCCCGGAAAGTATTGCGCTTTAAGTCTACCCTTAATCTCCGTAGCGTCCGCCCTGCCGAGTACATCGGTACCGGTTGCATCGGCTGTAACTTCTGTTTTTATAACTGCCCTGAACCGTTTGCCATCGAGGTCTACGGGGCCGCTAAAAAAGGATCTTAATATGACTATTTTTGTTAAAGGAAACGAGGCCGTTGTGGTTGGCGCTCTCTTTGCCGGGTGTGATGCCTTTTTTGGCTACCCCATAACTCCGGCCAGTGAAATTACCCATGCAGCCTCTTCGCAATTCCCCGCTCTGGGTCGTGAGTTTCTACAAGCTGAATGCGAAACTAGTGCTATTAATATGGTCTATGGTGCTGCTTCAGCCGGTAAACTCGCCATGACCGCTACCTCCGGTCCAGGTATGAGCCTGATGCAGGAGGGGCTCTCTTATATGGCTGGTGCCGAACTCCCCGGTGTGATTGTCAACATCCAGCGTGCCGGCCCCGGTCTCGGTAATGTCTACCCTGAACAGAGCGACTATAATCAGTCTGTTAAAGGTGGTGGCCATGGCAACTACCATAGCATGGTCCTCGCCCCGGGTAATGTTCAGGAGATGTGTGACCTCACCATCCGTGCCTTTGAAATAGCCTTCCGCTACCGCAACCCTGTAATTATTCTGGGTGATGCCGTACTGGGACAGATGATGGAGACTCTAACACTCCCTGACCAAGAGTCACCACGCCCCGACACCATCGCCTGGGCGGTTGCCGGTACGGCCGCTACACGGAAAAACCTGATCACCTCTATCTTTCTTAATGCGCCGTTACAGGAGGAACACAACATCCACCTCCAGCAGAAATATGCTGCCATGACTGACGATGTCATGTATGAAGAGTATATGGTCGACGACGCCACCATCATCCTTACAGGCTACGGTATATCGAGCCGTATAGCCCGTTCGGCTGTTGACGAACTGCGCCAACGCGGAATGCGTGTCGGCCTTTTCCGTCCCATAACCCTCTTCCCTTTCCCAACTCAGGCACTGCAGCGTCTGGCAAAAGACCGCACTGTTATGGCTGTGGAACTAAGCAATGGTCAGTTTCGCGATGATGTCGCCTTTCATCTGGGATGCCCCATTGCCAACATCCCCCTTATCAACCGCATGGGCGGCATGCTGATTACTGTCGAACAAGTAATCGAGGCTGTCTTAACCGCAAATAAATAACTTTGAGAATATCATGAACATTAAAAAAGCAGTCGGTTTTTACGAAACCTTTGAACGCAGCGGCAGTCCCAGCCGCGACACCCACTACTGTGCCGGTTGCGGCCACGGTATCATCCATAAACTTATCTGCGAGGCGTTGGTCGACTTCGGCCTGCAAGACCAGACCATCATGGTAAACCCTATCGGTTGCTCCGTTTTCGGTTACTACTACTGGGATGTTGGTAATATCGGTGCCGCTCACGGACGCGCCCCGTCGGTCGCAACTGCACTCGCTCGTACCCTCCCCGGCAAAACCATCCTCGCCTATCAGGGCGATGGCGACCTCGCTGCTATCGGCTTTAACGCCACCTATCAGGCTGCCAGCCGTGGCGAACACTTTGCCACTTTCTTTGTCAATAACGCTACTTACGGCATGACCGGTGGACAGCTTGCCCCCACCTCTCTCGTAGGCCAAAATACCGCCACTTCACCCGGGGGGCGTAACCCCGCCTTTGAAGGCTACCCGCTCCACATTTGTGAAACACTCAATCAGCTTAAAGCACCGGTCTACATTGAACGCTGCTCTGTGGCCGACTCCAAGCGGATCATGCAAACCCGTCGTGCCATCCGCAAAGCGATCGAAATACAGCGCGACTACAAAGGGTATGCTTTTATCGAAATCCTCTCCCCCTGCCCCACTAACCTGCGTGCCAATGCTGTAGAAGCAGCCCGCTTTGTAACAGAGCAGATGGAGCTAGAGTTCCCCTTAGGCTGCTTCCGCGACAACACTGCTGACGCCGCACCGCGGGTACTACGCAGTGCCACTACTAATCTACACGATTTGTACGCCACTAATGCCATCACCGCACCTCCACCACCTGCCACCAAATTCGTCGAAAAAAGGATGAAATTCTCCGGCTGGGGTGGTCAGGGCATCCTCAGTCTCGGTATCGCCATGGCCGAAGCGGGCCGTTTTGCCGGCCTCCACTCATCCTGGTTCCCCAGCTACGGCCCAGAACAACGCGGCGGTTCCGCCTCATGCACTGTGGTTGTCAGTGACAAGCCCATTGGCTCACCAGACACCACCGAGCCCGACGTTCTCGTCTGCATGAACCGTCCTGCCTTCGAACGGTTCGCTTCTACCGTCCGTCCCGGTGGCCACCTCGTCTGCGACGCCCTCATCGGCGACACCACCGATAACGCCCCTGCCGGCATCCGTATGACTATTGTCCCAGCCACCAAACTAGCCGCCGACTTCGGAGTACCGCAAGCGGCCAACACCGTTATGCTGGCTGTACTAAACCACCTCAAAGCCAGCGGCATCCCCAAGGAACAGATGCTTGCCGCACTGGATGCCAGCTTCGCCAAAAAGCCCAAGCTTATACCAATTAACCGTCGCATTTTTGACCAAGCCACCACCTGGTGCGAAGAAAACCTACCCAAATAAACAAGCCTGTTTTTCTCTCACATTTTTGCTATTATCTCCCTATTTCAGCTATTTTAAGGAGATCGATTATGACCAATTATGATTTGGCTCGGGATATTCACCAGATCGGCCAGCGTGCCCTGCAAGCTTCGCGTGCGATGGTCACCCTTACACCACGCCGTAAAAAAGCTATCCTCGAGGCAATGGCCACTGAGCTGAAGGCTAATCGTGATGCTATCCTTGCCGCTAATGCTATTGATGTGACCAACGGTAAAAGCAATGGGTTGTCAGATGCCATGGTCGATCGTCTCACTCTGACCAATGCCCGTTTTGATGCCATGGTTGATGGTGTGCGTCAGGTCGCAGCGTTGCCCGATCCTGTCGGCAAGCGCATTTGGCGCCGCCAACGCCCCTCAGGTATAGTTATCGAGAAACGACGTGTCCCACTGGGAGTAATAGCAATTATTTTTGAGTCGCGTCCCAATGTCACGGCCGATGCCGCTGTCCTATGTATCAAAACCGCTAATGCCGTTATCCTCCGTGGTGGCAAAGAGGCCATTAACTCCAATCGTGCCATTGCCGACGCTCTGGCAGCCGGCGGGGCCAAAGCCGGACTGCCCGCCGATGGTGTGCAGTTGATCGCTACTACCGACCGCAATGCTGTTAAAGAACTTGTGCAGCTCGAGGGTATGGTAGATGTGGTTATCCCACGCGGTGGAGAGTCGTTGATTCGGGCCGTAGTTGAACAGGCCCGAATACCGGTACTCAAACACTATAAAGGGATTTGTCATATCTATGTCGATGCTGCAGCAGATATCGACATGGCTCTAAATATTATTGAGAATGCCAAATGCCAACGCCCCGGCACCTGCAATGCCGTTGAAACTCTCCTTGTACATCGCGATATTGCTGAGGCCTTTCTCCCCCGTTTAGCGACGATGGCTGCCAAAAAAGGGATTATTGTCCATGCCGACCCTGTTGCGCGTCAGATCATCCCCGATTTTACAGCCGCAGTCGATGCCGACTGGGATGCCGAGTATCTCGATCTCAACCTCGCTCTCAAAGTTGTCGATTCACTCGACACCGCCATTAACCACATTAACCGCCACGGCTCGCAACACTCCGATGCTATTGTCACCGCCGATACTAAAGCAGCCAACCGCTTCCTTAATGAGGTCGACTCCTCATCAGTCTACCACAATGCCTCTACCCGCTTTACCGATGGCGGTGAGTTCGGCATGGGTGCTGAGATGGGTATCAGTACCGATAAACTCCATGCTCGCGGCCCGGTAGGCCTTGAAGAACTCACCACCTATAAATACAGAATCAGCGGTACGGGTCAGGTTCGGAGCTGATCTCATATCAGTTTACTGCCGCCCGGCTCTGCGCGCGGAAGACATCGTGCAGTGTAACAATCCCATACACCGCACCCGTTTTTTCGTCGATGTGTACAGCCACATCCGACGACTCCCGTAACATCCGCTCCACCACCACGTAGATTGTCTCATCGGGCTGACACAGGGAGGCCGGCTCAATCGGCGGCTCAACACCTTGTTTAATCGCCTCTAGCATAGCCGGACGTTTTATGGCACCACCATACCTGCCGTCAACAACCACCGGAAAAGCCTTATAGCGGTGCTCCAACATCAACTCACGCAATGCGTCCGGACTTAAATCGCTCACCCACACCACCTGCCTGTTTAACACCATCGAAATAGGCTGCTGTTGCCACGACTGCAAATCACGCGGCGGATTCACGTGATGTGCCTCATGCCCATCCTGAAATAGTGCCTCTTCATAAAAATTCATCTTACCGCCCCAAAGTCGGGCTAAAGCCTGACTCGCCACGGTTCCAATCATCAACGCCGGCACCACCGCAAAACGGTTAGTCATCTCAAATATCATCAATAATGCTGTCAATGGAGCCCTCACTGTAGCACCAAAACAGGCACTCATTCCCACTGAAGCCAGTAAAATCTGGTCACCACCCGTCAGGAAAGGGGTCTCAAATCCTAACCACCGCGTAACTGTGTTTACAAAACCACCCATAAAAAAACCGGCCATACCACCAAAAAACAGCGTCGGGGCAAATATACCGCCACAACCACCCCAGGCATATGAGACAATCGTTGCCCCCAGTTTTGCCACCAGCAACAGTGCCGCCACTTGCCAGGGGATGCCTCCAAGCATGGCATCCGAGAGATCATCGTAACCCAAACTGAAAACCCCCAGCCGCCCTACAGCAAAAAACACATTTACACCAATAATCCACGTCAGCAAACCACCCACACACGGCCTGAGCCACATAGGCACTTTGCTCTCACGCCGTATCTTCAACCGCAAACGCAACGTTGTCTTCTGAAACAATACCCCCACCCCGCCCGCCGCCATCGCCACAAAAGGCGACAGCACCAGTACATGCCAGTCAGCATCTGCCACATCAGGGAGTGTAAAAGCGGGCTGCCGCCCCACCACAGCATAAATCGCAAACGCACCTGTCACCGAAGCAATAATACAGGCACCCAGATAGCGGCTGTTGAGATCACCGATAATCTCCTCCAATACAAAGGTAATCCCGGCCAAGGGTGTATTAAAGGCTGCCGCCAAGCCGGCCGCCGCACCGGCCGCCGTGGCACCACGCCGATTAGCCCGCGGCTCACCCAGCGCACCGGCCAAGGCCGACGCCGCACTGCCACTAGCAAAAACAGTCGGCCCTTCACGTCCCAAACTGGCGCCGCCACCTAAACTGATTACCCCGGCCAGCAATTTAACCCAGCCCGGTCGCCAAGGCATCGCACCCAGATCTTTCCAGTACGCCACTTTTAATTGGGGAATACCGCTGCCGGCCGCATCAGGACACAACAGACTCAAAAGAATCCCCACCAGTAACGACGACCCCATCAGCAGTAGAAAACTCTGCCAGATAAATGCCCACACCCCTTTGGTCGCCATTATCGGCAGCCCTCGATTATAGAGCCAGCGAGTCAGGGTCAAAAACAAAATGGCCATGGTCGCGCCCGCCAGCGCGTATGTTACTGTCGCCAGAACAGTACGCAGCCTCTCAGGCAGTGCCTGCCAGCGGGTCTTCAGTGCCATGGGCATCAAAATTATTACTCCCACTCAATGGTAGCCGGTGGCTTCGAACTGATATCGTAAACTACCCGGTTAATACCATCAACCTCATGAATCAGTCGCTTTGAAATATTATCGAGTATATCGTGCGGTACCCGTGTCCAGTCGGCACTCATCGAGTCGGCACTGTCAACCACCCGCAATGCACACACATGCTCGTAAGTACGCTTCCCATCTGTCACCCCGACCGACCTTATCGGCAACAGCACCGCAAACGACTGCCACACCCGCTTATAACGCGACCACTTACGCATCTCTTCCTGCACTATCAGATCGGCCTTCTGCAACAGGCTCACCCGCTCTTCGGTCACCTCTCCCAAAATCCTCACCGCCATCCCCGGCCCGGGGAAAGGCTGCCGATCCACCAGCTCATCGGGCAATCCCAAGGCGCGCCCTACGGCTCTGACCTCCTCCTTAAAGAGATCGCGCAACGGTTCCACCAACTCAAACGACAAATCTTTAGGCAAACCGCTCACATTGTGATGACTCTTAATCGATTGCCGCGGCCCTTTACCAACCACCGTGCTCTCAATCACATCAGAATAGATCGTCCCTTGTGCCAGGAAAGTACAATTCTTCAACTTCCGGGCTTCATCAACAAACACCCTGACAAACTCCCGCCCGATAATTTTCCGCTTTCGCTCCGGATCTTTCACCCCCTTTAATGCCTTGAAAAATCGCTCACGCGCATCAACCACCATGAGGTTCATCCCCATACTGTCACGAAAAGCCTTCTCCACTTGATCGGCCTCACCGGCACGGGCCAACCCGTTATCAACAAATATACCAGTCACCTTTTTCCCAATCGCCTGATGCAACAACACCGCCATCACCGACGAATCTACTCCACCACTCAACCCCAGCAACACCCCCTGCTTACCTACCTGATCACGCAACTCCTGTAATGTTGTTTTAATCCAGCTCTCTGTATTCCACTCCTGCCGACACTTGCAGATCGGAAAGAGAAAATTATGGATCATCGACTCGCCAAACTGCGTCTGCTCTACCTCCGGATGAAACTGCAACCCAAATAGTTTACGCTCCTCATTGCGCATCAGCACAATCGGGCACGACAACGAACGCGCCGAGGCTTTAAACCCCGGTGGCATCGCCGCCACCTCATCACCCAGACTCATCCACGTATCGAGCTCCTTAGGCAATCCTGCCAGCAGCCTACTCCCCGTCATCACCGCAATTCTGGTAAAACCGTGCTCCCGCAACTCCCCCGACTCAACCGTCCCTCCCAGAGCCCTCGCCATCAGGTGCATACCATAGCAGATCCCTAATACGGGAATACCGAGCTCAAAAATGGCCGGATCGCACTGCGGAGCTTTTTTATCGGCGGTACTGTAAGGGCCATCAGAGATAATAATCCCCGCCGGTTTACGCTGCTTCAACTCTTCTGCCGAAACATCAAACCGCAAAATCTCCGAATACACATGTTGCTCACGCACCCGTCGCGCAATTAGTTGTGTATACTGCGACCCAAAATCCAAAATTGCCACCCAGGTTTCTGCCATCTGCCAACCTCACTTTCAACTTATTACGTTGTGCGAAAACAATTAATCAAAACATGCGAACAGAATAGCCGATTATCTCACCACTTGCAATAGTTTGGATACCCCCTCATCGAAATACCCCCCAAATCCCGTGCTTGCCCTTTATCTTATTATAGCGTACATTAACCGCCATTGATTCACCCCATCAACTCTTAATGAAAGGATCGCCATGAGCTTAAAGGTTGTCACTTCCGGTAAACGGGTGGCTCGCGCCACTGCCCAGCTTCTCGGTAATAATATCGAAGCCTACGAGACCACTATCCCCTCAATGCTCTCAAACAGACTACGTAACCCCAAATTTACCGGCCCAGAAAACCCCCAAACTGGCATTGCCGCTGAGTGGGAACCTGCCGGCAATAGCATGACCGGTTTCTCCTGCCGCCTTGTACCCGGTGCCTATATGAGTGGTCGTGAAGCTCAACTCATCCACAACTATACTGAAAAATCCTGGGCCGGCCTTCTGCAATATGGCGTCACTGTACGCTCCGGCGAACGTTTTGAGGTCGAAGTATGGGGTCGTTCACAACACCGTCCCACCACGATAAACGTCGAGCTGCGCCTCCCCGGCTTAAACGCCACCCCTGAATCCAGCGGCCAACTCAATCTAGATCAGGCCCACTGGCACCGCCGCACCTGTCGTATCAGCTCACCCGGCGACGGCCAGGCCTATTTCGTCATCAGTCTCCCCGGCGACAGCCGTATCATGATTGACCAGATCCACCTCCGTCCCGTAGGCGAGCCGAATGTCAGTAAAGAACTCATCAAAGCTTTCGACAAATTCCCCTGCCCCGTCCTCCGCTTCCCCGGTGGCTGTGTCACCAACACCTACCATTGGGAACACGGTATCGGCCCGGTACATCTCCGCCCCGTCTGTGACGACCCCATGTTCAAGTATAAGGTCGAGTACGATTTCGGCACCGACGAATACCTCGAACTCTGCGCTTTGAAAAAAATCCGCCCACTCATCACCCTCAACACTACCACTGCCACCCCGGAAGATGCCGCCGCCTGGGCCGCCTATATCCGCCAGTGGTATATTGACCGCAAACTCACCGTACCTGCCGCCTACTTCCTCTTCGGCAACGAGAACTACGGCACATGGGAGTTAGGTCATATGACCGGTGAGATGTATGTTTCGCAATTGCGTCAGTTTATCCCGCCTGTCCGTGAAGCCTACCCCGAAGCCAAAGTTATGGTTATCGGCGAGTACAACTCCGGTGGACTCCGCGAAGAGTTCCGCACACCATGGCGCAGTACCGTCGTCGAAAAAGCGTCCGACCTCTTTGACATCCTGGCCGTAACCCGTTACTCCAATGCCAAAGACTCCACCGACATGAAAATCTCCATGAATAATGTCGCCGACAACATCACCGGTAAAGCCAACGATATCGCCTATCAGGTACAGCTACTCCGCAACGACAAACTAAAGAGCAAGATCGCTATCGTTGAGTGGAACTACTGGACCCGCGCCAGCCATAACGACCACGCCCACTTCTACGAGCCTAACGATATCCGCCACTGCCTCTACGCCGCCGGCTTTATCAACGTGTTCTGCCGCAACGGCAACGACATGGAAGTAGCCAACTACTACTCACTCGTCAACACCATGGGGATGATCCATGTCCACGACGGTCAGGTAGAGCTCTCCGATGTCACTAAAGTGATGAACCTCTACGCTCCGGCTCTCCCCGGTGAAGTACTTGAGCTCTCTCACAACGCCCCCATGCTCACCGAAAAGAGCAGTGCGCTTGATGCCAACATCATCCGCACACGCAAGGCCACCTACGCCTTCCTGACCAACTTCAGCGACAAAGCACAAAGCGTCACACTCGAAGGCATCGGTGCCATCAAAGAGGCCTGCGGCATCAGTGGCAAAACAATCCACACTCCAGTCAGCGAGACCAAACCGAAACACACCGCTAAAACAGTCACCCTCCCCCCTATGTCACTCACTCGCCTCACCTGCGCTAACAAATAAATTAACCAGCTCTAACAGACATTCCTGTCCCCGGCGGTGCGGCATGCCGCACCGCCACACTTAGACGAATGTAGAAGAGTGAAGGGTGAAACATACTTAAATGTTTACTCTTCGACGAATCACTTAACCGAAAACCATCTCAATCCTCCATGGTTTTACGGGAAATTTGTTCTTTATCGGGTTCTTTATCGTGAGCTTTGTCGATTGTATTATTGAGTGCTTACCGGGGACAGAGAAGCAATATCCCCCTTTTAACCACTCCTTTGCGTCCACTCTGTGGTCGCAAAACCATAGCCCCCGCCACCAGCCCACTCCACTACTTCTCTATCGCCGCCCGCCCTAAAAGGGCTTAAAATCCGGCAAATCCGATATTTTGGCAACTCCCCGCCATCTTACGGCAGATCAAAAAAGCCAAACTCCAGTGCCCTGAAAGGGCCATACATACCAGCTCGGGGCAACGCCCCGAGAACAGCCCCAAAACATATTTCAGCCCTGTAAGGGCGTGACATAACCCAACTCACAGCTCTCTTCTTCGTTTAAGTACCTCGTCTAAGCGTAAACGTTTAAGTGTGTTAAGCCATTAAGCCACTCGCCCAATGTACGGTAGGCATTCTTTTCGTCCCTTTGGCACCTTGGTGTGGGAATTTTCAGCGATTAGCGACCCTACACCGTAGGGAGAAAATTCCCACACCTATTAGCGTAATTCGTGGTAAAAAACCTCCCCGGGCATGAGCCTCCGTGCCACACCTTATCTCTCCCCGGTAAGGACTAAAACCCTGCGGAAAATTGGTCGTGCCGTCCGCAATTTCAGGCTACGCCTGAAATAAGGGTGAGGCACACCTGATTTTCCGCAAAATCTGCGCACTTTGCGTGTAATCACAGCTTCTCTGTCCCCGGTAACGGTGCGGCAAGCCGCACCGGGATAACGGCGGTTTCGGAGAAACACGCCCTACCGCTATGTGCTCTTCTTTGCTTTCTTTGTTGTCTTTATGCCGCTAATATGGTTCACTTTACGCTTTGTTTTGGAAACTGACACTAAAGGGGGAGACTTTGCTTACAATCACTCTGCTTTCACCTGCTGTTGATGAAATAGTCCATCAACTTAGCCAACGCCATAAAGCTTATCTGGTAATGCCGCGTGAGGAACGGATCGCCTATTTTGCCGATGAGGAGTGTCGGCTTGAGATGCAAAGTGCCGGGCAAGTGCCGCAAAAGATAAATTTCTCGTGGCATTGTGATTTGAAGAGTGCTGCATATACCCTTGAAATCGACCTCTCGTCTGATTTTAACGCCCCGATTGTGGTTAAAACTAAATATCAGTTTGCTGCCGTTGATAATCTCTTTATCGCTAAAACATATTTTTGGCGAGTTACTGCTGTCGCCAATGGCCAAACCGTTGTCTCGTCAGTGGGGACGTTTATTACCGACAGCACACCACCGCGTCTGCTGCGTATTGATGGTGTCGATAATGTTCGCGACCTCGGTGGCTGGCCTACCATCGATGATGCCAGAGTGCGTCAGGGGTTGGTGTATCGTACCGGTCATCTTAACAACTGTGCCGCTCATGATATCTTTACTGCTGATGAACTCCGTAATGACCCCTCAAAGGCCGACTCATATGAGCCTAAACGTGCAGCCGATGAACGACTGATCTCTACCGTAAAGTTCCTTGAGGGTCTGCTTGAGGACTATAGCGATGAAAACCTCCTCCCCTACCTCCTTAATGATACCTGGACTGCTTTCCGCCCTGATAAAGAACTCTATGAGGCTACTGATCATGAGTCGTTACTCGACTCCACTACCACCATTCCCGATACTTTTCTCGGTGCAACTGCTGAGTCTGTAGCCACTGATCAAAACGGCACTTTTATCTTTGATACCACAATACTCGATGCCCCAGCTTTACTGATGCAGGAGTTTGAGGCCCCGCACAACGGTTTTATGATGCTCGGCGGTGGTGCCGACTGGTATTGGAATCTCCGCATTAATGGTCAGAAAATCTTCGATAAACTGGCCAGTAATGATGCCTCGCCAGTATCTGCCACAAATTATTATATAGTTGTACCTGTTAAAAAAGGGCGTAACCTGATCACCGCTCAGGTTTTAAGCGGATCAACCTCTTGGACGTGGTGTTGCGCTGCGGCACCGGACTTTGATGGTCGGGCGGTACTGGTCAGGATGATCGACCATGCTACCGAAGCCCGCAACAATTTATGGCGCGTTATACGCCACCCTGTGACTAACGAGAAAGTCATCGCCATCGGTATTGCCAGAATCGACGAGTTGAGCCATCTCATTAAAGGCGTAATCTGCGGCAGTAAGCTGATTACCGAAGAGGGTCAGCGCTATATGCTGGAGGATCTGGGTATACGTAGTGATGTTGAGCTGCGGCGCGAATTTGAGTGCCGCGGCATGACCGGCTCCCCATTGGGCGACTCTGTCCGCTGGTTCTTCTGTCCATCTGATGCCTACGCTGCAATGCAGAGCGAATCGGGACGTGAAGGATTTACCAAGCTGTTCCGTTTCCTGCTCGACACCTCAAACTATCCGCTGTTTTTCCACTGCGCCGCTGGGCAGGATCGCACCGGTGCAGTCGCCTTTATTCTGAATGGCCTACTTGGCGTAGCAGTTGAAGATCTTTATCTTGATTGGGAGGTGACCGGCTTCTGGAACAAAAACCCCGGTTTTAATCACGAGCTCCGTTTTAACCATCTGGTCGACGGTTTTGAGCAGCACCCCGGTGAGACCCTGCACGATAAGATAAAATACTATGTCCTCTCGCTCGGTTTTACTGAGGAGGAGATTGAGGCCTATCGTCACTTTATGCTGGAGAAGTAATCCCCTCTATTGCCTCACTCCGTGGCAAACAAAGCGGTGTGAACTGCCCGATAGCGTGCCCCCTGTGCTGTAGCGATACTCTCATAGAGCGTCACACCTTCAGCTACCCACGAACCAAAATGGTGTACCGGACAACTGTCCATAGCTTCCAGCACTTCGGGGTTGCGGGTTTTGGCTTTACAGCGTGCTAGTGAGATGTGCGGCTGAAATTTATATTTTAAACGTTCGTAGCCGAGTCGCCGCAACTCCCGCCATAACGCTTCATGCAACTCTTCCAACTCGTAAACCGGTTCCACACCGGCCCAGAGAATGGTCGGGTTACGCAAACTGCCAAAAAAACCGAACCCTGTGGCCTCACACTCCAATGGCAACATTGCCGCACAAACACTATCCAAGCCTTTGCACAAATGTGGCACAAAAGCCGGGGCAACGTCACCGATAAAAGCTAGTGTAATGTGGAGTTGATCGGGACGGCTCCATTTAGTATCTCTGGCCACTTCAGCAAAAGGTTTGCAGAGCCGCCCCAGTTGCTTCTTCAACTCTTCAGGTAATTTAAGAGCAACGAACAGACGCATATTATCACCAAATATTAAAAAAAGAAAAACCCCGATGTTCTCGGGGTTAAAATGGTGGTGGGACTTGGATTCGAACCAAGGAAGGCATTAGCCAGCAGATTTACAGTCTGCCCCGGTTGGCCACTT
>JAAYNR010000163.1 GCA_012520735.1 Lentisphaerota bacterium | reverse complement strand
GGGGTGACAATCGAAGGTGCTGCGGACGGGCGGAGCGTTATCGATGCGACAGGAGCCAATACCCGGGTAGTCGAGCTGTATGGCGTTAGTGGCGGGGGGTTCCGTAATTTGGATTTTACCGGCGGTTACTGCAATCTCGGCTCAGGGCTGGAAGAGCGTGCCGGCGGTGTCGCGGTGACTGCCAGTTCAGTCGCTTTTACGCAGTGCAATTTTTCAAACAACTATTTGCGCACACAAACCGCGCTTGGCAGTGGCTTATCGATCGATAGCGGCAGTGTTGTGGCCGTGACACGCTGTCTGGTTGCGTCCAACACGGTGGTATCGCGCCAAGGCAACTGGCCAAGCCAGGGGGCCGGGGTTTACAATGCCGGGACTTTGACAATGAGCGAGTGTGTGCTGGCGGGTAATAATAACGACGTCAATAATACCGCCAACCGTGGCGGAGGACTCTACAATACGGGAAGCGCATTGTTGCGGAATTGTCTGCTGGCGGGCAATCGGGCCACGACACAGGGCGGCGGAATACACAATGGCGGCGGCACGTTAGTTCTGCAGAGCGGCACGGTGGTTAATAATTACAAAGAGGGGCTGAACCGTGCTGCGGGGAGTGTTTCTGCGACAAATACGTTATTTTGGGCCAACACGTCTGACATAGTGGGGAGTGTCACGCTGGGTTACTGTAACACCGAGAGCGGAATCGATGCAGGGGTAAATGGCAATATGAGCGTTGATCCGCAATTTTCGCCAAAAGTTGGCAAGGCCTATCACTTGGATCGCGACTCTCCTCTGGTGAATGCCGGTGTGGCGCAGGCATGGATGAGCGGGGCGGTTGATCTGTATGGATCCAGAAGGATTGAGGGTGGGAGACCGGACATCGGTTGCTACGAGGTCTTGGCCCCGAGAGGCACCATAATGGTCTTGCATTGAGCTATGGCAGATGACTACTTATCATGATAACGGAATGCGGGGGGGTAAAATAGATACGAAATGGACCTCTTACTTGCCCGCCAAAGCGATTTTCTGATAAGAACAGCCGGTAGCGAGACTGCCTTACTTTAGAGGTGCGGCGTGGCCGCAGGCTGAGAAGCGGTGAATTGTCTCCACTGACATAGCTTCTCTGTCCCCGGTAAAAGTTATTGTCTCTTATTGATTAAGTGGGGGTGTTGTGGTATTTTGTCAGCTTGAGATTTACATTGAAGGAGGTTAAGCGTGGCTTACGAGAAGATTAAAATTCCCGAGAATGGTGAAAAGATTGTGATGTCGGCAGATGGCAGGCTGCAGGTACCGCAGCGTCCGATTGTACCTTTTATTGAGGGTGACGGTATTGGCCCTGACATAACTGCCGCAGCGATGACGGCTTGGGATGCGGCGGTGGCGGCTGCGTATGGTGGTGAGCGGCAGGTGGCGTGGATGGAGGTCTATGCCGGTGAAAAAGCCAATGCCGTTTACGGCCCGAATACCTGGTTGCCGCAAGAGACCTTGCAGGCGTGTCGGGAATTTCTCGTTGCTATTAAGGGGCCGCTGACAACACCGGTGGGTGGTGGTTTTAGGTCGCTGAATGTGGCGTTGCGGCAGGAGCTTGATCTCTATGTGTGCCTTCGTCCGGTGCGGTGGTTTAAGGGTGTGCCGTCGCCGGTGAAGCGGCCGGATCTTACAGATATGGTTATTTTCCGGGAAAACACCGAGGATATTTACGCTGGTATTGAGTGGCAGGCCGAGAGTGGTGAGGTTGGCAAGGTGGTAGATTTTCTGCAGCGGGAGATGGGTGTTACCAAGATCCGTTTTCCAGAGACATCTGCGATTGGTATCAAGCCGGTCTCTATTGAGGGGACAAAACGTCTGGTTCGTGCGGCACTTAATTATGCAATTGATAATGATCTTCCCTCGGTGACACTGGTGCACAAGGGGAATATAATGAAATTCACCGAGGGTGGCTTCCGTGACTGGGGTTATGCTCTGGCCGTTGATGAGTATGGTGCACAGCCGTTGGATGGCGGCCCATGGCATAGCTTTAAAAACCGCAAGACGGGGCATGAAATAGTTGTTAAGGATGTTATAGCTGATGCGTTTTTGCAGCAGATTCTGACCCGCCCGGCGGAGTACAGTGTAATTGCAACGCTTAATCTGAATGGCGACTATATCTCAGACGCTCTGGCCGCTTGTGTTGGTGGTATTGGGATTGCACCGGGTGGTAATATCAACTATCTGACCGGGGCGGCGGTGTTTGAGGCGACACACGGTACGGCTCCTAAATATGCGGGACTTGATAAGGTTAACCCCGGTTCATTGATCCTCTCGGGTGAGATGATGTTCCGTTATATGGGGTGGCATGAGGCGGCGGATAAGCTGATAGCTGCCATGGATACGGTTATTGGTAATAAAACGGTGACTTATGATTTTGCCCGTTTGATGGAGGATGCTACGGAGATTTCGTGCAGTGCCTTTGGCAGGGAGCTGGCTAAAGCAATGGGGGCGCAATGATGAGGCGACAACTGCTGTTGGCTGCGGCTTTGGTCGTTGCCGGTGTAGTCTGTGGAGAACCATTCAGTAAAATGAGTGGTACTTATCGCTACGCTCCAACTGAAGGAGAGGCAGAGGCTGTCGCAAATGCGGTTGAACAGGCTGTGGTGGAGATGTCACGCCTTCTCAGACCTATTGCCCGGCCACGTCTCCGCAATGTGACACGTCAATGGGACGAGTTCACCATCACTATCAGTGACTCTGGCGTAAGCTTCATCCGTCCGGAGCTTCCTGATTTTAAAGTAGAGCTTGGCGGTGCAGCAGCCAGGTGGGTTGGTGATGATGGTAAAGAGTATCAGGCCTCATTTGCTGTTACTAATAAAACGTCATTGGTTCAGACAATAAAGGCAGACGATGGGGGGTGCACCCAGATATTCACACTCGACGAGAGCGGCGTGGTATTAACTGTTAAAACAGCAGTCAACAGCCCTAAGCTGAAAGCCCCGCTTAATTATAGTAGAACTTATCGTAAAACAGAGTAGATTTGTATCGCAATGAATGAGAGGAACAACATGAACAAAACAGTTTTCCCTGTAGCGCTTAAGTGTGAGCATCTTGTCAACCCGCTTGGTCTTGACGAGAGGGCTCCACGGTTGTCGTGGCGGCTGGAGGATGATCGGCCAGCGGCAAGGCAGACAGCCTGGCAGGTGGTGGCGGCTTCGAGCAGAGAGAAGCTTGAGATCAAGCCCGACCTTTGGGATAGTGGGCGGGTGGCCGGTGATGAGTCGCTCGATATAATTTGGGACGGCAAGCGGCTGACCTCACGCACTGAGGTTTTCTGGCGTGTGCGGGTGTGGGATCTCGATGGAGAGGTGACAGAGTGGAGCGAAACGGCTCACTTTTCCATGGGTTTGCTGCAGAAACGCGATTGGCAGGCGGCGTGGATTGGGCGGGATACACCCGAAAAAAAGAGTTCGTTGCCGAGTCCTTACCTGCGTCGTAGCTTCACCCTTGATGAGGGGGTTGCGCGGGCACGCCTCTATGTAACGGCTCGTGGTATATTTGAGTGTTATCTAAATGGTGCCCGTGTAGGGGGCGACTATTTCGCACCGGGCTGGACCAATTACAACAAGCGGTATCAGGTGGCGGTTTACGATGTAACCGAGGCGTTGGTACCGGGCGATAATGTTATCGGTGCGATATTGGCTGACGGTTGGTATGCCGGCAACCTCAGTAAACAGCGCGCTATTTACGGCGAACAGCTCTCGTTGTTGGCGCAACTTGAGGTGACTTATACGAACGGTAAGCGCGTGACTATCTGTAGTGATGACCAGTGGTGTCAGGCTACTGGGCCGATTTTGAGCGGCGATTTTTATGATGGTGAGCTCTACGATGCTCGCCTGGAGAGCGAGGGGTGGCACACTGTTGGCTTTGATGACTCCGCCTGGGAGCCGGTAACACTATTTGAACCGCCGGCAAAAGCGACTTTAAGTGCCTGGCGTATGGCCGCAGTACGGCGACAGGAAGAGTTGGCCGTGGTGGAGCAGAGCGAGCCGGAATTTGGGGTTCATGTCTTTGATCTTGGGCAGAATATGGTAGGGTGGGCGCGGATCCGCGTAAGGGCACATGCGGGGCGAGCGATCACTATCCGCTATGCTGAGATGCTCAATGCCGACGGTACCCTCTACACTGAAAACCTCCGCTCCGCCAAGTGTATCGACACCTACATCTGCAAAAGCGATCAGGAGGAGGTCTGGGAGCCCCGCTTCACCTTCCACGGTTTTCGCTATGTAGAGCTTACCGGACTCTGTGAAAAACCACGCTCCGGTGATGTAACCGGGGTAGTCATACATACCGATATCCCGCCAACAGGCGATTTCGAATGTTCAGACGAACTGGTCAATAAATTACAGCAGAATATCGTCTGGGGACAGCGCGGCAACTACCTTGAGGTTCCGACCGACTGTCCGCAGCGTGACGAGCGGCTGGGATGGACCGGCGATGCTCAGGTTTTCGCCCGCACCGGGTGTTTCAACCGTGATGTTGCCGCCTTCTTCAACAAATGGTGCCTTGATGTGGAAGACGCGCAGTATCATACAGGCGTGGTTCCCCACGTGGTTCCCGATATTTTCCATCATCTCAATGCCGACGGCACGCCGCCATCTTCGATCGGAGCGGCAGCCTGGGCAGACGCGGTGGTGATATGTCCGTGGGTGGTTTATCTGAGTTACGGCGATAAACGGATCCTTGAACAGCGTTACAACTCCATGGCCGCCTGGATCACCTGGCGTAAAAAAACCAGTAAAAATCTGATTCACTCCCAAGCCAGATATGGCGACTGGCTGGCGATATCACCTAACACCCCGCGTGACTTGATTGCCACCGCCTATTTTGCCCATACTGCCACGATTATGGCTAAAATAGCGCATATTCTCGGTAAAACAGACCATGCCAAGGAGTATACCACGTTGGCCAGAGAGGTCCGTGCCGCCTTTAACAAAGAGTTTGTTACACCCAATGGGCGCATTATGGGCGACACCCAAACCGCCTATCTGTTGGCACTGGCATTCGATCTTCTGCCCCCGTCCAAGCGTCCGGCGGCCCTGGCAAACCTGCTTAAAGAGATCGAAGGGCATGGTTGGAAGCTCTCCACTGGGTTTGTCGGTACTCCACTGCTGGCACCGGTACTCAGCGAATTTGGTCGTACTGATGTGGCTTATCGTCTACTCTTGCAGCGCGAATACCCCTCATGGCTCTACCCGATCCTGCAGGGAGCCACTACTATGTGGGAGCGCTGGAACAGCTTTACTCTGGACAAAGGGTTTGGTGATGCCGGGATGAACTCCTTCAACCACTACGCTTACGGTGCCATTGGTGAGTGGCTCTATGCGGTGGTGGCCGGTATTGATGTTGATGCCGCCAACCCTGGCTATAAACATATCATTATCAAACCTCAGCCGGGCGAGGGGATCACCTGGGCAAGGGGCGAACTGAGGTCACGCTATGGCAAGATCGTCAGTCACTGGCGCATTGAGGATGGCAAATTCCACCTTGATGTCACAATACCGGCCAACACCACGGCTACTGTCACTCTACCTGATGGTAAGTCGGTAAAGGTAGTTGCGGGGAGTCACAGTTTCAGTGTAAACTGGTTGAAATAGGGGCAAATTACTGCCGGGAATGTACTGTATCGGGTTCGTCAAGGAGAGGCTTTGAGAGAGCAAAAACAATTAAATTGCATAAACTCACTTTTTAGTGTTGCAATTTACCCCTGTTTTAGTCTACCTTGGCTATGTCCGATGACTCGGTTTTTATACTTTTAACCTGAGGAAGCTATGGGTAAGGTCTTACGTGTATTAGTTGTTTTAGTGCTTGTTATAGGTGTCGCGGCTCTTGTCATGGAGATAATGATCAAGGGTAAGCGCGAGGCACTTGTTGGCAGGGCGCATAAATTTGAAGAGGGAATCAAGCGCATTGCGCGGACGATTGAATCGCAACCGCCTGCCGACGTTACGCCACTCTCACTGCCGGAGCGTGATATCTCCGAGGTGAGTGCGCGGGAGATTGAGAATCCGGAAACAGCCACGTTCTGGAGTGATTATCCTTTTAAACTGGAGCAGGATAATCTGCCTACGCTTGATTATGATACCGACGCTGTTGCGGTACAGTTGCGGCAGTACTATCAGTTGGATGCCGAGGGAAATAAGGTGCAGGATCCTCGTGACCCGCGGCGCTATGCCACCAGTGGTGCCGGAACTATGCAAGAGGTGCTGGATAAGCTCTTTGACCGTGCCAAGGCGCAAAATGCCACATTGAACACTACCCGCGCCGAATTGCGCAAAGTGCGCGAGGAGCTGGTGGATGTGATCAATGAGCACAACCGGCTCAAGCGTAACAGCCGGATTGATAAAAAAACTATTGAAGATCTCAACGCTACTATAGCCCGTCTTGAGGGTGAAAAGGCTAAGTTGCAGGGTGAAGTCGAGAACCTTAACGCTGAAGTGGCCGACCTTCAGGCCGAGGTTGCCGAGAAAACCGCTGAAATTGAGCACCAGAAAGAGACTATCCTTAACCGCGATACAACCATTGCCAGTTTGCATAAGCAAGTTGAAAAGCTGATGAATCCCCGTCCCGGCGTGACGGTGGCCGGTTCAGGTGGAGGCAGTGCCATTGCCGATAATCTAGAAAATGCTCTGAGCCCTGGTGACAAAGGGAAGGTTGTGGCGTTTGATGACAACCTCAAGTTTGCTGTGATTGAGTTTGACTCTGACTTTATGCGAGAACTGCTTGGCGAAGACCTCTCGCGTGGCCTGCCGCAGATTGAGATGATGGTGCGCCGGCCGGGTTTGGAGACGGCTTCGGGTGATTTTGTGACTCGGATCCGTCTGCGCCAGAGAGTGCGTGACCAGGGGCTGGTCATTGCTGACATTCTCATCGACTGGCAACAAGTACCATTGGAGCAAAACGATGTGGTCTATTTCTAAGACCAACATGCACCGAATGCTTGGAGCCTCGCTGTTGATCATTGGCCTGATCACTCTGAGTGGTTGCATGAGCAATCCCCATGAAGGCGACCTCCCATGGTCGCCGACCGCCACCTGGGAGGGTACGCCATTTCTCCCCGGTGGCATGGGCGGGACCTACTGAACAAAAACAAAATCGATTGTTCACAAGTTTCATCAGGTTCACGCCCGCCTAACAGTATGGCTGAAAATTATCTCAGTCACTTATTCCTATAACCTCATAATTATGTTATAATACAAGACTTTTTTTACGGAGATTCAAATTTTATGTCGCGAAGCACACCATTAGATAAAGTACGTAACATCGGTATTATGGCTCATATTGATGCCGGCAAGACCACATGCAGTGAGCGTATTCTCTTTTATACCGGTAAAAACTATAAACTGGGAGAGGTTCACGACGGTGCCGCTACTATGGACTTTATGGTTCAGGAGCAGGAGCGGGGCATCACTATAGCTTCGGCGGCTACTGTAGTGGAGTGGAAGGGGCATCAGATAAGTTTGATCGATACGCCCGGGCACGTCGACTTCACGGCAGAGGTCGAGCGGTCGCTGCGGGTACTGGATGGCGCCGTAGCCCTGTTCTGCGCTGTGGGTGGCGTGCAGCCGCAAACAGAGCAGGTGTGGCGACAGTCGGAGAAGTATCAGGTGCCAAAGCTCTGTTTTGTCAATAAGATGGATCGCGTAGGAGCCGATTTTTTCAGCGTAGTGGGGGAGATTGCCAGTGAATTGGGCGGTAACCCCGTACCAATGGTTTATCCTGTGGGTGGCGGTGAAGACTTTGAGGGTGTAGTCGATCTGCTGCAGATGAAGCTTTGTATTTTCGATGAGTCGTCACATGGTGTCAATATGACCTATGGCGAAATTCCGGCACATTTGCTGGAGGAGTGTCGTAAGTGGCGCAATAACATAATCGAGAAGGCTGCTGAGCAGGATGAAGCTCTACTGGAGAAGTTTTTTGCTGACGAAGAGATATCCCTCGAAGAGGTGATGGCAGCGTTGCGTAAAGGGACTATTGCCCGGTCGATTATCCCTGTTTTCTGTGGTACAGCTTTTAAAAACAAAGGTATACAGCCTTTGCTGGATGGCATCTGCGCCTATCTGCCGTCGCCGCTTGATGTAGCTCCTGTCTGTGCTGTTAACGATCCCGACAACGTACGGCTGCCCGACGATGCCGCCCCTGTTTCGGCTCTGGCATTTAAGGTCACTACCGACAAGCACATGGGTAAACTGATCTACCTTCGTATCCACTCGGGTACCCTCAAGGCCGGCTCTTCTTATCGTAATAGCTCACAGGGGTTTGATGTTCGTGTGGGGCGTTTGTTGCGGATGCATGCCAATAGGCAGGAGTCGATTGAGGCGGCCTATGCCGGAGATATTGTGGCTGTGCTTGGTCTGGGCAAGACACGTACCGGTGATACTCTGTGCGACCCAGCCAAACCGATTGTTCTGGAGAGTATTGAGTTCCCCGCTCCGGTGATTTCGATTTCGATCCGCCCTGCCACACGTAATGACAGTGAAAAGCTCGGTAATGCCTTACGGTCGCTGGCCGATGAAGACCCCACCTTTGTGGTCAACTACGACCCTGAAACCAACGAGACGGTTATCTCGGGTATGGGTGAATTGCACCTTGAGATTATTGTCGACCGGCTGCGTCGTGAGTTTAAAGTGGGTTGTGAAGTGGGGCGTCCGGAAGTCGCCTTCCGCGAAACTATTACGCAGGAGATCGACGGCGAATACCGTCATGTCAAGCAGTCGGGTGGGCGCGGTCAATATGCACACGTCTGTCTCAAGCTCATCCCTCAGCCAGCAGGGAGCGGCTTTACGTTTATCAACGATGTCCGCGGTGGCACCATTCCTACAGAGTATATCCCGGCAGTCGAGAAAGGTGTTATCAAGGCGATGGAGTCCGGCCCCTATGCCGGCTACCCGATCGTCGACCTGCAAGTGGTGGTGTACGACGGCTCAGCACACGAAGTAGACTCCAGTGAATTCGCCTTTATCGAGGCGGCACGCGTCTGTTTCCGTCAACTGTTCCTCAAAGCTGTGCCACAGCTTCTTGAGCCGGTGATGGCGGTAGAGGTGACAGTCCCTGAGGACTTCATGGGAGCTGCTACCAGCTCGCTGTGTCAGCGTCGTGGTCGTGTGGAGGGGATGTCGGACAAGGGTGGTGCTAAGATTGTCGATGGCATGGTACCGCTGGGCGAGATGTTTGGCTACTCCAATACAATCCGCACCTTAACTCAAGGGCGCGGTGCCTTTGTGATGACTTTTGAGCGTTACGAGGCCGTCCCATATGAACTCACTGAGCAGATCATTGAGAAACGGCGTAAAGAGAACAAAATCCGCGGCTAAACGCATGCTCTTAGACGATTATTACCCACTGAATAGACGGAAGGGTGAAGGGTGAAGCGTGAAAAATGCCTTAATGCGGGAATGCCTTAGT
>JAAYNR010000138.1 GCA_012520735.1 Lentisphaerota bacterium | reverse complement strand
GTGACGCTGATATTACGCCCGGCACAGAAGAGATTTTTTATGTTACGTGAATAGAGAGAACGATACGGTATACCGTAAGGCGAAGGAGCCGGATGAAACAGTGTCGGCAATCCCGGCCAACGTAGGCCACCGGGATGGTGATCGTCCATTGTCCAGCCACCATAAGCGATAACATCCTCAAAGCGCCCCTCAGCCCGCACATCATTCTGCGTCATGATATATTCGCCCAGATAGCGCCGACTCTCCCGCTTGCCAGGCAAAAAGCCTACCCAGTCCAACTCCCAGTTCACCGCCTCGGGATCGGGATAGCGGTTTCTGATAAAGTCCCACACCCCAAAGGCCGCCTTGAGCAGCTCGTCGCGTACCTCTTCGGTGTCGTGAATTGAGTCGGCTTCACCTCCCAGTTCCAACCACCAGAAGTTACCCGCTTTCGCGATCGTGCTGGCGCGGTTCGGCAGATCATCAGGCGTGTGGTAAACATTAGCCCACTGCGGTGCCACAAACTGACGCGGCTTGACCGTCTGCCGCAACTGAATCAGACAACTCATCCCCATCGTACAGGCATCGGCCTGCTCCGGCTCGATGTCCTCACCAAATTCAGCCCTAGCCTCACGTCCCATTCGAAAATCGGCTCCGGTCAACGGTGCCAGCACGCTGTCACCGGAACAATCGGCAAACAGCTCGGCCTCTACCGTATGCCACTTCTGCGTAGTTGTCTGCCACCCTGTTACACTGACAATCCGCCTACCCTCCATAGCGGCATCATTACAGGAGCAATTAAGCAATAGAGTAATACCGGGCTCAAAACGGACAAACTCATACATAATGCTGTCCCAGATCGAAAAAACCCGGTCGGGATTGCGATAGTGGTTCTCCAGCATCATCTCCTCAATGATGCCCGTCTCGCGCATATCCTCTCCGTGCGCCCCGCACACCCACATCCGAATCTCCGACGACGCATTACCGCCCAGCATCGGCCGGTCATGCATCAATGCCACTTTAGCCCCGCTACGTGCCGCCGCAATAGCGGCACACATCCCAGCCAAACCACCACCAACTACACAAAAATCTACCTTATGCCGCTCATTCCGGAAGGGTGTGTCGCTCTGTCCCATCTCCTCACTCCCACTCTATTGTTGCCGGTGGTTTATCGGTAATATCATAAACTACTCTATTCACCTGCGGTATAGTAGCTGTGATCCTGCCCGACACCGCCGCCAGCACCTCCATAGGTATCCGTACAAAACGTGCCTGCATATAATCACTCGTCTGCACGGCTCGCAACGCCACCGTATAAGCGTATGTTCTGCCACCCTCATCCATCCCCACCGAGCGATTGTTAGTCAATACTGCAAAGTACTGACCTGCGATCCGCTCCAGACCAGCCTCAACCACGGCCGCCCGGAAAATCGCATCGGCCTCCCGTAAAATATCGAGGCGCTCACGGGTGATCTCACCAATACAGCGCACCGCTAACCCCGGTCCCGGAAACGGCTGACGCATCGCAATCGAGGCCGGTATCCCCAACGCCAATGCCACTTGTCGCACCTCATCCTTAAAAAGGTATTTCAGCGGCTCTATGATCCCCTTAAAGGCGATCCGCTCCGGCAATCCCCCTACATTATGGTGCGCCTTTACTGCCTTACCACCACCCGCACCGCTCTCAATAATATCGGGATAGATAGTCCCCTGCACCAGATACTCAGGATTACCGGCACCCAGAGCAGCCTCCTCAAAAACCCTGATAAACTCCTCACCGATAATCCGCCGCTTCTGCTCCGGGTCTACCACCCCGGCCAATCGCGCCAGAAAACGATCGGCAGCATTAATATGATTCAACTCTATTCCCAGTTGCTTACCAAAAACATCGCAAACCTCGGCCGTCTCGCCCTTGCGCATCAACCCGTGATCGACATAGACACTCACCAGTTGGCTCCCCACAGCACGATGCGCCAAAGCGGCACAGACCGATGAATCTACCCCGCCCGACATCGCCAGCAACATCTTGCCACCATCCGCCGCCGCCCTGATACGCTCAACCGCCACCTCAATAAAAGAGTCAGCTGTCCAGTCACGCTTTAAGCCACACCGTACCACCAGAAAATTCTCCAAAGCCGCTGCATCAGCCGCCTCACAGGCCATATCGAGCACCGGCACACCAAAACTGTAAGGATCAGCCGTTGCCACACGCTCCATAGTAGTGGCACCACATACTGTACCACGTTGCAACACCAACGCCGCCGGTTTCAACCCGGCGATCCTCTCAGCCGTTGCAAAATACGGCACCACTTCACAATAAATATTCAAAGCCCGTATCGCCTTGGCTACTGCCTGACCATTAGCCGCACCGAAATCTACTATTACAACTGTATCATGCCGCCGCATACGCCCCCCAAAAAAAATGATGTCTAAACTGTGCCCAATGCCCACTAAGCGTGGCAACATGCCAAAGCGTACCAAGCTCACCACCGCACATGCAAGCGCAATGTAAAAAAAAATTACAACCTGTCACAAATAACGCGCTTTCCACCTTCACTCTTCGATTAAGGATCACGAGTAAGTGTATTTGCCTACGCTTAAACGAAAACCACCTCGATCCTTCAAGGTTTCACAGGGCTCTGTTATTTATCGTGAGCTTTGTCGACTGCATCAGCCGCCATTCGTGCTCATTCGTACCCCTTCATGGTTAATCCCCAGGCATGAGCCCTCCCTATATGCTCTCTTTGTGGTGAATTTACTCATTACCTATTCACCTATTGCTTACTTTCACGCTGGACTCCACACACCATCTGGTAGTATCATCACTTGTAATGATTTTACTAACAACAGGCCTCTTATGAACAACGAAATACTCGATCTCCTTGCCAAGCTTGTCGCCTTCGACACCCACACCACTGAAGCCCCTCAGGCTCAATTTCTCGCTACTCTCACACAAAAATGGGGTGCTACCACGTTTATCGATGAGATACTCCCAGGCCGGGTCAACTTCCGAGCACTGTTTCGCGGGGCTTCCAGCTCCCAAACCCGCGTTTTAGAGGCGCATGGCGACACCGTCGACGGTACCGTCGATGCCCGCTACGACTCCACCAACGGTCGCTATTACGGCCGTGGCGCGTGCGATACCAAGGGTGCGCTTACAGCTATGCTGCTGGCAGTACGTCAGGCTCAAACCATGGGTCGACTCCCTTATGATGTTATCGTCGCCTCTACCTGCCGTGAGGAATCGGGCGGCGAAGGTGCCCGTGCTCTGGCCAAGGTTCTCCCTGAAGGCGCCGCAGTAATCGTGGGCGAGCCTACAATCATGCGTATTGTCCGTGCCCATAAAGGGGCTTACCGTACCCGCATCACCTCTCATGGACAGGCCGCACACAGCTCTACTCCGCAATTGGGTAGCAATGCCATCTACGCTATGCGCCAGATTCTGGCGGCATTGGAGGACGACATCCTCCCCACTCTGGCCGATTATCATAATCCTCTTCTGGGATATCCCACCATGAGTGTCGGTAATATCCGTGGCGGTCAACTAGTCAATGTGGTCCCCGACCACTGCGTAATCGAGGTCGATTGGCGACTGATCCCCGGCCAAACCGGCGCGGCAGTTAAAGAGATGTTGCAACGCTGGTTCCCCGATGCCCTTATTGAACCGTTCGAAGAGTATCCCCCCTTCTCAATCGACGCCTCACACCAGCTCGTCACCAGCCTCGCTCAGGCCTGTGTCAGTGTGGGCCACGCCGCACCCGAAGTAATTGGCGTACCATGGGCCGCCAACTCCGGACTCATGCAGGATGAAGCCGGCATCCCCAGCGTTATCTTTGGCCCCGGTGATATCGCCCAGGCGCACACTAAGGACGAATGGATTGAGCTCGACCAAATCGCCCGAGCTATACCTGTCTACCAAGCCTGGCTGTTACAGTAAACGGGCCGTCTGTTACAGCGGCAACCAGCGCAACACCAGCCACGCCGCCGCAAAGCCCAACATGATGATTATCGCCAGTCGCCGCTGCCGTGCCTTAATATCTTCAGCATGGGCACTAGCATGTTGACGCATCCCGCCGGCAAACATGTAATGGCCAATATCCTCACCACGCCGCAAACCACGTCTGCCGCGTGACGATAAAGCCAACCCGCTGCGACCGCTCCCCTCGTCTCGTGTCGCCAACCGCCAGCTCCGCTGGGCACCGTTCTCAAGCAGAACCTCGCCCGACTCCCGCCCATACCTGAATACTCTGGTGTTGCGCCGCCTCATGGTATCACCAATACTTGACCTACCCGCACCTGACCATCAAGGTTTATCTGTTTGCGGTTAGCATCGCGTATCCGCTTCCAGGCATTACCATCGCCGTAATGGCGCTCTGCAATACGGAAAAGTGTATCCCCCGGCTGTACCACATAAGTAACGGTCTTTGCCGTATTAGCCGCACGCGCGCCCCCTTTGTCACTACCACGGCCACCCGCAGCCGGCACCTCAACCACACTGTCATCACCTGCTGCCAGCCGCTCTGCCTCAGCCCGCGCCGCCGCGATAGCATCGCTCCCCAATGGTGGCAGTTTGGCCGATTTACTGCTCGCCTCCTCCACCCCCTCACGCCGAGTGCGCATCCGCGACAAAACCGACCCGCGAGGCTTCCCGGCCCCCGCATCATCAGTTGCCACCATCTGCAGCTTATCAACCAATCGACGCAAACGCTGCGCCTCTGCCTGCGACTCCTTCAGCTCGTTGCCCAACTTATCACGCTCGTCAACCAACGTCCGCTTCTCCCCCTCCAACGCCGTTATCCTACCATTCAGCTTGTCGATCTCCGCTGCCATCTCCTTTTGATTGGCTCCGGTATTAATATCACTGCGCCGCCCGAACTGCGCCCCCAGCAACTGCTCTGCCAACCTGATTCGTCTGGTCACAGTCTCATCTTTCTCTCCGCCCGGACGCAAACTAATATATCGCTTGTAGTGGTAAATTGCGCTTATGTAGTCGTGCCGATGATCATGGAGCAACAGTGCCAGATGCAAATGCGCCACAATCTTGCGCGGATGGTCAAACAATATCTGCTCATACAGATCTATGGCATCGTCGAGCCGTCCTACCTGCTCCAGCGCAACAGCCCGCTCAAACTCCGGCCCCGACCGCTCGTGCGCGTCAGCCGCTGCTATCGGACGCCTGCAACCCGCCACCAGCAACCCGCCAGCACACAGCACCATTAACACTCTGTCAAACATAAAGCTTCCTTATAACTCAAACCTCTCCGCTAACGCGCCATGCCCCTGTTACACTCACGTTTTAATATCTGCTGCAAGTAGTCACCATAGGTCGACTTCTGCAACTCCTGCGCCAGCGCACCAAACTGCTCATGATTTATGAAACCTTTACGCCAGGCGATCTCCTCCAAACACGCTATCTTCAGCCCCTGCCGATCCTGTATCGCCTTAACAAAAGCCGTCGCATCGGCCAGTGAGTCGTGTGTGCCGGTGTCGAGCCAGGCATAGCCCCTGCTCAGCAACTGCACATTGAGCCTATCCTGCTGCAAATAGTGCCGGTTTACATCGGTGATCTCATACTCACCCCGCGCCGACGGCTTTAATTGCGCCGCAATATCCACCACATCATTGTCGTAAAAATAGAGCCCCACTACCGCATAGTTCGATTGCGGCTCTGCCGGCTTCTCCTCTATCGACACCGCCTTGCCGCCCGCATCAAACGCCACCACCCCATACCGCTCAGGGTCGTGCACATAATACCCAAACACCGTTGCTCCGGGTCGCTCGCTCACCTTTGTCACCAGCCGCGACAATCCATCACCATAAAAAATATTATCCCCAAGTATCAGACACACCGGATCATCACCTATAAACTCCCGTCCCAGCACAAACGCCTGTGCCAACCCGTTCGGCACATCCTGTACCTTATAAGAGATAGCCATCCCCAATCTGGCACCATCACCTAGCAACCGCTCAAAAACCGGCGTCGCCTCCGGAGTCGAAATAATCAGCACCTCTCTGATGCCAGCCAGCATCAGCGTTGAAAGCGGGTAGTAGATCATCGGCTTATCATACACCGGCAACAACTGCTTACACATCACCTGTGTAACAGGAAAGAGGCGCGTACCCGCCCCACCTGCCAGAATAATACCTTTTCGTGCCATAAACACCAAACCCCCTCCTAAAACATCAAATACACCTGCAGTATCCCCCTTTTTTGCCATTTTTACAAGCAGAACATCGAAAAAATATCAAAAAACATCACCTGACCCTTGACAGTCAACGCCACGCTTTGTATGTTAAAGATTTAAAACACGAAAGGATTTTGCCTATGTACGACGTTTCCGACCTCCGTAAAGGGATAAAACTACTGATTGACGGTGCCCCCTGGGTAGTTACCGACTTTGAATTCAGCAAGCCCGGTAAAGGCCAGGCCATCTACAACTGTAAACTCAAAAACATGCTCAACGGCACCACCATGAGCCGTAGCTACCGCTCCAACGACAAATTTGAAAAACCCGACCTCAGCCAGCGGCTTGTCCACTTCTCCTACGCTGTCGGCGATTCATACTTCTTCACCGATGAGAACTACGAACAAGTAGAGATGAGTGCCGAGACTCTCGGTCGCGACCGTTTCTTCCTGATTGAAGACATGGAGTGTGAGGTCCTCTATTTCAGCGATGAACCAATTGAGGTCACCCTTCCCAACTTTGTTGAGCGTAAAATCATCCACTGCGACCCCGGTGCCCGCGGCAACACCGCTGCCGGTAAAGTGACCAAACCGGCTACTATTGAGGGCGACTACGAACTACCCGTCCCTCTCTTTGTTAATGAAGGCGACACCATCCGTGTCGACACCCGTAACGGTGAATATGTCGACCGCGTCCGCTCATAACTGCCAGCGGCCCCACGCAGCGGCGTACGCCGCTGTGGTAGGGCGTGTCTCTCCGAGACCGC
>JAAYNR010000311.1 GCA_012520735.1 Lentisphaerota bacterium | reverse complement strand
TGTCTCACTGGAGGAGTATGATGAGAATTTTGGTAAAATGTTTAACAAGGTAGTGGAGGAAAATGGTGGTGAACTCATAATTATGACCTTTACCCCAATAGTCAATGAGTGGCACTTATCTTCTAAAACTGCTTACAGCCGTAACCAAATGTTGTACAGCATATAAATCTTATTCTCTTAACATATCTGTCACTTGTATGGACTCCCGCAGTTTTAATAAAAACGCTGCGCGTTTGGAAAGCAGATTTTAAAAGGAAGAGAGTTGACGATGACTCTCAATGCTGCCTTAGCTGCTTCAACGCAACAACTTATGAAGATAGCTGCTTGAACTTCTTGTTTTTTTGACAGTAGCTAACGGGCGGGTTAGCTACTAATCGGCTATGTGTTGCAATGTTAGGGATAAGGTGGCATAATTTGGCGTTCTTGAAGTTGTTGCATTTATTCACCTTTAAGTAAAGGATGACGATTGCCATGTAATCTGACTCAACCACGCCGTTGCATGGTGTTAACGAAAATTTTTGGATTAACAGTTAATTATGAACCACATAATAGAGGAGTGAAAGATGGCACGTACTTGTTTTGATGCTGATTGGCGTTTCGCCCTGACTAACCCCAACAAACTCGATGAGCTGCGCGCGGCGTTAGAACCGAATTTTAATGACAGCTCGTGGCGTAAGCTAGACTTGCCGCACGATTGGAGCATCGAACTGCCGCGTCATGCCGATAATCCATCAGGCGCCAACGGCGGCTTTTTCACTGACGGCATGGGGTGGTATCGCAAGAGTTTCAGTGCCCCGGAAGCGTGGCGTGGCCAGCGAGTTTTACTCGAATTTGAAGGGGCGTACCACAACGCAGAGATGTGGCTGAATGGCCGCGTGTTGGCCGAACACCCTTATGGTTACACCAGCTTTGTGGTAGATCTTAGTGATTTGCTGGTGTTCGACAAACTCAATGTGCTGGCCGTGCGCCTCAACACCAGCGGTGCGCCGCATACCCGCTGGTATTCGGGTTCGGGGCTTTACCGCCATGTCTGGCTTCATGTGAAGCCGGCACTCTATCTTGAACCGTGGGGCACGGCAGTCTCTACGCCTGAAGTAAGTGCCGATGTTGCCGACGTGTGCCTCTGCAGCGAAGTGCACAATACTACGGACAAAGAGGGGCGGGCTACCATCGCCTGGGCTATCTGCGATCCCACTGGTAAGGAGGTGGCCAGGACGGAGAAGGCGGTGAGCGTAGCGGCGGGTAGTCAGGTGGTGGCCGAAGGGAGTGTACAGGTTAAAACGCCAGCCAGATGGTCGGTTGAGACACCCCATTGTTACACGGTGAAGGTAACGTTGACGACTGGTGACGGTCGGGATGAGGAGAGCGTCACCTTTGGCATCCGCTCGTTCAGTTTTACGGCCAGCGAAGGATTTGTGCTGAACGGCGTGCCGTTGAAGCTAAAGGGCGGTTGCGTACACCACGACTGCGGCCCATTGGGCGCACAGACCATTGACCGCGCCGAGGAGCGCAAGGTAGAGCTGTTAAAAGCGAGTGGCTACAACGCGGTGCGCTGCGCCCACAACCCGCCGTCGCCGGCCTTTCTCGATGCTTGCGATCGCCTGGGGATGTTGGTGATGGACGAGGCTTTTGATGTATGGCAGCTTGAGAAAATACCCTTCGACTACCATTGTCGTTTCAACGACTGGTGGCAACGTGATATGTTGAGCATGTTGCGGCGTGACCGTAACCACCCTTCGATCATCCTTTGGAGCATCGGCAACGAGCTGATCGAGCGCGGCCACCCTGAGGGGGCACGCATCGCCGGAATGCTGGCCGACTTTGTGCGTCAGCATGAGCCGACCCGTCCTGTCACTGCCGGCATCTGTGACTTGTGGGGAGCTGGGCCATGGTCGCAACTTGATGAGCTTTTCAGCCACCTCGATGTCTGCGGCTACAACTACGAGGTTGTCGCCGGTGTGGAAGATCACAAGCGTCTGCCAGAGCGGATTGTCGTTGGTACGGAGTCGTTCCCCAAAGAGGCCTTCACCTATTGGCAAGCGGTGGAGCAGAACGCCCATGTGGTGGGCGACTTTGTCTGGACCGCACTCGACTATCTCGGAGAAGCGGGCATCGGTCGCACCTATGAGGAGGGCAAGCGCATCGGCCATATGCCCGGTTGGCCATGGCACCAGGCCAATTGCGGCGATATTGACCTCTGCGGCTGGAAACGTCCGCAATCGTTCTATCGCGATATCCTCTGGGGCATTGCCACAAAACCGTTCATTGCCGTACACCCGCCACTGCCGGAGGGTTTTAAGCTGGAAGTCTCCCCCTGGGGTTGGCACGATGTGCAGGCGAGCTGGAACTGGGCAGTGGACAAAGGTACTGACCTGCAGGTCGATGTTTACTTCAATTGCGACGAGGTTGAGCTGCGCCTCAACGGCCGTTCGCTGGGTCGGCGGCCGTCGAGCGTCGCGCAACGCTATATTGCTACCTTTGCCGTGCCGTATGAGCCGGGGACGTTGCAGGCGATCGCCTGGCGTGGTGGTGAGGTGGTGGCCGAGCAAAGCATACAAACGGCCGGACCGGCGGTGCGCCTAGAGCTGGAGGTCGATCGCACCAGCATCAGGGCGTGTCGCAACGACCTCGCCTTTGTGACCGTGCGGGCACTTGATGCCAATGGCGTGCTGGTGCCCGACGCAGCGCAACAGGTCTACTTCACCCTGCAGGGGGCGGGGACCATCGCGGCGGTGTCGTCGGCCGACCCCTGTACCACCGAATCGTATCGCGGCAACCTGCGCCGCCTCTGGCGCGGTCGCGCCATGGCGGTGGTACGTCCTGACGGCACTGCCGGTGCGCTGACCCTGGCGGCCCATGCCGACGGCTTGCAAGGGGCGACAGCGACAATCACCTGCGCATTTGCCTGAGCGGTGCTTTGCGCCGCATGTTGCAGGGCTTAAGGCTAATTGTCTTCCATCGGCATTACTCCGTACCACTATTCCTCTCTCTGGGATTATGCTCTATCTGAACTTGACTATTGTATTTGGCATATTTCAGCCGATAGTGGTGTTTTTTATGTAGTTCCAGATGGCGAGGGGCCTGATGGTTTGAGTTGGGAAACCGCTTTTGGCTCGTTGCATGATGCTGTAGAGGTGGCAGGGGCGTATGATCAGATTGTGGTTACGAACGGCGTTTACATGATAACCAATGAGATTGTGGTGAGTTTACCGCTTACCATTCGGAGTGTTAACGGACGCGAGGTGACAACAATTCAGCGAGTTGGCGGTAGTGTAGCTCCTCTTTTCCGTCTTTTTACACTGGATCATGTTGAGGCAATTATTGATGGATTCACCATTACCGGAGGGTGGATTACCAGTGATGTGGGCGGTGGAGTACAGATGAATACAGGGATTGTCCGTAACTCGCTAATCAGCGATAATAATATTCGGCGTAGTAGTGGTGATGCTACTATTTTAGGTGCGGGTATTTGGATGCAGGGGGGACGGGTGGAAAATTCAATTATCTCCAACAATAGAGCCAATGGAACGGCGCAACCTAAAGGTGGCGGTATCTACGCTACGGGCGGTGTTATCGATAGCTGTGAAATCGTAGGTAATGAGGCCTGGGGTTCGGCAAACTCGCATGGCTATGGTGGTGGGGTTTATATCGGCGGAGAAGTATTGCTTATAAACTCAACCATCGCCTCTAATGATGTTCGTCAGGGTGGCAATAATGTGAATTCACTTGGTGGTGGTATCTATATGAATGTCGCCGACGGGGTAGTCAGCAACTGCCTGATTATCGCCAATACAGCCGATCAAACCCGCGCTAGTGATAGCCCTGCGCGCCGTGGTGCCGGTGTTTATATGACGGCTGGACTGGTAACTCATTGCCGTATTGTCAGCAACCAGATTAGCCGG
>JAAYNR010000134.1 GCA_012520735.1 Lentisphaerota bacterium | reverse complement strand
TGCGTGCCAAAGCTGAAAACGGGTGTTTTTGGGCGAAAAAGGGTGATTTGGCGCACTTTTATAGAGGCGTATGTGACAAAATTGCACAGCTATTCGCCCATAGCGTGACATAGTGTCGCGTTTTGGTCGTAATGGTGCCAGCATGAACTATTAATGTGGAAATATACAGGGATGTAATCGGGCTTTTCAAAGCGGATTACACGCAACATATTATTACGGTTGTTCATGCTGGCACCTGTGGTGGATCATGCCCAGCCGCGTTGGCGGACAGCTTCGGCGACACGTTTAACGGCGATCATATAGGCGGCATCGCGCATATAGACATTTTCTGTGCGCGCTAAAGTACTGACAGCATTGAAGGCTTCTGTCATCTTGGCGTTGAGCTTTTGCAGCACCTCTTCGCGATCCCAGAAGTAATTGGTATTACACTGTACCTGTTCAAAATAGCTACAGGTGACACCAGCGGCGTTTGTCAGGAAGTCTGGTAGCAGGAAAATGCCGCGTTGTTTGATGACTTCATCGGCTTCAGGTGTTGTCGGGCCATTAGCACCTTCGGCAATGACTTTGACACTCTTATTGATCTTATGCACGGTTTCACCATTGATCTGGTTTTCCAGTGCCGCGGGGATGATAATATCGACCTCCTGCTCCAGCCAGGCGCTACCCGGGAGGCGTTCATAGCCGAGTTCATCGGCGCGCACCTTGTCGATGGTACCGAATTTATCGGTTATGCCTTGCAATTCATTAAGGGAGATACCGCTCATTTTACGGAAGGTGTAGGCTGTTTTGTCTTCTCGATCCCAGCAGGAGATGGCGGTGATACGTCCGCCCAGTTCGATGTAGCTCTGCACTACATAACGTGCTACATTACCAAACCCCTGCACACTGGCCGAGGTTTTGGCGATATCGATACCTAATTCTCTGAGTGCTTCGCGTAATACATAGCTTATGCCAAAACCTGTGGCTTCGGTACGTCCGCGTGAGCCACCCATGCCGACCGGTTTGCCGGTAATAAAACCGGGGTAATGGCCACCGTGCATGGTTTCAAACTCGTCGAGCATCCACACCATGTGCTGGCCGTTGGTCATGATATCGGGTGCCGGGACATCATTTACCGGCCCGATATTGCGGGCTATCTGGCGTACCCAGCCGCGGCAGATCTGCTCCTGCTCGCGCTCACTCAAATTGGGTGGATCACAAATGACGCCACCTTTACCGCCACCGAGGGGGATATCGACGACCGCGCATTTCCAGGTCATCCACATGGCCAGAGCGCGGACGGTATCGACGGTCTCTTGTGGGTGGAAGCGGATACCGCCTTTAGCCGGGCCGCGGGCATCGTTATGCTGCACGCGGTAGCCTTTAAAAACACGGGTGGTGCCGTCATCCATTTTTACGGGGATGGTGAAGTGGTATTCGCGCATAGGCTCACGCAAAATTTGGCGTAAACTGTCATCAAGGTTAAGTTTGTCGGCAACTTTGTCGAATTGCGATTGTGCCACTAGAAACGGGTTATATGAGCCATTTTCCATATGCGAGTCCTTCTGATTTTATTAATGCCAGTATAGATGCCGCCACAGCAAGCCAGAGACTGGGAGTGTTAAACAAATTTAAACCGTTAGTTTAGTATTAAATGGTACTTGAGTGCAACCAAGAAATTAAAGAGAGATTGGGTGCAGCGTGGGGAGGATGGTGTAGAGGAGTTCATGGTCACGGGAGAAGAGGGCGAAACCGCGCCAGTGGCGTGAGCGGACGGCATTTATCTGGTGGGCGGTGTCGGTAGCGGTAAGTTGGCTTTCATCGGCACTGGTGCCGATGCCAGCGATGAGGCGGGTGTGGGCGAGGGGTGATATTTGCTGGCAGGAGTAGAGCCAGGAGTTAAAAGTGGCGATATTTTCGGTGTAGGTCATGGGGCAGATGAGGTCGATCAGGTTCTCCTGAAGCCACAGGGGCCAATCCTGGCCAAGGTTGAGGGCGGTGGCAGGGTTGGGGAAGACGGCAGCGGAGATGGTGGTGGTGGCTGCTATTTGGCGGATCTGTGTGGTCACAGCGCGGGTGAAGGAGGTGATTTCGTGTTGGCGAAATTTCAGGAATTGTTGGTAAAGCGTACCGCTGGGGAGTACATCCTGAGGCCAGTTGGCCGTGTGCCGATTTTGCCACTGTTCAAAGGCGTGGCGGGTAGAGGGGGCATAGCAGCCATTTTCGGGGTAGCGGAGGTAATCGAGATGGATGCCAGATACACCGTTTTGGATGAGGGTGATGATACCTTGAAGAATCAGCTCTCTATTGGCAGGGTGTGAGGGTGAGAGCCAGGGGAGGTCGTTACCGTTGACATCGCGCATGAGGCGGTTTTCGGCGGCGAAGGTGGTGAGTTGGGTGGGGGGGAGGTCGTCAAGTGACCAGCAGGTAACCCAGGCGTGTAGTGCTATATGGTGGTTAGCGGCAGCTTTGGTGATCTCCTGAAGGCGTGGCTTAAGTGGATTGGCGGTGGTGGTGACGTGTAGGGTGGGGCCGCTTTGCATGTGGCGGAAGAGGGTATTGATACCATTTTGGGCGAGGGAGGAGAAGAGGGCTTCCAGCTGCTCGGGGCGGGCATCGTGGCGGCTGTCCCAGAGAGCGCGGATCTCATTTGCGGGGGCGGTTATGAGGGGAGGTGGGGTGGTGAATGGATTTGGAGCGTGGGGGATGGTGTTTGGTAACAGGCGTGCGAGCAATTGGTGGGTGAATGTGACGGCAGATGGGGTGGCTAATGGTGGCACGTGAGCAAACCATGCACCGCGGTCGGAGGTGACACAGGCGGGGATAGTGGTGGGACGGTCGGTATGGTCGCGCCAGTAGGCGATGGTGGTGGCGTTATAGAGGGTGGTGGGGTAGGGCGGGATAAGGTTTGCGGTACGGTGCGGGATAATGAGAGGGGGTGTGGAGATGGTGGTGAAGTCGGGCCATTGGCGACTGGTGGCAGAGCCTTGCCATGTGCCACACTTGAAGCCGAGAGAGTTTGCCAGCGGAGCGGTTCCGTTATAAAACACGATAAGCTTACCACCTTTACTTACAAAACGTTGGAGAGATTTATTTTGGGGAGGATTCAGTTGGGGGGCGTAGGGGAGGATGAGAAGCTGCATCTCCATTGAGGCGGGGGGGATGGTGTCGTCGAAAAAAGTGAAAGGGATGGCAGCTTTGCGGAGGAGGGTGGCAGCGCGGTTGGCCATTTGTGTGGCGAGTTGTTCCTGACCGGGCGCGGAGAGCGAGGAGGAGCGGATGATAGCGATCGAATCTTGTCTGGCATTGATGGCTCGCAGAGCGAGGGTGATTGGTGCGGTGTGACCGGTGTGGAGCCAGAGCGAGAGGCGTAAGAGGCGCCCTTTATGCCAGTCAGCAGGGGTTCCTTCGGGAGTTAACAGGAGTGGTATGGCATTTAGTTGTGTAAAATTTGTGCAGGTTGGGGGAGGAAGCTCGGTTGAGAGCCAGCCGTTGCCTGAGTTAAGATGGAGCGATATGGCACGGATGGAGCTGACAGGAGAGCAGGCGGCATCGATTATGAGCGAGGTAGTCTTAGGTGGTATTTTGGCGATGGGGATATCCCAGTATATGCGAGGAGAGCTTGAGTCAGGGGTAGTCTTTAACTCAAGTGTCGGTGGAGTGGAGGTGAAAGAGATGGTGGTGTCTGGGAAGGTATTGGCGAGAGTAGAGGCAGAGTTCGGGGTTGGGATGAAGAGAGCTTGGTTGGCTGGGGCAGCAGCTAATACCGTGGTTATAGCGATGGCTATAACAGTGGTGGTAAGAGCTACTGCAGCGGCAAGGTTATTCCCAGACATAGGTGGTCTCTGTCGACGGTGTGTTGGGGTTGACTTTAGAGTTGGCGGTAAAAAACTTAAAGGCACTGGTAGTGGTTGGGGGTGGTGGCGGCAGAGCAGCGGGTGGTGGGGTAGCGAGTGTGCGGAAAGGATCCTGCACCTTAACTGGCTGATTATCGGCTGTGCCATTGTGTTGTTTTTGAGTGTCTCCCTCCAGAAGAGAGTCGATCATCTTCTCGGGTGGTATGCGGCGGCGATGGAAGATGCTTTTATATGCAGCCACCAGGATAAAAAAGAGACCAAGTGCGCCAGCGATGATGCCTACATCAGAGAATGGGGTTGCACCAAGTGTAACATTAATCATGGGGAGTATTCCTTTCAACTGGTGAGGCAGAGAGTAGTGAGTCAAGTCCGGTATCATGAGCGGCCTGTTCAACAATACCGAGAGAGACTTGAGTAGCAGCAGCGGCAAAGCCGAGCATGAGGGAGGTGTCGCAGAGGTTATTGATACTGCGTGGTATCCCCTGAGAGTAGTGGTAGATGGCATCGAGTGCTTCACGGGAGAACGACCAGATATCGCCACCACAGGCACGCATGTGATGTTGCACATAGTTACTGGTTTGTTCGGAGGTCAGGGGTGATATATGCCAATCAAGCTGGATGCGGCGCCGGAGAGACTCAAAGTTCTGGACACTTTGGCGTAGCTCTTCGGTTCCGGCGAGGATGAGGGTGAAGAGGGGTGTCTCACTGCGATTACTGCTGGCGGGTATGCGGAGGTTACAGAAGTAGTGAGCCAGGTAGAAGCCGTCGCCATGGGCAAGGAAGTGGGCTTCATCGATTAAAAGGAGGTGACGGGTGAGGTTACGACCCCCTGACTGGCAATAAGCTTGTAGTGCCATCAACAGTTCCGGTAAGGTCTGGTAGTCTTCATTGATACCGATAAAGCGGAGGATATGGCGGGTGAGTGGGAGTGAGCCGTCGGGTATGGCATCGACACGAATTGTGGGGAGGCGCATTTTATTAGCATGGCGGTGTAGTTGGGCGAGAGTGAGGGACTTGCCCACACCATATGCGCCGGTAAGCATACCGGCCATGCTCCCCTGTTCGACCAGATAGATCAGGCGTGAGAGTCCCTCCTGGTGTTGTTCAGTGGCAAACACCAGGCGTTCATCAACAACATTAAGAAATGGTTGCTCGCACAGATTCCAGTGTTTTGTATACATGGTTTTAACAGATTAAGGGGTTTTGATAACAGAAGAGAAGGAGATAGGGCGTTTGATAGCTTGCTCCGGTACGGTTGCTGCAGGGTGTGGCGTGGCAGAGTCGGTGCGGGTGGTATTGTTGTTATAAGTGGAGGCCGGAAGGGCTGTAAATCCGACACCACTACGGATGGTAAAGGGGAGAGATTTATCGATATGAGTTGCCTCACCGAGGTATTTTGTTACTTTAAGGGTGCGGTCACCATTCGAGTTGACATCGAGAAGGATGGAGACGGGACAGAGGTGTTTGAGGCGATTTTTAAGCATAAAGGCGGCACTTGAGGCCGGTTTGGGCAGGGTCAGCAAGACCGTTGCTTCAAGGCGATCCAGAGCTCTGATAAAAGAGAGCAGGTGTTCATTAAGGCGGGTAACAGGTTCGATGGCTACCCAGGGTAGGACGGAGTCGATAACTACACGGTTAATAGCCTGACTGGAGATAACTTCCTGGAGCTCCATGAAGGCTTCAGGTGGGAGCATCATATTAGTGCTGGCTGCCTGTTCGGTGATCAGGGAGGTGTATTCAAGTATCGTTAGCTGGCCGGATTTGGCGGCTTCTCCCAGTGGCATACCGAGACTTTGCGACAGAATAATAGTATCAGAGGCGAAACGTTCGGTTAACAGCAGGGCACGATCACCCTCGGAGAGACCTTGATTGAGGAAGTGGATGCCCAGGATTGATTTACCACTTTTATGACGGCCGCAACAGAGGGTTTGGCAGTTGCGAAAGATGCCGCCAAAAAGGGTGTCAAAAACCGGTACTCCAAGCGGTGTTTTATCAATCATAGTGATCTCCTCATTTAAGGCAATGTTGTTTAAGCCGATTGTGATTCAGGCCTGCTAGTTAAGGGTGTCAGTCAGCACATTGCGGATAAAAGCCAATTCGAAAGGTTTACTCAAAAATGTGGAGATACCACATTTAGCGGCATTTTGGACAAGTTCATCAGTGGGTGCGCCGGATATAAGGACGATAGGCCGGCCAGCGGCAGTTTCAGCGAGTTGGCCGAGCCATTGATAGGGCATGGGGGAGTCGGGGAGGTAGACATCGGCAATGACCAGATCTATCTGAGAATTTTTCAAGGCGTTGAGACCGGCAGTTGCCGAGGCTGCGGTTTCAACCTGATAGCCGAGGCGGCTGATAACTTTACCCAGATATTCATGGACAAAAGCTTCATCATCTATAATTAGAATTGTTTTCATAGTGTTTGTTTCCGATCGTTTACTACGGTGAGTCACTGTGTGTTTGAAGAGATTAAAACGGCTGCTAACTATCATGTCATATTTCAGCATGATAGTCAAAGGGGAGGTCGGGTTTATGCTAATATTTTTTATTCGATCATTTGTATCTGTTTTTATTCATAAGCCAGTTCTACGTTTTTAAACATATGGTGTTGGTTGTCGGTGAGGCGTAATTTTTTGCCGCTTTGGGTTGTGATGTTTTTCAGGACAACTTTACCGGTTAGGTGGTAGGGGTATTGCGTTTGGTTCGGGTTGTTGTTCCAGTTGGGGTTAAAATCGGCGAAGATGGCCGGACCGTTATAATTGGCAGGGTGATTGGTGTCGTCAATCAGCAAGCCGTCAATGGTAATTACCTCAGGCATATAGCAGGTGTAACCAAAATCGTGGTTACTGAGGTTTTGGCCGCCGAATAATACAGGTGTGGCTGCGGCACCACCGGCGGGGATAAAGCGGGAGTTTTTGATGATGAATTCACCACGCCAGGTACTACCGTAGTCTGATCGGAGGTTAATGAAGTTCCGTCCATAAACAGTGCAGTTTTCTACAAGAAATGTCCCAAACCCGATGGCATTTATCCCCATATGGCCGAGGGTTGAATTACGCAGAGTGGCATTAACCACACCCATGTGGGCATCAAAGCGTGAGAGGCAGCAGTTATCGAATGTGAGGTTTTTACAGAAATTTGAACCAAAAATACCCCAGTATTTATTGTCATTGATATCTTTTGTCTGACGGCAGTTAATATAGACAATATTAATGGCCTGTGTGGCGAGGAGGTCATAGGAGCCCATGGTTATAGTTGCGCCGTTATCACCGGTGGTACGATATGTTTTATGTGGTGTAAGGGTACAATCTTTTACAGTGACATTGGCACATTGATTTACAGTGATAAAACCGCTGTATGGTGCCCCATGGTCGCCCTCTCCTTCGATATCATGGTATAAATCTGTTATTACCACGTTAGAGCGGCTTATTTTTATACCACGGCCATAGTAATTATAGCGGGACTCAGCCGCATTGGCGATGGTGACAAAGTGACCGCCCCGCAGGGTGAGGGGACGGGTATCGAGGGGGAAGGCCTTGATGGAGGTTAGGGTGTCGAAGTTCCAGACAATCGGTGTGGTTGGGTCGATATTACCGGTGGGGTCAACCAGAAAGGCATCGTTTTGCGGTGCCCCCTCGTTGGCATTGACACCATAGCGGATATAGCGCATGCGGTTTTTGTTATACGCTACTACTAAAACTGCTTACAGCCGTAACCAAATGTTATACAGCATAGAAATCTTATTTTCTTAACATATCTGGCCTTAACGGGCAGGTTCTCATTATTAGCAAACTCATGCGCTTGATAGATTGCGGGGACATCGTCGGTTTTACCGTCGCCAACGGCTCCAAATGCCTCATACGTGACCACCAGTTTACTCTTATCCACGCCTTCGTCTCCTTTTAATGCAGGCACCTGACAGCATCCACTTAACAAAAAGCAAGCTGCCAGCAATAATATGCCAGTTTTGTTCATAACGGTAATTTAACCATAACTGCAACCGGTCTACAAGCGGTGAAAAATGTTTAAAGCATTGGAAAATTTAACCTACCTTAATTATGGGGTCTGGCTGATAATGCAGAAATAGGTTACGTATGGGGAGCCTCGTGGGTGTGGTTTTTTTGGAGTTGTAAAAGTGGAGTGTAAGTTCTATAATTAATCGGCATGTTACACAAATACGAGACACATTTGCACACTTCTGAGACTAGTCTCTGTGCCCATAGCACAGGGGCGGAGATGGCTCATAGTTTTAAAGACCTTGGCTACACTGGTATTTTCGTGACGGACCACCTTTATAGTCCCACTACAGTGAAGATGGAGGATCAGCCTTGGGAGGTGCTAATAGAGCGTCATTGTTCCGGTTATGAGGCTGCGGCAGCGGTTGGGGAGGCCATAGGACTAGATGTTTTCTTCGCTTGGGAGTATAGCTTTCACTGGGCTCACTTCCTAACTTACGGGTTAACAAAAGAGTGGTTGCTGGATAATCCCGATTTGTTTTCGTGGAATATTATCGACTATTTTGATCGTGTTCATGCTGATGGTGGGTTGGTTGTTCATGCGCACCCTTTCCGTGAGCGGGTGGAGCATATCCATTTATTCCCGACTAAGATCGACGCGGTTGAGGTTCTTAACATGGGGCGTGATGGAGTTCATAACCGCTACGCCCACGATTTTGCGGTCAGTTATGGTCTACCGCAAACGGCGGGGTCGGATATTCACGTTGCCAGACCGGATAATCTGGCGGGGGTGGAGATTGGGCGGCGGCTCACCGGTTCACTCGACTATGCTGAGGCGGTGCTGGCCGGAGAGACGAAAAATTTTGGTACCTACCGGGATGCTTAGGAGCTGTTTGCCAATAAAGTTAACAGAACCACGAATGAACACAAATATACACAAATGTATAGCTTTGCGCATGTGAGGTTTGCTTTTGAATAGCTCCTTAAGGTTTTGAATAGAGGGTGTAATGGTATACAGACAACAAAGCGGCTTAAGTTTACGGCGGGTGGGGGAGAGTACTTTACTGATACCGCTTGGTGGTGATGCTGACAGCATATACACCTTAAATAAAACGGGGGCATTTTTGTGGGAGCTGATCGATAAACCTAAAAGTGAGGCAGATCTGGTGGTAGCTCTACAGCAGGCTTATGGGATAGATGAGGTTACGGCGAGCCGAGACGTTGGTGTTTTTCTGGTAGAGATGAGCGATATGGGGTTGTTGGTGGCTGGAGAGTAATTAAACTAGTAGTTTTACTGGCTATTTTGCTATTGTCTTTGAACCGGCTATATGACATAATAGCAACAACTTTTGGGAGAAAAGGATGAGTGATAATAAACCTATTGCAGTTACTACAGATGTTTCATATGACGCACCGCGCGTCACACGTGAGCCATTGGATGGCGGCGGTAACTATGTGAGTCAGTCGTTACCGCATGGAGGTATAACCCCTGTTGAGGGCTCTTTTGAGCCTGCACCGCTGGGAGATGGTAGCATAATCCCTTAAAATTAGATGTCTTTGGCAAAATTAGCTGAGCCATCACTCTCTACCTTGACAATAGCCGCTGTGAGGTTTAGTTTGTCAGGTGAAGGCGATGGTCTTTTTATGCCCTCATTTGATCAATTTCTGACGGGTGCGGTGGCAGCAGATCTAAATTGTGATATCAACGCGGTTGGGGCAGTTTCGGAGCTGGCTGGTTTGTCGGTTGAGGGGGCACCGCCGTGGCTTTTTGCGCAGGATGGTCTCAATGGCAAAGTGGTGCGATATAACCATGATGGTCGGGTGTTGTGGCAGATGGAGGGGGGCGACGACTACAGGCGTGCTAAGGTGATATGGCATCCGCAGTTATTTGTAGAGCGGTATGGCTCTTATCGGGCGGCTTGGTCGACAGGGCTCGGTTTTCTGGCACTGGGGATGCGATTGCGTACCAACGGTGGCGTGATGTTGCATGGGGCGGCAGCAGTTCTTGATGGAGCCGGGGTGATATGTACCGGGGTTTCAGGGGTTGGCAAGAGCACAATTTCACGCGTACTTCATGCTGCGGGGGCTTTGATATTAAGTGACGAGAGGGTGGTTATCAGGCATGGTGGCGATGGTTTCCGGGTTTACGGCACGCCCTGGCCGAGTTCAGCAGGATTTGCCTGCAACGGGGTGGCACCGCTACGTGGTATCTTTTTTTTAAAGCATGGTCAGAGTGATGCGGTACGACAACTTGAGCAGCGTGATGCGCTGCGCCGACTTATACCGGTTTCGATGATTTCCTGGCAGACTCCGGCCCTGCTTGACCCGTGGCTGGCCACGGTGGAACGGTTAGTAACGGATGTACCATGTTACCTACTGGAGTTCAGGCCAACGGAAGATGTAGTTGAAGTAATCAGGAGAGAAATTTAAATTTACACGTGACTTGCTGTTGTAAATACCGTATACTCTCTTGCGTTTGTAGTATTTGTTTTATGTGAACAGCCGGAAGTGGCTATGGTGGAGGTTATGCGGCATGACTATTTCAACTAAAGGTCGATATGGCTTGCGTTTGTTGATTGATGTGGCAATACACCAAAAAGGTGGTGTAGTTAACCTGAAGTCAATAGCCGAGCGGCAAAAAGTGTCGGTTAAATATTTGTGGCAGGTGGCTAATCCTTTAAAGGCGGCAGGTATTTTGCGTGTAACCCGCGGAGCCAGAGGTGGTTTTTTACTGGCTAAAGACCCCAAAGAGGTGACTCTTTTTGATATAATTTCGATCCTTGAGGGGTCGTCATCACTGACAGAGTGTGTAGATCATAGAGCTTGTGCCAATACTTCAAGTTGTGCGGCGCATATTATCTGGATCAGGATGTCAGAGATACTGGTGGCATCGATGCGGGAGATTACTTTGGCAGAGGCGGTGGAGATACAGGAAGCACTTGGTGTTTCGCAGCCGCCATGCAAGTAGGTCAGGGAGATGGCGGATAAACTTTCGGAGCAGGCAAACAGTAGTGGCAGCGGTGTAGCAGACGAGGCACGTGATCAAATAAGTGGCTCGGTGGTTTCAGTGGTTTTCCGTAATGACGAAAATGGCTACACGGTTTGTACTATTAAGCCCCACGGGGGGCGGAGTGAACCGTTTACACTGGTGGGGTCTTGTGCGGCGATCTGGGAGGGTGAGGAGATCAGCGCCGCAGGCAACTGGATTAACCATCCGCAGCATGGGAAGCAGTTTCAGGCTACTGCCATCACTTGTGTGACACCAAGTTCAGCCGAGGGGATTAGGCGGTTTTTGGCCAGTGGCATGATCCACGGCATTGGTAAGGAGTTGGCCAAACGGATTGTAGCCCGTTTTGGAACCGAGACTATCAATGTGATCGATCGGGAGTCGAAGCGGCTTGAAGAGGTAGAGGGGATTGGCAAACGACGGCGGCAGCAGATTAAGGAGTCGTGGACTGAGCAGCGCAGTGTGCGCGACATAATGATTTTTTTGCAATCGCACGGGATAGGGACGGCGCAAGCGGCGCGGATTTATCGGCAATATGGACCCGATGCCATTGCTGTAGTGAAGAAGAACCCATACCGGTTATGTAATGAAGTGTGGGGGATAGGTTTTAAGACAGCCGATGTAATTGCTTTGAGTGCGGGTGTGCCGCGTGACTCTCAGCAGCGGGCTTGTGCCGGTTTAGCTTATATGTTGCAGATGCAGGCTGATGAGGAGGGGCACTGTTTTTGTCTGGAGGCAGATCTGGTATTGCACACGCAGGAGTTGCTCGACATATCGGTAGAGATAATTACTGAGGCGTTGGTCCATGAGGTTGAAAATGGGCGTGTGGTACGTGAAGAAGGGCGTATTTACTTAAGATCGCTCTATACGGCGGAGTGTCAGGTGGCAGAGGGGATCGACTTTCTATTGCGGCATGAGGTTCGTTACCGTCCTATTGAGGCAGAGCGGGCGCTGGAGTGGGCCGAAGGTAAAATGAGAATAAATCTGGCCGAGGGACAGCGTGCGGCACTGTTGGCAGCATTGCAGTCGAAAGTATCGGTGATTACAGGTGGGCCAGGGGTGGGGAAGACCACTATTATCAGAGCCCTGACAGAGATTTTCGGGGCGCGTCGGCTCGAGATTGCACTGGCCGCGCCGACAGGTAGGGCTGCCAAACGGATGAGTGAGTCTACGAACCGTACAGCACTCACTATCCACCGCTTACTTAAATATAACCCTCATGAGCACGCCTTTGAACACGACGCTGACAATCCCATTGAGGCCGATGTCTTTGTTCTGGACGAGATGAGCATGGTGGATGTGCGGCTGATGAACAGTTTTTTACAGGCACTGCCGCCCTTTGCCACGTTAGTGTTGGTGGGTGATATAGATCAACTGCCAAGTGTGGGGCCGGGTAATGTGTTGCGCGATATAATTGATTCAGGAGTGATCCCCTGCACTAAGCTCGACACGATCTTCAGGCAGGATATTACCGGGATGATTGTGCGCAATGCCCACAGGGTGAACCGCGGCATGATGCTGGAGAAGAGCGAAGGCGAGAGCGATTTCTACTTTATCGATACGGCGGAGCCGGAGACTATTGCCGCACGGGTGATAGACCTGATAACTAAACGGATACCACAGCGGTTTGGTTTTGACCCATTGGAAGATGTGCAAGTGTTGACACCGATGCGTCGCAGCTTGCTGGGGACAGAGAGCTTGAATTTGGCGTTGCAGGAGGCCCTAAATCCGGTAGGAGCTACGGTTGTACGTGGGGGCGTGACTTTCCGGGTACGCGACCGAGTGATGCAGATGCGTAACAATTACGATAAAGATGTTTTTAATGGCGATATCGGATTTGTCAAAGCGGTTGATAGTGATGAGCGTGAGGTGGTAGTGGTATTTGACGGGCGGCCGGTAAGGTATGAATACAGTGATCTTGATGAGTTGGTTCATGCCTATGCCAGCACGATTCATAAGTCGCAGGGGAGTGAATATCCGGCAGTGGTGCTGGTGCTTCATACGCAACACTTCAAGTTGCTGCAACGGAATTTGCTGTATACGGGCATTACCCGTGGGCGTAAGTTGGTTTGTGTGGTAGGCTCACAGCAGGCAGTGCGGATGGCAGTGCGGAATAACCAAGTGGTTGAACGGCGGACTGGATTACGAGAGCGGCTGCGTGTGATAGGTGGTAGTAACAAAGTGGTTTAATGGACTTAAACGCTTGTCTTAGCCGCCTTACTCGTAACTGAATGATGGGAATGGTAGGCTCACACGAAGGCATGAAGGTGCGAAGAAGGCGGAGAGGTAGCCATAGAAATGATGGAGAGCTCATGCTGGCGTGTTTTAAACCACAAATGGACATAAATAGATACGAATGGGGGGGGAGATGCACTGA
>JAAYNR010000217.1 GCA_012520735.1 Lentisphaerota bacterium | reverse complement strand
TATGGAGAATGAACTGGAGACCCTCTTTACCACCTGGCCCGCTATGCGCGACGACCCCTTTTACCACCCGGCATTGACCAAATCTTACCCGAATTTCCTGCCGCTGTCGTAATATTAGTAGCTAACCCGTTAGCTACTAAATGGTGGGCGCTACAGGACTCGAACCTGTGACTTCTACCGTGTGAAGGTAGCGCTCTAACCAACTGAGCTAAGCGCCCTCACCAAAAACCTCGCTCTTAAAAAGAGACCCGCTTTATACCACGTATGACAAGTTAGTGTCAATCAGAGTTTGACCGGGAGAACTTTAAATTATTTCCCGCTATCACTAGCGTCACCTCACCCTTAACATGCACCCCGTCAAAGCGTGCCGCCAGATCGGTCAGATACCCTCGTTCAATACGCTCAAATTGCTTGGTCAGCTCAATACAGACCGCCGCCTCGCGGTCGCCCAACGCCTCCAACGCCGCCGCTAAACACTGCCCCACACGAAAAGGCGACTCAAAACAGACCATCGTATGTGGCAAATCAGCATCATCAGCAAAAAACCGCCGTAACGGCCCCGGCTTGCGCGGTGGAAACCCCTTAAAGGTGTAGCTGGCCGTCGGTAGTCCCGATGCCACCAGAGCCACATCAACCGCCGATGCCCCCGGCAACACCTGTAACGGCAACCCCGCAGCAATAACCTCTCTCACCAGTCGGTAACCTGGATCGCTTATCCCCGGATAACCACCGTCCGAGCACAACACCACACTGCGCCCACTCTTCAGTGCCGCAATTATCCGTTCACCCGCCCGCTCCTCATTCCCTTGCCGATAAGAGATCATCTCCGGCCGTGGTATGCCGCAAGCACTGAGCAGACCCCACGTACGCCGTGTATCCTCACAAGCTATAACCTCTACGCTCTCCAGTGCCTCACGGGCACGTGGCGTCAGATCTCCGAGGTTGCCGATGGGAGTTGCCACAATGTACAACATCTCTTAAGCTCCTCTACAATGGCCAGTTTAAGCGTATCCAGACCATAACCGGTTTTGGCCGAAACCGGTATCGCCTGTGGCACATCTTCTGCTAGGTGGGCTGTCGCTTCACGTGCCGCCGCATCATCACATTTGTTCAATACTATCAGCGCAGGTATCTTATGTGCCCCGATCTCTTTCAAAGTCCGCCGACACACCTCCAAATGATCAAGCACCCCGGGGCTCGAAGCATCTACCGTCACCAGCAACAGATCAGCATTGATAGCGGTATCAAGTGTGGAACGGAATGAAGCCACCAACGTGTGCGGCAAATTGCGAATAAACCCGACAGTATCGGTCAGCAATACTTCACGCCCCGTCCCTAGCCACATCAGTTTGGTTTTGGTATCAAGCGTGGCAAAGAGCCGATCATCAACATACTCCTCTGTTCCCGAGAGTACATTCAGCAGAGTCGATTTCCCCGCATTGGTATAACCTACCAGACTCACCACCGGCCAGGGTCTCTTCTGACGCACCTGTTCCGCTTTGGCACGCAACCCCTCAAGCCGCTTTTTCAGAGCCACAATACGCCGCCGTATCGGCACGTTACGCAAACGCAAGCGCCCCTCCCCCGGCCCTCTCATCCCGATACCACCCTTAAAACGTTGTTGCTCTTCAAGCTTAGGGATGCGCGACAGCAAAAACTCCATCTGTGCCAGTTCAACCTGTGCCTGAGCCTCCGCCGATCTGGCCCGACGGGCAAAAATCTGCAAAATCACCTCTGTTCTGTCCATCACCCGCACACCCAACTCATGGTTCAGCAGATGCGCCTGAATGGCATTCAGATCATTGTCAAACAACACTATATTGGCCTCGGCTGCCTCAACTGCCAGCCGCAGGTCTTCCACCTTACCCGCACCGAACATCGTGCCACCGTCAGGGAACTGTCGCCGTTGAGTCACTTGCCCCACCACCGTAATACCAGCGGTGTCGGCCAGCCGCGCCAGCTCAGCCAGTGAGTCGGCGGCTTCATCCAGATCCCGACGCGACACAATCAACTGTGCCAGTACGGCACGTTCTTCGGTTGTTGTGGAGTGCATTGCCATGTAACTTTACCGGATCACCAGCCAGCCACTGCGCCACTCACCATCTTTTATACTCTCGTGCTCCACCAAACCGTAAGGGGAAAAAGCCGCAACTACATCGGCGTACTGAGTGTCGAGTATCCCGGAGATAACCAAGCCGCCACCAGCCTCCCGCTCTACCGCAGCCGCAATCACCGCCGCATGTTCGATCAGCACCGGGCCCAGAATATTGGCCACCACAATACGTGCGCTCCGCTTATTGCTGTTTAGGTCAGCATGAAAAAACTCCACCGTCACGCCGTTGAGTGCACTATTTTCAGCAGCAATGACCACTGCGTCAGGATCGTTATCAAACCCGCACACATCAGAAAAACCGAGCTTGGCTCCACATATCGCCAGAATCCCCGAACCGCAACCCATATCAAGCAATGTCGCCCCAGACTGCTCCGCCGCTATCTTGTCAAGAAACTGCAAGCAGGAGCGTGTCGTCTCGTGCCGCCCCGTACCAAAACTGAGCCCTGGCTCTATATCGATCACCACCTCGCCCTGCGCTGCCTGATACTCTTCCCAGACCGGACGCACCACCACTCGTGGCGAGACCCGTTCCACTTTGAAAAACCGCTTCCAGCTCTCCGCCCACTCCTCTGCCTCAAGCGTAGCAACAACCGGCACCAACTCCAACCCAAAGACCTCACCAGCCGCAACAATTGCCGCAATGGCGATCTCAGCCATAGCGGGATCATCAAGAAACAGCTCTACCCGACAACTCCCCCGCTCAATATCCTCCCACGCAGTAGGGGTGAAATCTGTCACCGACAGCACATCCAGCACAGCATCAACACTGCCTGCCGGCACATCTGCCTGAACAACCGTAACTCGTTGCGGTCGCATTATTTGTAAATGCCGAATTCGCCGCGGCGATTAAGACGGTACACATCTTCAGTCCGCCCCAGTGCCGCCGGCTTCTCTTCGCCAAAGCTGCGTGTCTGCACACGTCCACCATCGACCCCAAGACTAACCAGATAGCTCCGCACCGACTGTGCCCGCTGCTCGCCCAACGACAAATTGTACTCGTTGCTGCCACGCTCGTCGCAATGACCGTCAACCAATACCACATGAGCACGGTTCTGCAGCAGATGACGCGCCACATCCTCTATCTTGCCCACCTCTGCCGGTGCCAGTTGTGCCGAGTCAAAGCTGAAATATACCGGGTTAAAATTCACATCACTCACCAGCGTCCGCGTCTCAGCAAATGAACCGGCTCCAAAACCATCACCCTCCAGAATGGCTCCCGTCTCAACGTCAAACGGTTCTGTACCAATAACAGTCGGCTCGGTATCACTCCCTGCACCACCATTGCGTGAACTGCACCCGTAGCCCATAGCCAGGATGGCTGCCACCATTGCGAATTTAACAAATATGTCTCTCTGCATGTTTTGACTCCGTCGTTATGAAACGTTACTTTAAGGACCAATCGGGCGACAGCCAGTTGCCCTGGTTCGCGAACAATCGTACAGGAGCATCACCCTGTGTGTCAAGAATCCACAGTGATGAACGATCTGTCCCATCATTACGCGAACACACTATATGCCGACTATCCGCCGCCCAGGACGGAGTCTCATGGTCGGGCCCACTGGTAAGTGTCGTCTCCGGCTCACCCTGACCCGACGCCGGATCAAGCACCGCTATCTGATAAACTCCACCGCGCCGTGTCGTATAAGCGATCTTCCCATCAGGTGACCAGTCAGGGTTGACATTCTCTGTCCCCCGGTAAGTGAGCCGCCGTGAACGCTTTGTAGCCACATCAACCACATAAAGTTGCGGCGACCCCGAAGCATCGCAAACATAAACTATCTGCGTACCATCCGGCGACCACGCCGGACTCGCCTCCACCGCATGAGGTGTGCGTGTCAGTCGCAAAGCACCACTCGTGGCCAGATTCAATGTATAGAGCTCTGGGTTGCCATCTAACGACAAAATCAACGCCACCGCACGCCCATCCGGCGACACCCGCGCCCCCGTATTCAGCCCCTTAAACCGCGCCAACGGCATATGCCGCCCCCCCGAAGCCGGGAAACGGTAGATACGTGGTGCCCCACTCACAAAACTCGTATAAAGCACATGCTGACCGTCAACATCCCACTTCGGCCCCACCGCAGCCACCTTAAAGTGAGTTATCTGCTGCAAATGCCCGCCATCAGCATCACACATATAGAGATCAGCATTATTCGGCCCGCGCCGATTGGTAAAAACTATTCGCGTCGCTGCTATCCCCGCCTCGCCCTTAACCCGCCGTACAATATCGTCCGCCAGCCGGTGCGCCAGTCGCCGCACTTCACCCTTATCAGGCCCCGCAGTACCGTTCCAGTCAAAATACTTACCCGCCCAGCCAACCCTGCTCGACACCGCCAGACTCCCACTACTCGCTGCAGCTTTGCCCGAAATCTCAATCTGTCCTGCTGCATCTATCCTGAACCACCCCGAACGTACCAAATCACTCTGCAATGTCCTTTTAAAGAGATCACCCATTTCACCGGCTGCCGCAAACCGCTCCAGCGATACTGCATCCTTCCCCATCCCGGCACCACGCACTGTAATGTCCGCCGCCACAGCAGCCGACACCATGCAAAATCCCGTCACAATCGCTAAAACAGCAGTTTTTACGCTGCTCATAAAAGAGAGACCGAGATAGACTTTATAAAATTGCTTCATAGGCCTAATAGAATAGTAAAAACCCACCCCAATATACAAGCGGAAATTACAAGTTTAAAAATTACCTGCCGTTTGATGTCGCAATCTCCGAAGATAGAAAATAAAAACCACACTTGTATTACTATATGTAACTCTGTATAATGCGGGCTTTTTTGAAAACAACATATCATCTTAACGAGTTAAAGTTATGATTATAGACACTCTTGAAAACGCCAAGTGCTACGCCTCTCTACTGCCCGGTTTTGATCTGGCTCTCAATTTTCTTTGCGACCCCTCTACAGCCTCTCTAGCCGATGGGCGCTATGAGATAGACGGCAACAGAGTTTATGCCATGGTGCAAACCTACACCACAATGCCCGCCAATGAGGGTCTACTCGAAGCCCACCGGCGCTACGCTGACATCCAGATGCTGCTGAGTGGACATGAGTGGATCGGTTATGCACCACTGGGCAACCAGCCTGTAGAGCAGCCCTATTGTGCCGAAAAAGATGTCTTGTTTGTCGGCGGTCCCAACGAGCTCATAGCCCTCTACCCCGGTAATTTCGCCCTCCTTTTACCGCAAGACGCCCATCTGCCCGGACGAACAATAAGTGAAGGAGAAGAAGTTCGTAAGGTCGTTATTAAAATCTTAATGCCACAGTCATAGTGGCTCTACGAATCAAATATCTACAATCAGAGTGAGGATGTAATGTCATTGAAAGCAATGATTTTTGTTGATGGTACCTGGCTTTATCATGGTAGGCAGATCCTGTTTGAGGCGCTTGGCGAAGATGGCTTTGAGATCGATTATAAGCGTATCCCTGAAATAGTGGCCGATGACCTCGAACAGTGGCAAAATGACCACATCGATATTGTCCGTACTTGCTACTTCGGCTCTCTGCCCATCAATAAACCGGGCTGTAATCCTGCAAAACAAAAGGCTTTTTACGATTTCCTCGCCCTTCAATGTGGCTACGATACCGAAATTGTCGATATCGACTATCGCCGTGAACCGACCACACGCCCTGATGAGCGCTGGGTCGGGATTGCTCTGGCCTCTTCTATGATCTACTACGCCTCTATTCCCGGCGTGTTCGATGTTGCCACACTAATCGCCGGCGACTCCGAGTATATCCCGCTCCTGCAACGGGTTAGAGCCATGGGCAAACGAACACATCTAGTAGCTATCAATAATCTCGACGACCGCAACCCTACCAGCCAACTTCTGCAAACAGCCACAGGCGCGCTAGATTTCCCCACTCTCTTCCTCGATGAACACGCTAAAAACCTCCGCCTCGTCCGTGAAGAGCAGGTGCGAGAATGTCGCATTTGCGGTAATGAGGAGGCTACCACCTGGGCCGGCCCCGATTTCTTCTGTTCACAGTGTCGCAATGAACACCGCAAACAGTTGCGCACCTGCGACGCCTGCGGCTGCGAAGAGGAGACCTCTTGGGATAAACCGTTCTTCTACTGCACTCAATGCCGTAAGGAGTATCGCTCTAACGGTAGTCGTGATATATAAGGTATTGACTAAACAGACAATACAAGGCATCATTAACCGCCTTATAAACCCAACCCGTATCAACTCTTACTAAAAGGGAGAAACAATGGATTTGAATCTTCGTAAAAATGCTAAAACAGCCCTGCTGGTACCCACAAGCATGGGCGTACGCCTGACGCCGCTTAACGGCCAGCCATTCCACACCAGCGACACCTTTAAATTCCAGGTGACCAGTGCTGAATCAAATGTCGCTTCGGTCTCGTCGTATCTTGGCTTGCCGGTTAAGGTCTTGACCGCCTTTGTTAAGGATAGCCCAATTGCTCTGATGATCAAAAATAACCTCGCAGCACGCCACATGACCTATGAAGGTCGTGAAGTTGCTCAGGAGACTCCTTGGGGCTATCGCCACCAGTTTAACCTTGCCGACAGCGGCTTCGGCGCACGTGGTCCACGTGTACAAAACGACCGCGCCGGTGAAGTAGGTCGCACTATCACTGCCGCCGACTTTGACCTCAACCGGATATTCGATGAAGAGGGTGTACAGATTGTCCATATCTCCGGACTTTTCGCCGCTCTCTCACCCGAAACCAGTCAGTGCTGTCTCGATATCGCCCGTAAAGCTAAAGCCTCCGGTAGCCGTATCAGCTTTGACTTAAACCATCGCGCCTCTTTCTGGGCCGGTCGTGAAGAGGAACTGTTATGCGCCTTTACCGAGATCGCAGCTGCCTCCGATATACTCATCGGCAATGAAGAAGACTACCAGCTTGCGCTGGATGTAAAAGGCCCTGATGCTGGTGGCCAGGAGATCGGTGCCAAAATTGAGAGCTTTAAAGAGATGATCAATAACGCCCGCGCTAAATTCCCCAATGTAAAAGTTTTTGCCAATACATTGCGTGAAGTCGAAAGCGCCAACAGACACCAGTGGGGAGCAATCCTTTGTGCCGAAGGTCAGTGGCACGTTATTGAACCACGTGAGATCGGTGTCCTTGACCGTATCGGTGGCGGCGACGGTTTCGTCGGTGGTCTCCTCTACGGTATCCTCAAAGGCTGGGAGCCCGAGAAGTGGGTTAAATTCGCTTGGGCCAGCGGTGCTCTCGTCACAACCCTGGAGACCGACTATGCTCAGCCAGCCGACGAAGAACAGGTCTGGAGTATCTGGGAAGGTAATGCCCGTGTCAGACGCTAAACCTTGGCTCCGGCAATTACCTTGAAGTAAAAATAAAATTTTTACAAAGCGCCTCCACTAACAGAGGCGCTTTTATTTTGCTCACTTCTCTCCAATAGCAGCAGCAAACACTTTGGTTATGCCATCCCTTGATGGTACCCCCTCCATCACCTTTACACCATCCACGTAAAATGTCGGCACGTAATAGTAATCGTATGCCGCCGCAATTTGAGGCTCTTTCCCCTCGTCTATCACCTCTACCTCTACCTTGGCATATGCTGCATTCTCCCGACACAGCTCGTCCATTATCTCGCGCGCTTTACGACAATGCGGACAGTTCTCCAAAATAAACATCTTAACTTCTCTCATACCTGCTCCTTTTATAGTAGCTCCCTGCTAACCAGTAATCAACATGCCATTACAGAGGCCTTTTTAACAAGTTATTGCGACAGACACTGCAAAAACTTTCATGGCCAATCTTTATAAAGAGTCACTCGACATGGAATATCTTACCGCTTTTCAGCCCGATTTGCAAGCCGAAGCTGAGGGTTACGCAGAAAATATTTCTTCCCGCTTCTCTTCCGGCTACCACCTGTGATAACCTTACTCCATAACTTCAATTTGCTTATGAGAGGGATCATTATGGAGTCAAACCCAACAGGAGTCACCGTCGAAAATGTTGTCACAGAGATTAGAGAGGCACGCCACCGACTCCTGCATGAGATACAGCAAGTCATTATCGGCCAGGAGGCTGTGGTCGACCAAGTACTGGCTGCACTGTTTGCTCAGGGTCATTCGTTGCTGATAGGTGCTCCCGGTCTCGGCAAAACCCTTCTTGTCCGCACCTTGGCTAATGCGCTGGATCTCGCCTCGCGCCGGATCCAATTCACCCCCGACCTCATGCCTGCCGATATCACCGGTACTGAAATTATCGAGGAGGATGTCCAGACCGGTCGCCGCTCTTTCCGTTTTAATCAGGGACCGATCTTTACCAATGTCCTACTTGCCGATGAAATCAACCGTACACCACCAAAAACCCAGGCTGCACTCCTTGAGGCTATGCAGGAGCGCTGTGTTACAGCCGCCGGTGAAACCCGCCCCCTCCCCAACCCTTTTCTCGTCCTCGCTACTCAAAACCCTATAGAGCTCGAGGGCACTTACCCCCTCCCCGAGGCGCAACTCGACCGCTTCATGTTTGCCATTAACATCGACTACCCCTCCGCCACCGAGGAGGTTCGTATCCTGCTCGAAACCACCGGCAGTAACAATCCGCAAGTCGCCCCGGTCATGAATGCCGCTACTATAGTCCACTTCCAGAATATGGTGCGCCAACTCCCCGTCAGTCAACACGTCGCCACCTATGCCGCCACACTTATCCGCGCCAGCCGTCCCGAGGCTCCTGAAGCCCCCCCGTATATCCGCCAACTCGTACGCTGGGGAGCCGGCCCACGCGGTGGGCAATGTCTCCTTATGGCAGCAAAGGCATATGCACTCCTCGAAGGGCGCCATACTATCTCCTGTGCCGATATCCGCCGCTTTGCCCTGCCTGTTTTACGGCACCGTATCTTCCGTAGCTTTGTTGCTGTCTCTGATAATACCACCACCGACTCTATCATCGATAAACTGCTTAATGACATCCCCGAACCCAAGTATTAAACCATTTTCAAACGCCCCGCCCCACATGTCTCCCCACGCCACAACCTCTTTCCGCTCTCTACCTGCCTCACTGGCCGAGGCTGTAACGCGTCTCGATATCCGCCCTCGCCGCCCCGTTCAAGGCCGCGGTGAAGGGCTCCACCGCTCACCCGAGTTCGGTGCCTCTGTCGAGTTTGCAGAGTATCGCGATTATACCCCCGGTGACCCTCTATCACGGATCGACTGGGCCGTCTATGCCCGGAGCGACCGCTACCGTGTACGACGCTTTCAGGAGGAGACCTCGCTCCGTGCCGCTCTCTTGCTCGACACCTCTGCCAGTATGGATTTCCACGGTCAGGGGCTCCTCTCTAAATGGGAATACGCCTGCCAACTCGCTGCCGGTACCATCTATGCTCTGGTGCGCCAAGGCGACTCCGCCACCCTCTATGCCACCGGTA
>JAAYNR010000228.1 GCA_012520735.1 Lentisphaerota bacterium | reverse complement strand
GGGGGGGGGGGGGGGGGACTTTGTCGTGAGCTTTGTCGGGGCTGGTGAGTGGTCTTCTGCGTATCGGAAACAGGGTTATGTCATGCCCTTACAGGGCTGAATTGATTATGTGACGTAATCCCGTGGCGTTGCCACGGGCTGGTATGTATAGCCCTTTCAGGGCACTGGAGCGCGATGCGGCAAAGCCGCATTTTCGGGGACAGGCAGGAATGCCTATCCTACAGTGGGCGAAGAAAATGCCCCGCCGGGGACGGCGGTCTCCAGAGCGAGGTGGCTTCGTTTAATTGTTTCGTCGAAGAGTAAGCGTTTAAGTGTGAGTGTGGTGGGGTTAGCGGTGTCGGTTTAGCGGTTGCGTGTGTGGCGCGGGGAGTGTACAATAGGGGGAGTTTTTTTAACCCTTAATAGTGGAGAGGTGTTTATGGCTAATGAACTTGATGAAATGACTGGTCCGGTTAATGAGCAGGGGCGTGATATCAATGTAATTGAGAGGCAACTGCCGGTGAAAGTCGGGGTAGGATCGGTAATTTTTGAGGTGGTTTTATGGCTGCTGGGCATCTTGCCGGGACTGATTTTCCTGTTCATGAAGATCAGTGCACGGAATTATTTCCGTAAATTACAGCAGAAAATCCAGGCTGATGCGTCGCAGATCGACAATTTTCTGGAGCAGCGAGTTCAAATATTGCAAAACGTGGCACCGCTGGTCGAGAAGGCGATTGATCTCGATAAGGATGTGATGAAGTCGGTGGCGGCTTTTCGCGGTGGAGCGCGGAGCGATAGCGACCGTAATGTGGTTTCAGGGGAGCTGGACAGGGCGTTTGGACGTCTATTCCCGCAGGTTGAGGCTTATCCCGACCTCAAGGCCCATGCGGCAATTGCCGATGCTATGCGGCAGAATAATTACCTGCGGAAGGAGATCACCGCTGCCCGGACTCTCTATAATGATACAGTCAACATCTGGAATGCCGATATTTACGCTTGGCCCACCAAGATGATTGTGGCGGCGCGTGCCGGCTATACTACCCGTATTCCATTTACTGCCTCGGCTGAGGTTAAGGCCAGGGCTAGAGAGACCTTCTTTTGATTGAAGACATCTATGAACCACTGGCTCTTTTTCGTGATTCACTGAAGGAGCAGCACAGGGAGAGCACCGCCGAATTTTTTGAGGAGCTGGTGCGCCGTTCCGGCGTTGATGAGGCTGCCAATAAAAAAACAGTGGCGGTGATCAGGAAGCTTGACACGGAGCTGACAGCAGAGGGACGGCGTGAATCACGCTGGAAGTTTGTACGGCTTTTGTTCTGGTTGGTGACGGCTATATGTGTGGCTTGTCTGGTTCTCTATGGTGTGGGGTTGTATGACGGCAAGGTACCGTTTCACCTTTATTGGAGTGTGGCGGCACTGGTAGGGGCCGGGGGTACTATCTATGGTGCTGTGGCCAAGCTGAATCCGTTACTGCGGAGTATAAGAGAGCAGTTGCAGAAACTGCAGGAGCAGCGGGCGAGTGAGTTGAGTAAAGCGTGGCAGCAGATGGCTCCGTTGAATCGGCTTTATGACTGGGATATGGGGGCTAAGCTGGTGCAGCAGACAGTGCCGCGGCTGGAGCTTGATCCATATATGACTAATGGGCGACTGGAAGAGATGCGGCAATCTTTTGGCTGGAGTGATAATTTCAACAGTAACAAGTCGGTTCTATGCACTTTAAGCGGTCATATTAATGGCAACCCTTTTGTGGTGGCTGAGACACTCGATTTCCATATGGGGACTAAAACTTATACGGGGTCGAAGATGATCTCGTGGCAGGAGTTAGAGCGCTATACCGACTCCCAGGGGCGTTCACGAACCCGCTACGTGACCCGGCACCAGACGCTAACTGCTTCGGTTACAAAACCGGCACCGGAGCACTCGCCAAATAAAATGGTGATCTATGCCAATGAGGCGGCACCGACATTGACATTCAGCCGACACCCTTCAGAACTGTCGACAGCAGGTGACGGTGTAATGGATAAGTGGCGCAAGTCGCGCAAGATTAAACAGCTCGAGAAGCTGTCGCGCAATCTGGATGATGATTCGGGCTATACCATTATGTCGAACAAAGAGTTTGCGGCACTTTTCCATGCTACCGACCGCAACGACGAGGTGCAATTCAGGCTTCTCTTCACGCCGATGGCACAGCAGCAGATGGTGCTGCTGCTGAAGGATAAAGAGGTGGGCTATGGCGATAATTTCTTGTTCAGGAAAGAGCGGATGATCAACATGGTTGAGCCGTCGCATCTGGCAAAGGTTGAACTGGGGCCTGACCCGTCAAAATTTCACTCATACGATCTGGCGGCGGCGCGTCAGTTTTTCAACGATTTTAACAACGACTACTTTAAGGCGATCTTCTTTGCGATGGCACCATTGCTCACCATACCCCTTTATCAGCAGCATCGTTCACACGCCGATATCTACAAAGATGTTTACAGTAAAGAGGCATCGTTCTGGGAACATGAAGCGATTGCCAACGCCCATGGCCAGAATGTGTTCCGGCACCCCGATTCCAAGACGCCCAATATCCTGAAAACCGTTGCCGGTAATATTGATGACGGGGTGCGCGAGGTGGCAGTCACGGCATACGGTTTTCGTACAGAACAGCGGACGGACTATGTGAGCAAGCTGGGGGGAGATGGTCGCTGGCATCAGGTGCCGGTGGAGTGGACGGAGTACTTGCCGGTGAGTCGGACTACGCCACTGGCGGTTCGCGAGGTAGAGGGGATGGCGGGATATGAGTATGAAGAGGCCGGGGCAACACCGGAGTGGCAGGAGTTTTTTGAAAAGTGGAAGACAGAACAGGCACAGACTCTTTGTCGTCGCTCGTTGGTGTCGTTCGTAAAAAGATGAGCCAACAAATAGCTTACGGCCTGACAAAGGGAATCAGTTGTAGTGCCATGCAATACTAAAAGAGAGAGGTAGACGAGCTATAATGTGGAGTGGGTTGAAGATGGTTGGGCCCATGATAAACAGCGGATCGCTGTTGATAGGGGGTGTGGTAGGCTGGCTTGTGGGGAGGTGGTTGCCGGAGCGGGTCAAGGTGAGCCTGGCGCTGCTTTTTGGCGTTGTCACTATAGGGCTGTCAGTACCTTTAATTGTTAAAACCGACGCTATGCACATTGTGGTGCTCTCTTTAATCATAGGCACCTTTATCGGCGAACTGCTTGGTCTTGAGTCGGGGTTAGAGAGATTCTTAAAGCGGGTTATGGGGCGCTTTGCCGAGGGAGAGTCAGAAGAGTCGCAGGTCTATTTTGCTCAATATATCACACTGATTGCACTTTTCTGTTTTGGCAGCATGGGTGTATTTGGTGCCTTTTCTGAGGGGATTACCCACACGCCAGACGTATTGCTGATAAAAGCGACACTCGATTTTTTCACGGCGATGATTTTCGCTTCCCAGTTAGGGGTAGCTATAGCTTTTATCGCCTTGCCACAGTTTATTATGCTGGCGGCGATCTACCTCTCAGCCGCCCAACTGGCCCCCTTTATCTCTGAAATGATGCTCAACGATTTTTCGGCGTGTGGTGGTATTATCTTCATTGCAACCGGCTTCCGAATGTGCGATATCAAACGGTTTGCCATTATCAACATGATGCCGGCACTGTTGGTGGTATTACTGCTGTCGCGCCTGTGGGAGCAGTTTGGATAACTTCAGTTTGCTGTGAATGTCACAGCATAATTTATTAACAGATTAACAAGGTGCTAAAAGGGGAGAGCTAAGCGACATGGATAGTCAAAAATTGAGCAGTGTTATGGCGGCCCTTGACTGGTCACATGCGGGGCTGAGAAATATAGCCAAAGATGACAACGGGGAGTCTTTACTGACCTATCTGGCACAACCGAGTCGGGGTCGTTATCTATATGAGTACGAACGGAAAAGCGAGCTGACAGCATTTCTCCGGGAGTCATACCCCTCATGGCGCAACTTCGATACAACCAAGGCAGAGTGTGTCAGAACACGGACAATCAAAGAGGCTCAGGGGCATCGGGCACTGGGTGATGTTATTGAGTTAGGCAAGGCGTGGCTGGCAACGGATGATCCGGCATACGGCGCAGCATTCGGTCGATTTTACAATTCGGTGCCAACAGGCGAGATGTTCAACTACGGCGCCTTTAACGGCAAGCAGCCGACTCATGAGCTTGAGGCCTGGTTTCTGTTGCAGGACTGCCCCGGATTTGACAATGCCGGACGGATCGCTTTTCTCGACCATTTACGCGCCATTGCCGACGAAGCATGGGATGTCCACACTGCAGTATGGCGCCAGATAGACCTCGGACCGGAAGGTCACAACTGGTACCTGCACGGGGCGCAGATACACCCTTTCTTTGTCCTCTTCCCTGAGTTCAAGCGGGCACCATTTTTTGTTCAAGCGGGAGTAGGGATTGTGGAAGAGCATTTGCGTGGTCACTACAAAGCCGATGGTGGTGCCCGTGAGACTACCCTGGGTTATCAATGGGGCTCGCTGGTAGAGATGTGGACCTTCTACTGTGTAATGCACCGCAACGGCGTACCGTTATCGTCCGGCTTTGCGGAGCGCTTACTCCATGCCACCAGGTTTTTGCTCGACTTGATGAGTCCGGCCGGCGGCACTCCCTCCTTTGGCGACACCCACCACGTGCCCGGCCAGCTCGCCTTCCTGGCCGCGATAGCAACGGCCCTTACCGGCGATGGCATCTGTAAATGGTACACCGAGCAATGCCGCAGTTTTATGCCACACAGCATAGCCGGTATGGACACACCTGGGGTTTTGCCGGAGCCGGTATTCTGGCGAGTCGGGTTGGCAGGTGCAGCCACCTACGCCGCGACACCGGCGATCAATCCGCATTTGACATCGGTATTAAAAGGCGACACCGGTTATGCGGCAATGCGTGACAGCGACAAACCCGACGCCTGCTACATGGCAATCGCCGCTGCCAACCGCGGCCCGATCGTTACCAGCCATGGCCACAACGACGTTTTCTCTCTGGAGATACACTCCGGTGGAGTACGCTTTGTAGGCGAGATGGGGTGTACAGATTACGGCGATTTTCCTGCCAGAATGTACGATGAATCGACAGCGGGCCACACTTGCCTGACGGTCGACAACCTGGAGCAGGCACCACTGGCCGGAGAGTGGCGCTGGTACGGTCATATATTGCCGGCGATACGCCGCTGGATAACAGAGCCGTCCCACGACTTCTTCCACGGCGTCCACGAAGGGTTCTACCGTTACCGCGAGCGTCATATACTACACGCCCGCAAAGTACTCTTTATAAAAGGGGCACCACAATACTGGCTCATCTTTGACTGGCTCGACACCAAAGACGAGCGCGACGTCACCGCCTACTTCCATGGCTGCGTACCGGGAACGATAGAGCAAAACCGCATCTTGTTGCGCGGAGCCGGGGGAGAGGGTCTGGCGATCTACCCGCCACAAAACGACCACCACATAACAGTGACACCGGAAGAGAGCGAAGGCTTAAGTGCCTACATCGCTGAGCGCAAGCTTAAACCTGAAAACTACCCCTGTTTCGCCTACAGAACAAAGATGGAGTCGGGGTGTTTGGTATGGGCCATAGTGCCCCACCGGAGCGGAGCCACACTGCCACAGCTAAAACGGATACCGGCAAGCGTCAACAACATCAGCGACAATCCTGCCTGGGCCACAGCACTGGAGCTTGATTTTGGTGATTACTGCGACACACTCTGCTTAAGCCACACAGAATACGATGCACAGCTCAACTATGGGACAGAGACTTTCTGGGGCATAATGAGATACCAGCGGCACGACAAGAGCGGCAAAGAGCTGGCATCCTTCAGCCACACGGTACGAGATGGGGGATGTGGTTATTGAAGCTAACCCGTAAGCTACTGTAAAAAAAAGAAATTCAAGCAGCTATCTTCATAAGTAGTTGCATTGAAGTAGCTAAGGCAGCTAAATGTTAGAGCTCAACTGTCTCAGGTGATACTTAATCTCAATCTTGACGTTGACAAGATTCTTGTGGATACGGTGGAGCGTTTTCAGTGGTCTGAACGTCCTGTTATCATTTTTACAACTGTAATACAGAATCTTTACCAGAGTGATATGCTCTCTGCAAAAAGATATGACGTAGAGGACGATGACGGTGACGAGGATAATGAAGAGATTGATGAAAAGTTAAATGTAGCCATTACCCGTACTGAAGAGCGTTTTTATCTTATTGGAAGTGAAACAGTGCTTCGTGGACTCCGTTGTTATAGTGACTTATTGGAGTGGATATCCACCAGAGCCGGTTTTTTTGAGGAAGATTTGACATGGTAGTTTACAGTAGTATGACGGAGCAAGCGGTGAATTGCAAACGTGTCCGTAATACTATCTTTAAAACAGGGTTTGTTGTTGTGGTTTAGGTGGCGGGGCGTCAATGGTGATGTCTTCAGTAAGGCAGGACCAGGCGGGGTTGTGGGTGGCGTAAGTTTGGCGGGCGAGGTCGTGTCTATGGGTGGCGTAGCAATAGGCACAGCCAAAGACGCAGGTGTTGTTTACGCCAATATCGGTGCTCTCATGACAAAGGCAACCGGTGCGTTGTTTGTGGGGGCGGGGGGGCTTGGCTTGGCGACCGGCGAGTTGGTTGAGGAGTTCGCCGTCAACGCACCGTCCGGGAATCACGCCGGGGCAGTTGAGGGTGGCCTCGGCGCATGATTGTACTGCTATGCCACGGGTGTGGGCTTCTTGAGCGAGGTGCTGCAGGAGATCATTATAAGCTTCTGGTTCGTATATAACACCGTCATCAGCCGCTCCGAGGCGGCACTTGGTTTTGGCATAGGGGTCAATAACGCTGATCACCAGACGGCGGGTGTGGGGAGCCAGAGCATCGGCCAGCCGACGGAAATTGTCGCTGTGCCAGGCGGCTGAAATGATACTGTTGAGGATGATGGGATCGTAACGCCAGGTGAGGTGGTTGGGAGAGGTTTGCGTGGCGAGCGTTTGGAAGGTTCTGATGGCAGTAGTGGTGTCGGGAGAACGCGGGTCAATGGCCGTGGGGTAGCCGATAATAGTGTACTGGAAGTAGTAGGTGTAGCCGAGTTTGTTGAGTTCAGGTAGATGAGGGATCAACGGTGCGGGGTGTCGGCTCCAGAAAACAAAGCCGAGTACATCGATGGGCAGGAGGCTGACCCGGTAAAATTTGCTGGGATAGAAGGGATTGGGATAGACGCAAAAACTGGCTCTTATCCGATTGATAAGCCAGGGGGTGTAGAAGGCAGGGATGTCGGTGCGGCGGCTGGCGGAGATAATTTTGGCGGACATTGTGTTGCTGGTTATACAATATAAGGTTAGAGATGACTAATTAAACATAAGAGAACTATACAGGCCTCCCGGTTGCGGTGTCAAACGCAAAGGGGGTGCAAAGTGGGCCTGCATAAACTTTTTTAATTTTTTTTTATTTTCTCTGTTGACACGTTTCTGAATATGTAGTAAATTGTCCGTCCTTTCACTGACAAAGGGTCGTTGCTGTTCGCAGCTTCACCACCTTTTCAGTGGGGGACGGGGTGGCTACGGCTGCCCCGCAAGTTCTTTGAAATTTAAATGTGTTGAGCGACCCTTCGATTCAGAAGGGATGCGACTTTGTTACGCTTGTGCCGGGGGAGACCCGGACAATTATTTGATGAACACAACGAATGCCGGGACGCCAGTTCCCGGCAGCCGGAATTTACTTTGAGAGTT
>JAAYNR010000246.1 GCA_012520735.1 Lentisphaerota bacterium | reverse complement strand
GATGCCGATAGAGGTCATGTAGGATTCGATCTGCTGGTGGCGGGGGTGGTGGGATTCGGTGAGGTGATGGTGATGGGCATGGTATTATCTTCTGGCTGTTATGATGTAGATGTTGTGGAAAGTTTCGAGGTCGCAGTGCCAGTGGTGTCTGGTGAGGGCGGCGGTGAAGGCAGCGAGGCCGTCGCGTCCGGGATCGGCGATGAGGAGGTTGGTAGCGGGATGAGCCAGAGTGGTGATACAGTTGGCCAGAGCGGGGATGTGGCGTGATTCGTAGAGGAGGTCGCTGCCGATAATCCAGTCGAAAGTGGCGTTGTTAAGGGGGGAGGGAGTGTTCCAGTCGAGCGTGGTGAAGGTGATAGTTGTCTGGTTGAGAGTGGCATTATGGAGGAGCCAGGGTTGGGTATCGGGGTGGAAGTCGGTAGCAACTACATTAGCGGCATGGTATTGTGCGGCGACGATGGAGGGGAGGCCGAGGCCACAGCCGAGCTCGATAACGGTGGAGTTGGCGATGGCGGAGGCGCGGTGGCACAGAGAGTGTGCTAGCCCGATAGCCGAGGGCCAAAGATTGGCGTAGTAAGGGATGCGGTCGACATTATCGGGTGTATCACGAGCACAGGCATCGAGGAGGGCGTCAAAATCGGGCGGGGTTTCGATAGTGACGGTGAAGTCGTTAAAAGTGAAGCTGTGTTGACCTGCAGGGAGCGGGAGTATGACCTGTGACTGAGGCATGGGTAGCAGATATCCGGAAAAATTATAATTTAGCTACTAAAATGGTGAGTATGGACTATTTTATCGTATTTGACAACGTGATGTTTTACATATGACGAATAAGTATGTAATATAGCGACATTTCCAAGGAGAGCAGTAATCATGACAGAGTGTGAATATAACTTTACGTTGATAGAGAAAAAGTGGCAGGAATTTTGGGAGACCAATAAGACCTTCCGTACAGATGATTTTGTGGCGGGTAAGCCAAAGTATTATGTTTTGGATATGTTCCCCTATCCTAGTGGTGCGGGGCTTCATGTGGGGCACCCTGAGGGCTATACGGCTACAGATATACTGTGCAGATATAAGAGGATGCGTGGTTTCAATGTGTTGCATCCGATGGGGTGGGACGCATTCGGCTTGCCGGCAGAGCAGTATGCTGTAGAGACGGGGACACACCCGGCAGTGACGACAAAACAGAACGTAGATCACTTTCGTAAGCAGATAAAGTCGTTAGGGTTCAGTTATGATTGGGATCGGGAGGTTGATACCACAGATCCCAAATACTACAAGTGGACACAGTGGATTTTCCAGCAACTTTACAAAAAAGGGTTGGCATATATGGCCGAGGTGCCGGTGAACTGGTGTCCGGCTCTGGGGACGGTATTGGCAAATGAAGAGGTCATTGACGGACGTAGCGAGCGTGGCAATCATCCGGTAGAGCGACGTCCCATGCGGCAGTGGATGTTGCGAATAACCGAATACGCCGAGCGGTTGCTGAATGATCTGGACGATCTCGATTGGCCGGAAGGGATCAAAGAGATGCAGCGCAACTGGATCGGAAAGTCGACCGGCGCTGAAGTGGAGTTCAGTCTGGAGGGACACGATGAGAAGGTAGTGGTTTACACAACCCGCCCCGACACCCTCTTTGGGGCTACTTACATGGTGTTGGCACCGGAGCATCCGCTGGTGGGTGCAGTGACGGTTGAAGAGCGTCGTGAGGCGGTGACTGCCTATCAGGAGGCGGCGGCACGGAAGAGTGATCTTGACCGGACAGAGTTGAATCCGGGCAAAAGCGGTGTATTTACGGGTGCCTATGCGATAAACCCTGTCAACGGCGAACGTTTGCCGATCTGGATTGCCGACTATGTGATGATCAGTTACGGTACGGGAGCTATTATGGCGGTACCGGCGCACGATACGCGCGACTTTGAATTTGCCACAACTTTTGATCTGCCGATACGGTGCATTATAGAGCCTGATGCGAGCGAGGCAGCGAGTGAGAGTGTTGATGTAGCGGCAGTATTGGCAGGTCAGGCCTGCTGGGAGGGTGGCGGCAAGCTGATTAATTCGGCTAACAGCGAAGGGCTGGATATAAACGGGCTGGAGGTGACCGACTCTAAACGGCGTGCTACAGAGTGGCTGGCTGAGCGGGGTTTGGGGAGCGAGGCGGTTAAATATAAGCTGCGCGACTGGTTGTTCAGCAGGCAGCGCTATTGGGGCGAGCCGTTCCCGTTGGTACACATGGAAGATGGCACGATTAAGTTGGTTGATCAGAACGATCTGCCGCTGACTCTGCCTGAGCTGGACGACTTCAAACCGACCGGGACTGGCGAGCCGCCGCTGGCTAAAGCGGGGGAGTGGCTCAACTATACCGATCCGGCTACGGGGATGCGTGGTCGCCGCGAAACCAACACCATGCCGCAGTGGGCAGGGTCGTGCTGGTATTACCTGCGTTATATCGACCCTCATAATGAAGAAGCGATGGTAGACCCGGCCAAAGAGCGTCATTGGATGCCGGTGGATCTCTATGTGGGCGGGGCCGAACATGCAGTGCTCCACTTGCTCTATTCGCGTTTCTGGCATAAGGTTCTTTTTGATCTGGGGTATGTTTCGACCTCAGAGCCTTTTAAGCGACTGGTTAATCAGGGGATGATCCTGGGAATATCATATAAAGACGAACGTGGTGCGTTGGTGGCAATGGACGATGTGGTTCAGACATCAGAGGGGGCACGGCACCGTAAGACCAACGAGGTGTTGGTGGAGTTTCCGGCCAAGATGTCGAAGTCGCTTAAAAACGTGGTTAACCCGGATGAGGTGATCCACGATTACGGTGCTGACAGTATGCGTCTTTACGAGATGTTTATGGGACCGCTGGAGGCGGTCAAGCCGTGGAATACCAAGGGGGTTGAGGGAGTACATCGATTTTTACGGCGGTCGCACCGGATGGTGATGACGCAAACTGTAACAGAGGTTGAGCCGGATCGTGACCAATTGCGGGTAATACACCAGACCATCAAAAAAGTGACTGAGGATTTGGAGTCGCTCGATTTCAACACGGCGATAAGTCAGTTGATGATCTTTTTAAACACCTTTGCCGGAGAGGGGAAGGTATTGCCAAAAGCAGCGGCTGAGACCTTTGTGCTGTTGTTGTCGCCCTTTGCGCCACATTTGGGCGAGGAGCTATGGCAGTTTCTTGGGCATGACGATAGCCTGGCCTATGCTGAGTGGCCACAGTTTGATGAAGAGCTCATCAAGGTGTCGGAGACAGAGATACTGGTACAGGTAAATGGCAAGCCGCGGGCGCGGGTAATGATGCCGGCAGATGCCGACAAAGCGACCATGGAGCGGCTGGCATGTGAACAGGAGAGGGTGATCGAGGCACTGGGCGGCAGGGAGGTGAAGAAGATTATCTGTGTGCCGGGGCGTCTGGTGAATGTGTTGGGCTAGGGGGTGGTGGAAGCTGCACGGCGGAGAGCCGTTTGGCTATTGGAGGGATCTGACAGCAGATGGGACGAAGATTTAACAGACGGATGGAGCGGATTGAACGTTACCTGGTGCGCCTGATTCAACAACCGGGCGCAGACCAGGGGCATAAAGGTTCAACCCGTCTGTTATTATCAATTCTCAAGGGGGTGTCGCAGATATTCCGGGTGGTGGTGTCGATCCGGCTCTTTTTTTATGAAGTAGGGATTTTGCGCCGTTACCCGTTGGGGTGTCAGGTAATCAGTGTGGGGAATATCACGGCTGGTGGTACCGGCAAAACACCGGTAGTAGAGATATTTGCGCGAGAGCTCCACAAATCGGGCCGGAAAGTGGCTATATTGAGTCGGGGGTACCGCAAAAAAGAGCTCCCCTGGTATCAGAAGCTGTTTAAAGAGACGATTGAACCACCGCGGGTGGTGAGTGATGGCGAGCGGCTTTTGCTTGATAGCGAGATGGGTGGCGATGAACCTTACATGCTGGCGGCAAACCTCCCCGGGGTAGTGGTGCTGGTAGATCTCAACCGCGTTAAGAGCGGACGCTACGCCATAAAAAAATATGGGTGTGATACGCTTTTGCTGGACGACGGTTTTCAGTACCAGAAGCTAAAACATCGGCTGGAGTTGGTGCTGGTTGATAAAACCAACCCCTTTGGCAATGGCAATATGTTGCCGCGTGGTGTATTGCGTGAGCCGGTGCGCAATTTAAAACGGGCTGACTTTATCTTCATTACTAAATCGGACGGTAAATCTGAAAAGTTGCGCCGGGAGATTAGTGAGCTTAATTCACATGCTGAAATTATTGAGTGTAGGCATGAGCCACAATATTTGCGCAACGCCTATAGTAATGAGACATTGCCGTTATCGTGGTTGGCCGGGAAAAAAGTAGCGGCACTATCGGGGATAGCGGTGCCGCAGAGTTTTGAAGGTTTTCTTAAAAACATGGGGGCGGTTTTAACGGACGCAGATCGTTATGCCGACCACCACCGTTACGAGGCACAGGAGATTATTGATGCGGTGAACTATGCCGATAAGAGCGGTGCCTGTGCCTTGATCACTACAGAGAAAGATGCAGTGCGGCTGCCACGTCTGGTGAGTCCGGCGGTGCCGGTATATTATCTCCGAGTGGAGATCGTGATATTGGCTGGGGCCGAAAACTTCCGTGAGGCGGTGCAGCATATTTGCAATCATGGGTCACGCAGCAGGGAACGGTGATAATGTCAAAGGGGCCGACATCAGTGTTGCGTAGTGCAGCCAAGGTGGCTGGTGGCACGGCGGTAAGCCGAGTGGCTGGTTTAGTCCGCGACATACTGATGGCCCGTACTTTTGGTACGAGTCTGGAGGGGTCGGCCTTTGTGGTTGCCTTCCGCATCCCCAACCTGTTTCGCAAATTATTTGGTGAAGGGGCGTTATCATCGGCGTTTATACCGGCCTATGCCGAGGCGATAGTCCGTGGTGGGCGCGAAGAGGGCGAACGACTACTGGCCAAAACGGCCGGGTTTGTGATCGCCGTACTGGGAATTATTGCGGCATTGGGGATATTGGCAACTTTCCCTTTACAGGCTTGGTTGGCTTCAACAGAGCGATTCGCCACTATTATGCCATTGCTGCGGATTATGTTGCCCTATGCGCCTCTGATTTGTGTAGCTGCTATAGCGATGGGGGCACTAAACGTGATGAAGTCGTTTTGGGTGCCGGCATTAGCACCGGCGCTGCTGAACGTGGTACTTATTATTGTTCTGGTGGGAGTGTGTCCATTTATCGATGGCGGGCTAGGATTTAAGATCAGGGTCGTGGCGTGGGCTATTCTGGTGGCGGGGGTGGCTCAGGCACTTTTTCAGATAGTGGCCTTACGGCGGTTAGGGGTGTGTCTGATACCCGACTTCAAGTGGCGTGGCGATCCGGTGGTGCGCAAGGTATTGCAACGTGCCATGCCGTTAGCACTGGCGTCGGGGGTGCTGCAGGTGAATGTTTGTATCGACAGCTTCCTGGCGATGTGGGCCGGAGAGTGGGCACCGGCGGCACTGGAGTATGCGGATCGTCTGGTTTACCTGCCGCTAAGTCTGGTAGGGACGGCCTTTGCGACGGTTCTGCTGCCGACCTTTTCCAACCAAGTGGCAACTGACGGCAGTGATGACATAACGACTACATTGGAGCGAGCCTTACGGAATATTGTGGTGATGATGACACCGGCGACTATCGGGTTGTTTGTACTGGCGGCACCGCTGGTGAAGATGATCTATCAGAGCCGTGGCGGTGAGTTTGATGAGATGTCGATCCTCTATTGCGCTCGTGCCTTGGCGGGCTATGCACCGGGGTTGTTGATCTTCTGTTTCCACAAGGCGATTACACCTACTTACTACGCATTGGGCGATACAGTTACACCGGTACGGATCAGTCTGGTAGCAGTGGCGCTGAATTTGACAATGAACATCATCTTCGTGTTGACATGGCCGGCAGGCTGGAAGCACGTGGGGTTAGCGGTGGCCACGGTGTTGTCGAGTCTGTTCTCGGTAATTCTGCTGATTGCAATGTTGCGGAAACGGGGATGCAGTTTACGCATGAGGAGTATTTTAATAACGGCAGCGGGCGCTTTGGCCGCTTCAGGGGTGATGGCAGTGGGGGCATATTTTACCCACAAAGCAGTAGCCGGGATTTTGACAGAGATCGGTAAAGTGGGTGAAATTGCAGCGGTGGGGAGTGCTATGGTAACAGCGGTTGCTGTATATGGTGTACTGGCTTGGGTGTTGTGTCGAAACGGAGTACGTGAGCTGTTTCGGCGGGAGTAGGCGTTGATTTTTAAAAGGGCGGAGAATAGAGGGAAGTGAGGTGAATATGGGCGAGGCAGGTATGAAAATAGTTGTTGCCTGTGGAGGTACTGGCGGGCATGTGTTTCCGGGTTTGACCACGGCACGCACGCTGCGCAAGCGGGGACACAATGTGACAGTATGGCTCTCCGGACGAGGTGTGGAGGAGTCGACCCTGAGCGCCTGGGATGGTCCGGTGTGGCGAACCGGTGCACAGCAATTAAGGGCTAAGGCGTTTTTTGCTATTGTGGCAGCGGTATGGCGTTGCTGGCGCAAGATGCGTCGCGAGCGACCACAATGTCTGCTGGCCATGGGTAGCTACGCCAGTCTGCCGCCTGTGCTGGCGGCACGGATGTGTGGCGTGCCGGTGGTGTTGCACGAGGCCAACGCGGTAGCTGGCAAAGCGACAGACTTTCTGGCGCGGTATGCCAAGGCTGTGGCGATAAGCTTTCCGGGGAGTGAGGTCTCAGCAGCAGCGAGGCGCGTAGTCCATACCGGGTTGCCTGTGAGGGCGGAGTTAGCTGAGGCCAGGGAGCGGAAGCGGGGTGACGGTGAACACTTTACCGTATTTGTGACTGGGGGGAGTCAGGGGGCACATGCGGTTAACGAGCTCTGTTGTGCGGCGTTTTGTCTGTTAGCAGCGGAGATGCCACAATTGCGGGTGTTGCATCAGAGTGGTGCGGCTGACGTGCCTGCCTTACGTGAGCGTTATGCGGCAGCGGGTGTGGTGGCTGAGGTGGTACCCTTTGTCAAAGAGATGGGAGCGGCATACGCCGCAGCCGATGTAGTGGTGTGTCGGGCCGGGGCTGTAACTTGCGCTGAATTATGCTTGTGCGGGGTAGCGGCGATTTTGATACCGCTACCGAGCGCAGTGCGGGATCATCAGCGGTTGAATGCCGCCTCGCTGGTGGCATCGGGTGGAGCGGTGATGATAGAGCAGGCGACAGCTACCGCCGAGGGGTTAGCGGCAGAATTGAGGCGGCTGGCGGCTGACAGCAAATTGTTGCAGGAGATGGGTACGGCGTTGAGCAAGGTTACCACAGCGGGGGCTGACGAACGGTTAGCGGCTCTGGTTGAAGAGTGTGCCGCGATGAAAAAGGGTTGCTGACGCGATATGGCGCAAATAAATAGCGGTGTTTTCTTTAATTTTGGTTTGTTTATTTGGCTGTCAATGTTATCATTTTACTGTTTTGGAGTTGTTGTGCATTAAATAGTGGCGCGGGTAACTGCAAAATGGAGCTATGGGCTTGATCTTCGGCGATCGCTGAAGGGATAGGCCATACAAACTGTTTAAAACCTGGGAGGGGAGATTATGGCTAAGGCGTTAAAAGCTTATGATGTAGGTCCTATTACACGGCGTTCGATGCCGTTCTGGTGTGTCTCAAATCCGGTGAGTGATCCTTTTGGTGGCAAAGTATTGCCGACAATCGATTCAGTTCAGGTAGCCAAGCTGCTGGCTGAGGCTGCTAAAGATGGATTGATCGAGATGACTGGTTTTCATGATGACGATTTGGTACCGTGGGATCCCAAAAAGCCGGAAGACGATCTCGATCCAAAGAGCGAGACATACAAGACGTTGCGTGAGATCAAGAAGATCCTCGACGATGCAGGTCTCAAGGTAAATACAGCTACCTGCAGCCTCCATGGCAACACGATTTTCCGTGCCGGTGGTTTGACTAACCCTGATCGTAAAATACGTAACCTGGCGCGTAAAAAGGTAGAGCGAACCTTGCGTATAGGGGCGTTTTTCGGTGCGCATTACTACACCTATTGGGTGGCACGTGACGGGTTTGAAGTTCCGATGACGGTCGACTGGAAAAACGTCTATAAATGGCTGGCCGACGGCTTAAACGGCGTAACCGATTACATCGAGAAGAACAAACTGAAGAACTACATTGGTGCTACAGTTGAGCCTAAGCCAAACGAGCCGCGCGGTCATATGTACCTGCCTAACAGCGGACATGCCGTGGGTTTCATCCAAAGCAGCCTGAAGCGGCCGGAGTTTTGGGGTATTAATCCTGAGTTGCTGCAGCATGAGAGCATGGCACTTAACAACGCCGTACTGACAGTGGGTTATCTGACCTCACTCAAGAAGCTCTCCTTCCTCCACTTTGGTTCACAGATCAAGGCACAGTTTGACAACGACTTCCCACCGCTGATTGGTCCTGAAGGTTTGAAAGAGACGGTACAGATGTTTTGGGCGCTCGACAAAGTCGGCTGGAAGGGTGTAGTGGAGTATGATTGCCACATGCTTCGTGCCGAGGCAGATCCTGATGACCCGCTGGGATGTCGGCGTGAGTTTATTAAAAACTGCACTAACGCTCTCTCGATCTCGCTGGCACTGGCAGCACGTCTACGCGGCTTCAGTGCCGACGGCATGACCGATACCCAGGCCGATCTGGCAGCGACAATGGCAATGTGCAACTTAAGTGCAAAAGAACTTGCCTGATTATTTATCAAACTAACAGAGGCCCCTGCGGTATGCGGGGGCCTCCTCATATAGTATGACTGACGAATTGTTTGAAAAGATCACTAAACGCTTTGAAGCGTATGTGGGGAGATACCGTGATGCCGCAGGCGAACTGCCGGCGATGCACGAGCTGAAATGGCGGCACACGGCAGGGGTGGTAGAAGATGCCAGACGGATCATGGCCGCAGAGAAGTGGACCGAGTCGCAGACCATGCTGGGGCGTACAGCGGCATTGTTGCATGATATCGGACGGTTCTCCCAGCTTGCCGAGTTCGGGACATTTCGCGACAGCCTTTCGGTAGATCACGCTGTGCGCGGTTGCGAAGTGATCGCAGCGGAGGGGATACTGGCAGGGGTATCGGCCAGATCTACAGGGTTAATCACTGGTGCTGTGCGGCTCCATAACGGCAGAGAGATTCCGCTGCTTAACGACAGCGAGTTGCTGGCCTTAGTAAATCTGGTACGCGATGCCGACAAACTCGATATTTTCCGTGTTTTTGAAGAGGCGGTAGAAGAGAACCGATTTGCCACAAATCCTGAGATAGCGTGGAACATGAGCATGGCTGGTGAGGTATCGGAAGCGGTACTTGAAGCACTTGAGATGGGGCGTTCGGTTGACCATAGCGACATAAAAACATTTTACGATTTTGTGATGTCGCAAGTGGCCTGGCTCAACGGCGGACTGGTTTATGCTGAGAGCCGACGGTTGGCGTGCGAGCGGCGGGTCTTAGAGTATAGAGAGCGGCTGGTAATGGAGCAGTGTGAGAGTCGGCGTCTGCAGGAGATCTTTGCACATTTACGAGACAAAACGTAGAAGAGGGGCTGTGCGACGAAACAGCACAAAGTTAATGGTGAGGTGGTGAGTTGTGAAGAGCCATGAAAGGCACGCGACCTTTATAGTTGAATTACAATGGGTCTAAAACTGCTTACAGCCGTAACCAAATGTTGTACAGCATATAAAT
>JAAYNR010000249.1 GCA_012520735.1 Lentisphaerota bacterium | reverse complement strand
CCCGGTAGTGTTCAGGAAAAACGTAGTATCTGGTTAGGTGCTGAAGAGGGGATTATTATTGAGGGACTGAACAAGGTAGAAATTCAGGCAAAACTTGATATTATGAAAGGCAAGCTTCAAGCGGCATCAACAGGACTTGTATTCATTAGTGTACCGAACTTATTCTTAGGAAGGTTAGACCCAGATGATTTGATTATAAAAAACAGTGCAGTCGCCTTTAATCCCGATCCAACAAATCTTCAACTGCTTAACAACAAGCTTTACGTACCAAGGTCGTTTGGATTCTATGATGCTACGGGGAATGATGTTTTTAACACGGTGTCCAGTATTTGACGTATGCGCTACTTTTCAAAACACCTTTTTCCCTGCTACGGTGTCCATAACTATGACCCACCCCGCCCCACTCGCCTTCCCGATATTACACTTGCTATAACAGACAAAATATAAGAAAATGAACCCCATCTATTGGAGAGTTTATGAAATTTTCACAAGAATTAACCCGTGGGATCATTAAAGAGAACCCGATCTTCCGACTTGTATTGGGGATGTGTCCCACCCTCGCCACTACTTCGTCGCTGGAAAATGGTATCGGTATGGGAGTAGCCGCCACTTTTGTGCTGGTCTGCTCAAATCTGGTGATCTCTCTCCTGCGCAAAGCAATCCCCGCCTCAATACGTATCCCCTGTTATATTGTAATCATCGCCACATTTGTCACTGTAGTCGATCTATTGATGCAGGCCTTTATCCCAGCACTCGCCACCAGTCTCGGCATTTTCGTCCCGCTGATTGTGGTCAACTGCATTATCTTGGGTAGAGCCGAAGCCTTTGCCGCCAAAAACCCCGTACTCTATAGCGTGGCCGACGGTCTCGGTATGGGTATCGGCTTCACTCTGGCACTCTCGCTGATCGCTACTGTGCGTGAAATTATCGGTAATGGCACCCTCACTGTCTGGAAAGAGCTCGCCTTTACACTCCAACCCTCCACTCTCACACTGGCCATTCTCCCGGCTGGCGGTTTCATTACACTCGGCTGTCTGCTGGCCCTGATCAACCATCTGCAAACACGTAGCGCACTCGCCAAAGGGCAAGCGGCTCCCGCACCGCTACAGCTCGATTGCCGCAGTTGTAATATCTGCAATATCGGTGAATAACTTCGTGATTATTTCACAACTGGCCAAACACTCCACCCGTACCATGCTCCTTTGCGTGGTACTGGTTAGCGGTTGCCGCTCGCTCACCACTCCTCCATCCCAGCCGCTACCACCGCAAGCCGTGCTCCCGACTACACCGGCTATTACTATCAACAGCCACACTCTCCGTACCCCCAGACCGATTGTAATCCATGTAGCCCAGATCGACCTCTCACGTAAAGACATCGAAATTGTCTCTATTGCCGCCCCCGATCCCGATGCCACCGGCCCGGCAACTACACAGCTTGTTACCCCCACCATCCTTTTTAACGAGGCCGAACTAACTCTGGCAGTCAACGCCAACGCCTTCTCTGTCATCTCGCCCGACAAAAGAGGCTCTGCCGGAATGTATGTTGAGCGTGCCTATGCCCGCTTCGGTGGCCTTGTAGCCCACCGCGGTAAAATACTCAGCCGGCCGGAACGCCACTATGTCAGCTTCTGGCTTGATGAACGTGGCCGCCCTAACATCGGCACACCCGGCCCAAATGATAAAATCCGTGAAGGTGTCGCCGGCTTCAGCCGCCTCCTCGATAACGGTGCTCTACTCCCCAGCCCAGCCGACCACACCCTCCACCCGCGAACCGCAGTTGCCTTCTCTGCCGACCGCCGCACCCTCTGGCTTGTGGTGGTCGATGGCCGCGAACAGGGAGTCAGCGAAGGAATGACCACCTTTGAACTGGCCGAATACCTCCAAGGACTCGGTGCCCACAACGCCCTTAACCTCGATGGTGGCGGCAGCAGTGTCATGCTATACGCCCCACCCACCGAAACTCGGGCAGTAGCCCGCATTATCAACCGCCCCTCCACGCGCTTCCTGGGCCAACCCGTCCTCCGCCCCGTGCCTGTTCTGCTGGGGGTACGCCGTAAACCGGTTAACAATCCACAAAACCCTTAACTTGTACATTATGAACGACCTTTATTAATGCAACCTATATGGAAAACTGTAGGGAAGCGGCCTGTCTTGGCCGACAACTGCCTGGACATTTTTGTGTGGAGTGATTTTGCATTATGTCGACTTTTACTGGAGGCTGAAAACGTTAATGACGAAAAAATATCAAGGCCACAACGTGCTGCCTTACGGCTAATTCGTTTTTTATATGAATCATCATCAAAAGGTAAGGTGTTTCAAAAACCTATTTACGATGGTATGACCTATGACAACCAAAATGATAAGGAATTTGCGGTCAGTGGCTTAAAAACAAACCCGCATATGCGTTGCAAAAGACTTACAAAACCAATAATCGCAAAAAGTCAAATCAAGGAGATTATCCTTGGAGGAGGACAAAAATTTATTTCCTTGACCCAGCCTGACCCCACATTTGAAGATTGCATCTGGAGGGAGTACTCAACGACAAGGATGGCTAAGTGAGTGGATTTACCGAGTTTTCTGATCTAGAGAAAGCTGTTGCGACTGGTGTATACCTATCAAAGTTTGACAAACAAGGACTTGATGAATTCGGTTTCACTGGGTTTGGGAACGCATATAATGTTTTAGGGTATTCGCTAGGCGTCCTCCCAAAGTCAATTCAGAACTACCGAGATGAGTTTGATCCTGTTTTTCCAAATCCGCGCAAGGGATGGCGAAACCGCAAGTTGCGTACCTACTGCAAGAAAGTACTCGATTTGGTTGATCCTCTTTCCTTTGACGATTTCACACGTCTTGTTAAAACTTTTGTCATTAAAGACTACGACGCTGAGCAGTATTCTGAAAAAGCACCCAATACGGATACTTGGGCAAATCGATTGGCGACAGGCGGTGCTGCTGAAGAATACTTCCGCTTGAAATATGCAGAAGAAACAGCCTTCTCTGGATTTGCAGTGAAAGACACAACGAAACTTGGTTGTGGCTTCGATTTTAAACTAAAACTGCTTACAGCCGTAACCAAATGTTATACAGCATAGAAATCTTATTTTCTTAACATATCT
>JAAYNR010000123.1 GCA_012520735.1 Lentisphaerota bacterium | reverse complement strand
CCTTAGCTGCTTCAACGCAACAACTTATGAAGATAGCTGCTTGAACTTCTTGTTTTTTTTGACAGTAGCTAACGGGTTAGCTACTAAGTGTCGGTAATCTGCCCTTCGTTAAGCCGACCGGGGACTACACAGGGGATAAGAGCATGGTGGTAAAAGCTTGTAATGATAAGTGTTTTGTACAGGTTGCTGCGGCACTGTTGGTCTCTTTTACGGTGATTGCGGCGGACTGTAATGTGCCGCGCAGTTTCAGCACTACCGACAACCAGCCGCTTGAGGGCACCACGGCGTTGGTGAAGAGCGGTGCCGGGACGCTGTGGCTTACCCAGACCACCGCCAGCGGCTTCAGCGGGGACATCATTGTAGAGAAGAATGGCGGCACGTTGCAACTCGGCGGCAACACGGCGGCGAGCGGTGGCGTCGCCTTCCCGGCCATGGGCGCGACCAACACCATCACCGTGGGTGAGGGCGGCGCGCTTATCATTAATGACAACGCCAGTGGCAACGTCGCCGGTTACACCGCCAACCGTTTCGGCAGCGCCGCTGACCGGCCGGCGCTGGTGCTGCGCGGCGGCACATTGACCGTCACCGGCCCGAACGCCAACACCGCTTCGGAGCAGTCGCTGGGGGCGCTGACGCTCCCCTCCGGCGTCGCTGTCATCACGGTGACGCGCTCGCACGCTAGCGCCACACCCTCGCTTGTAGCCGAGGGTCTGGCCATATCTTCCGGCGCTTATCTCGCCTTTGCTGGCACCGTGCTGGGCGGCACCGCCAGCGCCGCCAGCCAGATCCGCTTCAACACGCCGCCTGTCACGGTCGGTGGCGGCGGTGGCGACGGCACGACCACCATCAGCATCATCCCCGCCGCGCGCCTCGGCAACGACTTCGTCACCTACGGCGCTTACGGCGTGCGCGCCCTCAGCGCCAGTGAATATGCTAATTCTACTGATTTTGTCGCGGCAAACGATTACGATAATATAAAATCAGCCGCCGAAGTTATTGACGCACTCAGCGCCGACACTTCACTCAATTCGCTGATCATCACGGCCAAGAAGACCTGGAACATGGGCACTGGTAAACGACTGACTCTGAGAAGCGGACAGTTATTGACTACCGCAGATATCACCCTCGCGCAGGGCGACCTCACCGCCGGCAACGGCACTGCCGCCACCTTCAACATTATTCCAACCGGAGGGACACTCGCCATCACCGCTGCCGTCACCGATAACGGCGCGGGCCAGGTGCGCTTGGTCAAGAGCGGCGCCGGCACCCTCTCGCTGCGCACCGCCAACAGCTACTCCGGCGGCACGGTCGTCAATGAGGGGACGCTCAGCACCGTGGGCACGGGTGCGGGCACCACCTTTTTCGGCAGCGGCCCGGTGTTGGTCGATAATGCCACGCTCACCCTGACCGCCATTGGATCCACTGCCAACAGCGACGGTGCCGACTACACGGCGGTCAATGGCGGGCAGATCAATATGGCGTCTTTGGCGTACACGACGGACGACACCTTTGCCGTCGGTTCGGATAGCGTCATCTACGGCACCGCCGCCGCCCTGAACAGCTTGGAGCGTGGTGTGAACGTTACGCTGGCGGCAGAGGCTGTCGTCGCCCACGCCGCCCTAACCGTGCCGCTTGACCTTGACAGCTACACCATCAACAACCTCGGTACCGCCGCCGATCTCTACTACGGCCTGAGCGCCAACCAAGATAATGCCAACGCCAGCGTCACTATCGGCAATGGCAGCCCCTTTAAGGGGATCAGCACCGACCGCTCCAACCGTGTATGGCGGCAGGGAGTGATCGACGTGGCATCCGGCACCAGCAAAATTTGGCTGCAAGGTTTGGCAACGCCCGGCAGCACCCCTGCCATACTCTATCTCGGTAATACTCCGGCCACTGCCGATGCTCCGGTAATTAATCTCAACGGCAACGGTGCGGTGACGGCGCATGTGCTGGGCAACGTGCAGCTTTACGACAGCGACGCGGTTTATGGCAATGTCGCCAGCGGCGACGTTCTCACTTTCGCCGTCGAGCCGGGCGCCACCCTCACCGCGGCCTATGGCAACTGCATGGGGAGCGGTGACGGTGTCGCCACCATTGTCGTCAAGGCCGGCGGCACGCTGGAGACCTCCAGCACTCTGGCTAATCGCGGCTGGGAGGCCTTTAACGGTGACGTTACTGTTGAGGCGGGTGGGCGCCTGACAGTCAACGCTCCTGGCGGGCTCAGCGGTAGCGGGCTGCTTACTCTCAAGAGCGGTGCCATCCT
>JAAYNR010000245.1 GCA_012520735.1 Lentisphaerota bacterium | reverse complement strand
CAGCTCGGGGCAACGCCCCGAGAACAGCCCAAAAACATATTTTTAGCCCTGTAAGGGCGTGACATAACCCAGTTGCCAACATGCAAAAGGTCATTCGCCAGCTCACGACAAAGCTCACGACAAAGCTCACGATAAAGTTTACCACTCACCACTTACATTCCCCCCCGCTTCCCTGCCCTGTAAGGGCGTGACATAACCCGGCCCTTCACTCTTCGATCAAGGGTGCTATTCGATTAAGGTTCGCGGTTAAGTGTAAAATACGACTAAGGCTCGCGACTAAGAGTACGATTAAGTGTTTTTGCCCCCTCTTTAGCCTGCGGCACTCACCTTACCCACTGTAGGATAGGCACTCCTGCCTGTCCCTGCGAAATGAGCGTCAAGGCATCCCCTTACGCCCCCTCATTAAACCTTGCGGAAAATTGGTCGTGCCGTCCATGTATTCATGGGTGAGGCACACCTGATTTTCCGCAAAATCTGCGCACTTTGCGTGTAATCACAACCCCATACCGCCATGTGCTTGCCATTTTACCACTAAGGAATTAAGGCATTTTCCCCCATTAAGGCATTCCTCTTTCCTTTTCACTCGTGCCCATTTGTGACCATTCGTGGTTTATCTCCCTTTTCTTCCCCTTTTCCGTGTATTCCGTCTATTCCGTGGTTAATCCCCTCCCCAGGCTTGCGCTCTTTGTTCTCTTTGCATTCCTTGTGGTGAATTACCACCCCGGAATGGCAAATGTGCCAAGCTTGTCATATGCCACCCATTATGGCATAATTGCAGTTTTTTAAAGGAAGAGAGAGGTATCGCATGGCCGTAGCCATTGAAGAGGTTGTTATGCACCTCGACCAGTTGCGTGAAGGACTGGTAGAGATGCGAGGTTATCTTTGACATCGACAAACGTCGTAAAGTATTAAGTGGACTGGAAAAACAGGCCACAGCCGCTGATTTCTGGGATAATGGCCAAAAAGCTCAGGATATTATCAGCAAAACCAATGTCGAACGGGCTTTTGTGCGCCCTTTTGATGAGCTCACCCGTATCGTGGAGGAGTCTGGCTTAATGATCGAACTGGCCGAGGCTGAAGAGCCCGGTGCTGAACGTGATCAGGCTTTGACCGAAGCAGTCGAGCTGGCCGCTAAAGCCGATACTCTGGCCGCGAAATTGCGTATGCAGTCGCTTCTGGGTGGCAAACTAGATGGCAGTAACGCCTTCCTCACCCTCCACTCCGGTGCCGGCGGCACCGAAGCCTGTGACTGGGCCGATATCCTCTTCCGTATGTATCGTATGTATTGTGAAGATAACGGCTTTGAGATCGAGATACTCGATAGCCAGCCGGGCGATGAGGCCGGCCTCAAATATGTCACTTTTGCCGTGCGCGGTGGTTATGCTTATGGCTACCTGAAAGGCGAACGCGGTGTCCACCGTCTGGTCCGCATCAGCCCGTTCGACTCTGCTAAACGACGCCACACCTCGTTTTGCTCGCTGGATGTAGTCGCCGAAATCGACAACGATATCGAGGTCGATATCCGCGATGAAGACCTCCGAGTCGACACCTACCGCTCAGGTGGTGCCGGTGGCCAACATGTCAATAAAACCGACTCTGCCATCCGTCTCACCCACCTCCCTACTGGGATTGTTGTGGCGTGTCAAAATGAACGCTCACAACACAAAAACCGTGCCATGGCCATGCGTATGCTACGCGCCAAGATTTACGAACTGCAACTCGATAAACAACGCAAAGAGATGGAGCGTTTTTACGGCGACAAAGGTGAGATCTCCTGGGGTAGCCAAATCCGCTCTTATGTACTGCAGCCGTATACCATGGTCAAAGATCACCGCACCGATGAACAAACCGCTAATGTCCAGGCCGTGCTCGATGGTGACTTGCAGGACTTTATCGATGCCACGCTACAGATGAATGCCGCTAAACAGGAAGGGACAAACTGACACTAACGGCTCTAAATCTGGCCACACCACAGAAATACACTATGATGCAGAAAGAATTAACCTTTGACCAGGCTCTGTCAGTGCTCACACAGCACGGGCAAAATCATGTACTCCAATTCTGGGATCAGCTCAGTGCCACCGAGCGCTCAACTCTGCTGGCGCAAGTAGCTGCCATTGATTTTGATGTACTCGCCAGAATGGCCGATGAGTTGAAAACTCACCTCACCGCCACCCCTGATGCCAGCGTTGCCACCGCCGTGCCAGCCCCGGTTGTCGATCCCGATGCCGATAGCCGTGCCTCCGCTGCAGCCAGTGGTGAAGCAGCTTTGCGCGATGGCCGCATAGCCGCGCTGCTGGTGGCCGGAGGGCAAGGCTCTCGCCTCGGGTTTGAAGGCCCCAAAGGAGCCTACCCGGTAGGCCCACTCAGCAATGCCTCTCTTTTCTACTTCCACGCCCGTAAAATAGTCGCCCTGAAGCAACGCTATGGCCAGCCAGTACCACTCTATATCATGACCAGTGATACTAACGATGCCGCTACGCGTCAGTTTTTCACCGATAACAACAACTTTGGCCTCGACCCCGCCGACATCTTCTTCTTTACACAAGGGATGTGGCCAGCACTTGACGAAAACGGCAAGGTGATCCTCGAAACCCCGGGGCGAATCTTCATGAGCCCCGACGGCCACGGCGGAACCATCTCAGCCTTAGCCGCCAATGGCGGCATCGCCGACATGCATCGCCGCGGCATCGATACTATCTTCTATTTTCAGGTCGATAATCCACTGATCGAAATCGCCGACCCCGCCTTTATCGGCCTTCATCTGGAACAAAAAGCCGATATCTCTGTAAAAGTCTGCGCCAAGCGCGATCCTCAAGAGGGACTTGGTGTGGTGGTTATCAGCAATGGCAAACATGCCATGGTCGAATACACCGAACTCAGTGACGATCAAAAACAACGCCGCACCGCCAATGGAGAGCTCTATTTTAAATACGGTAGCGTGGCTATCCATCTCTTCAGTCTGGAATTTATCGCTCGTGAAGCCGCAGGTGATATGCCGCTGCACGTGGCGCATAAAAAAATTCCATACTGCGATGCCAACGGCACTACGCAGAAACCCGACACCAATAATGGCTACAAATTTGAGAAGTTCATCTTTGACCTCCTCCCCGATGCCGACAAGGTGCTATGTCTCGCTTTTGACCGTGAAGAGGAGTTTGCCCCGGTGAAAAACAGCACCGGTAACGACTCCCCCGCAACCTGCCGCGCCGCCCTGCAAGCCAAATGGCGCCGCTGGTTACAGCAAATCGGCATAACTATCCCTGAAGATATCCCCATTGAGATCGACCCCGCCTATGCCAACTACCCCGAGGAACTGAGAAAAGGCCTTTTGCTACACAAGGGGGAGTTGCCGTGAATTCATTGACAATCCCAAATTTTAACCGAGCGAAAGCTGTTCTAAATGCCCTTATGAAGGATTGCAATGAAAACAGACTTTTTTGAAAATAACAAAGGAGTAAACCGATGAGACCAGTAGCAATAATTATCCGTGATGGCTGGGGCCTGAATGCCCTCGAACGTGGCAATGCCGTTTTTGCAGCGCAAACCCCTGTGATCGATCGTCTCAAATCACGTTACCCTTGGACACGCCTGGCGTGCAGTGGCGAAGCCGTTGGCCTACCCGCCGGCTATCAGGGCTCCAGTGAAGTTGGACACCTTAACATGGGTGCTGGTCGAATCGTGGTTCAAGAGCTCAAACGGATTGACGACGGCCTCAGCTCTGGCGAGCTCTTTCAGGCTGCCAAGTGGCAGGAACTGATTACCGCCTGGAAAAACGCCGGCAGTCGCCTCCACCTGATGGGTCTGCTTCAAGATGAAGGTGTCCACGCTCATCAGGAACACCTCTTTAAAATTATGCGTCGCGCCCGTACCGATAACCCAAATGGCGAAATCATTATCCACCCCTTTCTTGATGGACGCGACACCCCCCCGCGCAGTACTTTGGAGTATCTTGCCCGGCTCGAAAAAGAGATGACAGAGGTTGGTAATTGTCACATCGGCACTGTGATGGGGCGCTATTACGCCATGGATCGCTCTAAAAACTGGGCCCTCACCGATACCGCCTTCCACTGCCTCACCACCGCTACCGGCCGTCATGAGCCCAACGCCGTAACTGCCGTAGAAAACTCCTACGCCAATGACCACACCCCTGATGGTCAGGAGATGTACGACGAATACATCCCCTGCTGTGTCATCGGCAACTACGACGGCATCCGCGACGGTGATGCAGTTATGCACACCAACTACCGTCAGGATCGTGCAATCCAGCTCACTCAGGCTTTTGTCAGTAACGACTACCCCGGCAACAGAACTGTACAGCCCGAAGTAACCTACCTTGGCTTCACCCGTTATTGGGACGAGTTCACCGACTATCTTCTCGGCGCCATGGGGGGCGACGGCGCCATGGATAATCTGCTGGGTGAAGTTGTCAGCAAAGCCGGAGTCAAACAGTTGCGCATTGCCGAAACCCAAAAGTTCCGTCACGTCACCAGCTTCTTTAACGGTAAATCTACCCACCCCTCAGCCCATGAGGATCAGGTCGATGTTCCCAGCCGCTTCGACCCCGCCACTTTTGCCATCCACCCCGAAATGGAGGCCTACAACGTTACCGATGAGCTGCTGCACCGTTTAGCCGATAACCCTTATGGCCTTATTGTAGCAAACTATGCCAATGGCGATATGGTCGGCCACACCGGAGTCTTTGAGGCAGCCCGGAAAGCGGTCGAGGTTGTCGACGAATGTATCGGCAGAGTCGTTAAACGTCTGCTCGAACTCGATGCCCATATCCTGATTACCGCCGACCATGGCAACGCCGAACAGATGATCGACTACTCCACCGACATGGTCAAAACGAGCCACACCCTCAATGAGGTCGAATGCATCTACGTGGCCAGCGACGCTCCCGGCAAAAAACTCATCGCGCAAGGAAAACTTTCAGACATCGCCCCCACAGTACTTCAACTGCTAAACATCCCCGTTCCAGCCGAAATGACGGCCCAAAGCCTTCTGGCAGAATAGCAAAAATGTTATCACTCCCACATTACCGCCACAACACCCGTGACTTGGGCATCTCGCCCATGCCCAAAGTCTCCTTTGTCCGCGCTCTCTGCACAGCCGCGCTCTCGCTCACCCTCTTCTGCGGCTTCACTTTCAGTAATGCTTACCGCAGCCCGCGTAACAGCGAGCGTGAAGTACGTAAAAGCACCTCTCTGATCATCCTTCATACTACCGAAGCACCCGGCAAAAGCTCGCTACGCAAACTATGCGAACGTGGTGAAAGTCACTACACAGTTGATACCGATGGCACCGCTTACCGTATTATCGACCATAAACGGGTCGCCTACCACTGCGGACGCAGTATGTGGAATAATGTCACCCGCCTCGATGATGTCTCGGTCGGGATTGAAGTTGTAGGCTACCATAACCGACAAATCACCGCTGCGCAGATCACAACCCTGAAATCACTCGTAAAAGAGATACAAAACATCTATAAAATCCCCGATGAACGTGTCCTCACCCACTCTATGGTAGCCTATGGCACCCCCAACCGCTTTCACAAACGCAACCATCGCGGACGCAAACGGTGCGGCATGCAATTTGCCACTTGGTCGTTGCGCCAGATGATTGGACTAAACTCCCAACCGCGCTTCGATCCCGATGTCCGCGCTAAACGCCTCATCAATGCCGACCCCTACCTCGCTAAAGTCCTCTACGGCTCGGCAAAAGAGCAGGATAAAGCTCTGGCCAAATACAATGCCAGCGACTCCACCATCATCTCTGCCGGTCGCACAGCCTGGGATATTGCCCGTGACGCCTACAACAGCCCCGACACCATCTACGTCTTCCCCGGCGGCACACGAAAGGCAGGCAACCAAATTACCCTCTGGGCCCGTATACCGGTTGGTACTAAAGTGATACTAAACGAATCCTGCACCGATGAAGACCCCGTAGAGTCGTTTACCGTAGTCGGCAAGGACGGCAAAAACGCCACTGAGCTTGCCGGTGAAGAGAATAGCAGCCCCACCACCTACTACATCTACCCCAATGGCCGCTCAGCCAGCGGCAATGAGCTAACCCAGGCACAGCTCGATAAACTCCCCTATGGCACCAAAATATTGGTCGGCTACAAACGCGCTGGGCCGATTAAAGCAGGTATGAAAGTTTACAGCATCTGCGGTTCAAAATGGAAGGCCGCCGACACCTACTTCCTCTACCCCCACGGCTTACTTAAGCCGGGCAGCGAGATGGATGACAACAAAATACCTGTCGATGCCTACCTCTTCTATAAAAACTAGCCCCTACCGTCTTCAAACTTACCGCTATACGATATATTTAAACACCCGCTCCGGCCTCCACTAATCCGAGCACACCACAAACCTCCTCCACTCCTTAAAATGTATGAAGCCACCTGACAGCCAGCATAGCACTACCGGTCTGATAATGGGGCCGGTGCCATCCTGCTCTGGAGTTTCTCCGCCACCTGTGTCGTCTTTGCCGGTCGGACTCTCGGCACCTGGCAGTTTCTGGCTATCGCCGCCCCCTTCGCATCTGTCACCCAATTCATCTCCTACCGCCTCATCGGACACAACTGGCGCTCTTTAACCCACTTACCGCCAAAGCTATTATTCGCCACGGCCATCGGGTTTGTCATCTACACCAGCGTCTATAACACCGGTCTGGTAACAGCACAAAGCGATGCCCAAGCCGTCGGCGTAGGGCTTATGAACCATATGTGGCCTGCCCTGACCGTCCTTCTCTCACTGGTAATTGTCCCCGGAGAACGTTTCACCCCCTTGCTCGGCCTATCCGTTATCATCTCTGTCGCCGCTATATCTCTGGCCAACGGTCGCGACATGCTGCATACCACCGACAAACTCTCTGTTATGCCCTACCTCCTCGGTGGTATGGCCGGCATCTGCTGGGCCATCTATTGTACGTTAATGGCACGCTGGCGCAACTGGGTTCACCACTACGCCACCTCCCCTATCGGCTTCCTAATGACAGGAGCCGTAGCTGCCTGCATAGCACTCTGGCGTAGCGAATGGCAACCACTGACACCACCAATGATAGGTGTCATAATCTTCACTGCCCTCGGCCCCTGGGGCGGCGGCTACATGCTCTGGGAGCTGGCACTACACCGCGCTCCCATCTCAACCCTTAGCCTTATGGGTGCCGCCACCCCCATCCTCTCCACCATCTGGCTACTGATCGCCTTTGCCGCCACTTCAGCTGCGCCGGTGACCAGAGAGCAAGTCTTCACCCTCACCGCAGCCGCCGCAATGATCTCTCTGGCTGTCATACTCGGGCGTATCAACCTAATGCAAAAAAACATCGAACGGCACAAGTGACAACCACTCGCATCACTGAACCTAAAAAAACCAGCCTCACAGCCTTACGGCCTTCCCCCTCACAGCCTCAGCCAATACTCTTGACAAAACGCAATCATATTGCGCCCGCCATCCAGTAGCCAGTGCAACTGGCTACTGGATGGCGGGGACCGCGCGCTTATCTCTCACCCTTCTTGCGCCCAGTCAGCGGATAACAGCCTTACATAGCGGCATTACCTGCAACAAACCACCCCTTACTCCCATTTTGCAGGAGTAAGGGGTGGTTTTAAAATTGCACTCTTATAATGTTAGTAGCTGAATGCCTATTTTTTCAACTTCATAACATCCTCACGTGGCAAGTCGCCCGGCTCTTTCAGGTCACGCGAAAGTACCGCATTCTTGGGCAAACCGATATCCAGCGGCATATCCTCCTCTGAATTCATCACACCCACAGTCACAAAGATAATAATCTCAGACTGAGTTTTTGACCTACTCTTCCAGCCAAACAGACGCGGCCCGACCCAGGGGATATGGCGCAACAGCGGAATACCACTGTCAACGTTCGTCTCGCCGCTACGGGTCAAGCCGCCAATTACGGCCGTAGAACCATCAAGCATAGAAAAAGTGGTTTTAATTTTCTTCATGTTGATTATAGGATATGAAGTCATCGGCAGGCCTTTATCTGCACCCTGAATCACAAAGTCATCAACTTTTTCACTTATTGAAGGCTCAATATCAACCGATATCACACCCGTCTTACTTATACGTGGTTTCACCTTGAGGCTCACACCATAGCTAAAGAATGCTTCACCGACAAAAGTTTCGCTTTTACCAGGGATTGTCGCCAGTTTGGTACTGGTAGTATCACGACCATTGTCAGTGGTTGAAGGCTGGAACTCAACCTCAACGTAAGGCTCTTTGGTGGTCATATCGACTGTAGCCTCTCTCTCATTGGCCACAATAATTTTAGGATTTGAGATCACTGAAACGCCATCTTCCTGCTCAAAGGCACTCAGGGTTACCCTCAAATCACTCATATTCATTTGTCCACTGATACCACGCGCCATGCGCCACGCCATATCGTCTGCAGATCTACCTGCTAATGAAGCATCATTAATTTCATCTGGAATCAGTGCCACACTTACGGGCGTATCAACGCCACCAATATTCTGTATCTCGGTTGTACGGGTATCGTAGCGTGCCAGCTTACCACGATTCCATTCAGCGCCGGCATTAATCTTACTAATGCCTGCACTCCACTCATTAAACATCTCCCAATTGATGCCAAGTTTTTTACTGGCGGCGGCACTCATCTCCACAAATCTGGCCTCGATATAGACTTGGCTTGGGGCTACATCGAGAGAATCAACCACTTTGCGCACATCGGCAAGTTTGCTGGCAAACACCTTAACCAAAATGGCGTTGCCATCGGCAAAGGGGATGGCACTGGCGGCATTGCCCTGCATTCTGTTGACCAGATCAGCCATGTCAGTGGCCTTGGCGTACTTGAGGGGGATAGTCTCGGTAACGCTCGGCTCTTCGCCGGCGCGGCTCGATTCCACCACATAGATACCCGATCCAGCCGGTTTCTCGCTTAGAATCAGCTCATGCCGACCAAGAATCGCCTCGAAGGCAGGTTGCCAGGCTACATTATTGAGATTGGCTGAAATTGTACCGGTAAGATTCGAGGTGGCAGCAATGATGTTGGCACCTGAAAGCTGGGAGAATAGTTTGATAACTTCGGCTATGGGGGTGTCGTCCAGAGTGATGCTGATGGTACCATCGCCGAGGACACTCCCTTCAGCAGATGGAGCCGATTCATCAACCAGTACTACATCAACGACCTCAAAAGCCTCCTCTACCGGCAAAGCTGCCACAGCCTCAACCGCTGCTGTTTCAGGCTCCTGTTCAACTGCGTCAACGGCGACTTCTTCCTCCTGCACAACAGCCTCAGCAGCAGCGGCAATGGCATCATCTGCTACCTCAACGGCTGCTTCTGCGACCTCTTCCAGCACAGCTTCGGCCATTTCAACAGCTTCAACCTCAGGCTCTGCTAATACCGGTACCGCCTCGTCGACTTTTAACAAAGCTTCGACATTATCGGCCGGCTCTTGCGACCGTATGACGGTCGATATCAATATGACCGCAACAGCACCAATCAGTAGTAATGAGTTTTTCATGGTCTATCCCCCTTGTTTTTTTTGTTTGTTGTTTATCAATCATCTCTGTTGAGTTTTATGCCATCAGGCGTAAATTCTGTGCCATCACTGAGACGGCGTGCCGTTAACGGTGTAAATTTGACCCCATCAGCACCAATACCGGCCACACGCCAGGTGAAGTGAAACAGATCTGTACGTGCCTCGACCTTCTGTCCTTGGGAGAGGAGGCGGTTGTGCATCAGGGCAAAATAAGTTTTGCTGCCATCCGGATTAACACTGCTGCCGGCATTAGGTTTGAGTTTAGCACGTGCCACCGCCCAATCGTCGCGACCCGGCTCAGGCAGCTTTGGTTTGGGCGGCTCCTTAGGTTTACTGGTAACGCCTCCCTCTTCCACCTCTTCAACCTCCGGCGGCGGCGGCGGTGTCGGGTCAAAACCGACCGGCCAGAAAGGATCGCGCTCTATCGGAATCAGCGACATCCCCGCATCGTCATTCACAACACTATCAGGAAGCGCAAGCTGCAAATCGCCACTATGCATAGCTTCAACTGCACCATCAGCGACTGCTTCTACAGCAACAGACCGGTCTTCAGCCGCACTGTTATCAGCATAGAGTGTCACGGCCAAGCTTGACACTGCCAACAAAAACAAAACTATAACTCTCTTATACACCATATTGCTACTCACAGCTTGTTAGGGTTAACTGGCGCGCTGAGACACTCCAGACCGAATAAAACATTGTGGCGACGCACATCATGTGGATTTGCCTTAATACTCAAACTGGCTACACGCATATAAGGGTTGTCACGCTCCAGCCGTGCCAGAAATTCGCGAACCTCGCTGTACGACCCCACCCCCTGCACCTCTGCAAAGCACATCGAAAGCGGAGCACCTTCACGTTTGTGCGGCAGTGGCACCGGATCACGTGCCGTAATTTTCTGTACTGTGAAACCGGCTTTAAGTGCAATAGGATCGATTTTTTGTCGTACGCCGAGTTGGTATGACGACCCCAACACCGGACGTACTGCATATTTATCCATAATATGCGCTAGTTCAGCGTTCATCTCGTCAATCTCCGCCTCAATCTTAGGCACAGCCGAGATCGCACGCTGGGTTTTCTGATTTTTGGCCTGTAGCTCAGCAATGCTATTACGCCGTTTTTTAGCACTGTCGAGCATCGGTACCACGGCAAAAGTCCATAGACAATAAATAATGATCACCCCAACCAGCAGTCCTATCACTACCAGTTGTTGCATCTCTTTTTTGGAAAGTTGTTTCTTCATTTAGAGTGGTTTCTCAAGATAGGTACAAACAATTTCAAAAATTCGTGCATCCGTATTATCCTGCTGGGTGGGATCCTGACGGAAAGCATCAGGTGGGATAGTAGCCTTAGCCACACCATTGCTCAAAGCTGTGGTAGTGAAGATATCGCGCAACCGCGCTACATCACTGGCCGCTGTAGGGCTCGAAGTTCTCCCTGAAAGCCGCAACTCAGAGGCAATTTTTGGTGCCTCCGGCCCATCCTTCACCGGACTTTGCAGTCTCATCTCAATCAGTTGCAGGGTATCTGGTATCTCATGTGCCAGCAGTGTCATACGATCATTCCAGCCACAACACGAAGCCCGCCACGCCTTGACATCACCCATAAAAGTCTCAGCCACTTGCAAGCGGGCTGCCACAGCTTTAGCTTTGGAAAAACTCGTCTGGGCACGTTCCCAGGCCCATTGTTCACGCTGCAGCGTCGCAACATCACGCCGACTCGACAAAACAGTACTACCGAAAAACACCACCAGTGCCAACGTAATAAGCACTCCCAGCAGACTGAAAAAGAACTGCGGTGTCACAAAGCTGGAACTGCGCCGTTCGTTGTCTGCAATCAGGTTTACCCGTAAATTCATACCGTCTGGCCTCCCTTCAACACCGCCAGAGCTACTCCGGCTGCTGCCGCAAAACGGGTGCCATTTTCAACCTGCTCGCCGGTTAATGAACCGTTGCTTACAGGTATCGCCTTAAACGGGTTCCAGGCTTCAGCCTCTACACCCAGACCATTAGCAAAAGGCTGTAGCCAGAAAGGGGTTTGAAACAGCCCGCCGCAGGCGTAAAGACGAGTGGCACGAACGTTATGACGCCGCGCTACAAAATCTCGTCCTAAGGCTATTTGCCGCATCAAAGGTTCAAAGGCAACCCGCACCTGTTCAGAGGCGTCAATCATCTCTCCACCCACAGCTTCGCGTACTGTAACATCATCCATACCGAGACTTTCTCGCAATTTTCTCATTATCGGATTCGCGCCAATGCGAAATTGTCGCAAAAATGCGAGTTTTTGTGGGATGGTAATGGCAACAGTAGCGGTGTCAGCACCCAGCTCCAGTAAGATAACACTCCGCTCAAAACAGGAGGGAACCGTCATCATCACTCCGTTCAAAGCCGCCAAGCCAGACAACTCCAGTGACTGCGGAGCCGGGAACCCCTGTGCAAACAGGCCCATCGTTTTCTCTGTTAATGACAACGGTATGGCAGCCAGTAAGGCACTCGTTTCATTGGCCGAAGAGTCTTGTATCTCCATCGCCATTCTGAATGCCATAGGGTTATCAACCCCAAGCAATTCAGCAAAGGGGACAT
>JAAYNR010000278.1 GCA_012520735.1 Lentisphaerota bacterium | reverse complement strand
TACAGGATGATCAAAACCTAATCGCTTTTCTTAAGGAGGAGTTACTTGCCGAAAACGATGTGGTGACAGTGGGGGCGTCCGAATGGAGTGTTGCTTTGAGGTTCAAGAATAGTGCCAATGTGTCTGACGAGCGTCTCCATGCGGCGCTGGTGAATATCTATCGTGAGGCGGTGACGGAGTTGAACGTGCCGACACAACACGATGGACAAACTTTGGCCGAGGCGGAGCAACGACGGCGAAGTATCGTGTTCTGGCTGGGCACATGCTCGGATGATGCCACGAAAAGTTTTCTTTTGCGCCTCGTTGCTGATACGGCACAAAACAGTTCTACCCGTATAATCGCAGTCGCGTCCTATCTTCGTGCTGCCAACGCACAGGAGGCCAAGGAGGTGCTGGTACGGTTGCTTATCAGCGAGAGCAGGATGGATTCCCAGACAAGGTCATCAATTATTTCACACGCTCATATGGCATACACTGAAGCTGGCCAAGAAAAAAAACGTGCCATCATCGAATCACTCTATGTGGCTTTGGCCAGCGAGGACGCCAAATGGCTGTTCCGTGTTTATGACAACATTTTGTCACATTTAAGTCAGCAGTATGCCGACTCGCGGCAAAGGCGCGATATATTGAAAAGGCTCATTAACGCCACGCCGACGTGTCTGGCGGATGAACTGGCGTTGCCAGATTTAAAGGCCAGATTGGATAGATTGCAGAAGATTAAGCCGACAACTGATATCAGCACAAATCTGGCGGTGCTCAACTCCCGCGATTTCAGCCAGCCACCGCCCGGAGGAGACGCGGTGGCGGTGGCGGCAGAAGTCACTACGGAGCCTACAACGACAACTCGTGTCAGCGGCGTTACATTACGGGTGTTGGGAGGTCTGCTCCTCATAGCGCTTGCCGCAATAGGTATGTGGAGCCTTATGCGGACACGTGAACCGCGCCACTGAGCGATGAATTTATGAAAAACACTCCATATAACGCCAAAGGTGCACAATGTCATGTATATTAAAATCATGCTTCTAATTTTGCCTCAATTGTTATATGCTAAATTTTTTCTTTTGGAGTAGCAGATATGAGCAACACTAATATTGAAACCAGACTTAAAGAGATGATTGTTGAACGCCTTTTTCTCTCGGTCACCCCCGAAGAGATCGATACCAATGCCTCGTTGACAGATACCTATGGTGTCGATTCTGTCAGCCTGCTGGAACTCGTTGTCGGTCTCGAAGAAGCCTTCGGTATTCAGGTCGAAGATGGTGAATTTGATCTCGCTAACTTTGTCTCGGTTGCCGCGTTACGAAATTTTGTCACGGCACGACTCTAATTGTCCTTATCTCACTGAAACGCATCACTCCGCCGTCCGGTGAATAGATCAAGAGGTTCAACTTCCCTACATTCGCAGGCAATGGCAGCTCAGCCCGATACTCCCACTCAGTGGCTGCGCTTTTGAAGTTTTTCTCAGCGCACCGGAAAAAAGCCTCGTTACGACCCGGTTTTATGTAAAAAGGAGCTGTCTCGAAGTAGACTTCACCCACTTCAAACCCTAAGGCTACTCTGGCACCGCAGGCGAGTTTGCTATCTACCCGCATCGCCACCACATCGTCTCCTCTCAACATTAGAGCCGGCTCCGGTATCAGCCCAAAAGCAGCCTTCTCTTCCTCTTCTACTTCAAACTTCACCTCAAACTCACCGCTGCTAACCGCTGTCATAACTGCTGCGTCACCCCACTCTTCATAAAACCACGACTCTGCCGTTAGTGTCTGCTCCAATTTACGTATCTCCCCTTGTGGAAGCTGTGCATCAGACGGGTCTGCCGCCCGACGCATCCCTCCCGCAGCATCACTCACAAACTCCAGATCAACCACTCCACGCTGGCTCAAAAAGTAAAGCACAAGATTAATACCCATACGTGTCGCCCCCTCCTGCATCTCTGCCGGACTTAGACTCGTCAGTGAGTCCTTTAACGGTTGCGTATGAGGGTCAATGTTTAACCCGTCTCCATAATCGTTTCTTGTGTATACTACCGCCACTCGCCCGTCAATTAAAACTCCTTCGATGTAGTCCTGCCTGTATTTATCTCCCGGTGGTATGGCATACCCTTTGTATCCGTCTGATAAATCGTACCCTGTTACCCAACCGCCAAAATCAGGGCCAAGTCTGACAATCTCCCCTTCAGGAAACAAACGTTTCATCTCGCGTCGTACCGCCACATCAAACTCCTGATCTCGATAGTGAGTAGAGTCATCAATCCATAAATGACCACCACCAAGCAGATAACGTCGCAGGTTCGCTACTTCCTCCTCGCTGAAAGTGAAGTCTCTATGACCTGTCATATAGGCAAAGGGCAGCTGTAATAACTCTGGCTGATCAAACCGGACAACCTTATCAGAGGCCATTAGTGCCATCCCTGTCCGCTCTCTTAACTGATGACTCAAAAACATCATCGCTGTCCGCGCACAATCCCAGTCACCACTGTATTGCGCCAATGCCAGTGTTGTTCTGACTGTCCCACTACCTGTCGCTCGCGCTTTTAACGCCATGTCACCTACCGCATTATCGTAGTGAGCACCGGGCTGTCCATGGTTGGCAAAGATCTCTCCCACCACATCTGCCACTACTACCGGCACTACCGCCTCCCCTGCTCTACTCGGTGTCACCATCAACTCCCGCTGTGGTGTTGTTGTCGTTTGCACCGCCTCTCCACGCTCCTGTGCCACCTGCCGCCCACTCTCG
>JAAYNR010000244.1 GCA_012520735.1 Lentisphaerota bacterium | reverse complement strand
CTGGCCTCCTATAGTGTAGTTAATTGGGTTAGTTAGATCATACAGGTAGAATAAGTTGTGGGGCTAATAACAGACGCCGCGCTGATGTAGGGGGGTGGCTGCTGTTTAGCAGTATCAAATGGCGGGCTACCTCCATACCTACTTCGATCAGCGGTTGTTCAATGTAGGCGATATTGTGGAGCGAGGCCATCGAGTGAAAATTGTCAAAGCAACAGAGTGCCATGCTAGAATGGTCTATACCATTTTCGGCCAAAACCTTAAGCAGAGGTGCAATGATTAGTTCGCTGGTCATGAAGATAGCGTCAGGAAGGCCGTGTTTAAGCATTGAGGTAACGGCAACCTGGCATTGTGGAACGTCGTCTATATTGGTAGCTTTCAGCAGAGTAATTTGCCGATGTTCATTGACTATTTCACTAAAGCCGAGTTTACGTTCACTGATTGTGCTGAGGGCATCGTTGCCGGAGACAAGCCAGATGCGCTCGGCGTGAGGTTTGGCATGGAGGAGGTAATCGGCTGCCAAATAACCACCGCGGCGGTTATCGACCTCAACCGTGGGTATGCCATCACGCAGGATGCAGTCGGTCATGATAACGGGGTGGCGCTGACAGACAGAGTGGTAGAAGCGGATGCCGTTAGGGTCGTTGTGGGGAAAGCTGGTCATAACCACCAGCGCGTCAACGCCACTACTGATAAGGTGCTCGACATAGCGGATTTCATTACGATAATCGGCAAAAGGGTTCTTAAGGATGAGGTTACAGGTGTCGGGTGAAAGGATACGGTGGATCCCTTCAATCAGGCGCGACACCACCGGTGTAGAGAAGTCGCCCATGATCAGGCCGATATTCCTGATTTTGCTGTTTTGGTCTGAGGTGGTGGTGAGAGTGGCAGCGGGTAATTCCTCGGCGACATAGGTGCCACTGCCGATGCGGCGTTCTAGCCACCCTTCAGCGGCTAACTCACGCAGCACATTACCAAGGGTGACCCGGCTAACACCAAGCTGCAGGCATAAATTACGTTCACTGGGTAGTTTTGTACCTTTGGTAAAAGTCTCCTGACGGATTGCGTCGATAACTGCAACCCGAGTCTGTGTCCGTTTTGAGAGCCGATTAATCATACAGTTGCGGCACCTTAAAAAGCCTATTACGAAATTTAAATGGACTATACCATATGAGTGGTGGTAGCGCAAGGGGAAAGTTTAGGTGCGCGGTTATGTTTTTTGTGTGGTTGATTAATTTATGGGAAATATTGTATAATGGCTGGTTATTGGAGTATTGAAGATGCTTTGTGAAAAATGTAAAAAAAACAGTGCTGAAGTGGCTGTTCATGAGGTGGTAATGGGCGAGGAGCGGGAGCTTTACGTTTGTAAGGCTTGTGCCGGTTTGTCTGATGAGGCTAAGTTAGCTGAATTGGTCGGACTGCTTTTTGATATGGCTGTGAAGGCGGAGAGTGGAGCTGTGAAGCGTTTGGGTGACTTGCGGTGCCCGGCATGTGGAATCACGCGCTCGGAGTTTCGCAAGAAGGAACGTTTGGGGTGTTGGAAGTGTTATGAAGCTTTTGGTGTGGAGCTTGAGGCGATGATTCGTGATATGCATCGTGGGGGGGAGCATATTGGCAAGTTACCGCAGCGTGAGCGTGAGTTGCAGGCGCGGGAGAAGCTTGAGGGTGAGTTGCGGCAGGCGGTGGCAACACAACATTTTGAGGAGGCGGCGCGGTTGCGCGATGAGCTTAATTGCCTTAGTGGCCGCACCTTGAATTGTAAGGAGAGGGTGCCTAATGTTGCAAAGTAGTCAGAGTGGTGTGGCTGGTGCTGCCGTAATTGGTGGGGTGCAGCCGCGGGTGATTTTGAGTAGCAGGGTGCGGCTGGCGCGTAATCTTAAGGATGAGCATTTTCCGGACTGGGCGACGGCTGAGGAGCGTAAGGCGTTGTTGGAGCGTCTGGTGCCGCAGGTGATGTGGGCAAGTGAAGATGCGCAGGCGCGGTTTTTTGATATGTCGACTATTGCAGAGCGGGAGCGTGAGGTATTAAAGGAGCGTTGGCTGGTTAGTAGTGATCTGTTAAAACGGAGTGACGGTGCCGGGGTGGTGGTGGCGCATGGTGAGGCTCTGGCGGTGATGATTAATGAAGAGGATCATGTCAGGATACAGTCGATACATCAGGGGTTGAGCCTGATGCAGTGCTGGGAGGAGGCAGATGCTCTTGATACGTCGCTTGATCCGATTTTGCCTTATGCGTTTTCGGGGCGTTTGGGGTATCTGACGGCATGCCCAAGCAATGTGGGGACGGGTATGCGAGCGAGTGTTATGGTTCATTTGCCGGGGTTGCGGCTGACGGGGGATATTGATCCGGTGATTAAAGCGCTGGAGCGGCTGAATTTGAATGTGCGGGGGACGAGTGGTGAGGGGTCGATGGCAGCCGGGCTCCGTTTTCAGGTGTCTAATCAGGGGACACTGGGGATGAGTGAGCAGGCTGTGATTGAGACTCTGGAGCATGTGGCACGGAAAATTGAGCAGCAGGAGATTGCGGCACGGTTGAGGGTGTTGCGTGATGCACCGACTGTTTTTGAGGATTGTTTGTGCAGGTCATTAGCGATGTTAAAGAGTGCGCGGCTGATGAGAGCGGACGAAGCACTCGATTATTTGTCGGCTATCCGCATGGGGATGGAGATGGGTATGGTGCGGGGGGTGGGGCTGTCGCGGCTGGAGGAGTTGGCGATGGTGGTTTTGCCGGGGCACATGCAGAATTTTTTTGACGCTGAGCTCGATCCTGATGAGCGGGATGAGCGGCGGGCCAATTTATTAGGTGAGAGCTTTGCAGCTTGTGAAATAGAGTCTAAACTTATACATGAATCGGCCTTGAGGCTGAGAACAGCGAGGAGACAATGAGCAGATTTTCCGATTTTACACCACGCGCCCAGGAGGCGATCAGGCTGGCTTCGAAGGAGGCCGACCGTTTTGACCACCCTTATATTGGGACGGAGCATATTTTGTTGGGACTGGTTGCCCTGGGTGAAGGGGTGGCCGTTGAGGTTTTGGAGGAGTTAGGGGTAGGTGTGGAGGATGTTAAGTTGGCGGTGGAGCGGTCGGTAGGTCAGGGTGGTGAGACCAAGACGCTTGGGGAGAAGCCTTTTACACCGCGGAGTAAAAAAGTGTTTCAGCTTGCAGTGAATGAGGCACGTAATATGAGGCATCCGCAGGTGGGGACGGAGCATCTGTTAATTGCGTTGATACGTGAGGGTGAGGGTATTGCGGCGCAGGTGCTTTTTGGGTTTAACCTGACAACGGACAAGCTACTGGAGGCGGTGGAGGATTATCTTGACGAGGCCTTTGCTGAGGATGGTGAGGAGGAGGCGGGCGAGGGAACGGCTGCTGATGGTAGCTCTGCTGAGGAGCAACGAGCCCCCGGGACTAGCGGTGGCGGAAGCGCTGGGGCTGCGCAGCAGCGTGGTGGTAAGGAGCGGCCGAAGACACCGGCGCTCAACGCTTTTGGGCGTGATTTGACTGAATTGGCGCGGAAGGGGAGTCTGGATCCGGTGATCGGGAGGCGCAAGGAGCTGGAGCGTGTGTTGCAGATATTGTGCCGGCGAACCAAAAACAATGCGGCGTTGATTGGTGAGGCAGGTGTGGGGAAGACGGCAGTGGCTGAAGGTTTGGCGCAGGCGATTGTGGCGGGTGATGTACCGGAGCGGATGCGTGACCGACGTGTCGTGGCGCTTGATATGGCGGCGATGGTGGCGGGGACGAAGTATCGCGGTCAATTTGAAGAGCGGATCAAAGCGGTAATGGACGAGGTGCGGCGCGAGAAAAATGTGATTCTATTTATGGATGAGTTGCATACGATTGTGGGTGCGGGTAGTGCAGAGGGGACTATGGATGCCTCGAACATTATCAAGCCGGCTTTAGCGCGTGGGGAGTTGCAGTGTATCGGGGCGACGACACTCAATGAGTATCGGAAGTCGATTGAGAAAGATGCGGCGCTGGAGCGGCGTTTCCAGATGATTCAGGTAGATGAGCCGGGTATTGACGACTCACTGGCGATTTTGAAGGGGGTCAGTGAGCGTTACGCGAAACACCACAATGTGGCGTACACGGAAGGTGCACTTGAGGCAGCGGTACGGCTGACGGCCCGCTATTTACCGGCACGGCAACTACCTGACAAGGCGATTGATGCGATTGACGAGGCAGGGGCTAAGGTTAGGCTGGGTGCGGCGGTACGACCTCCAGATTTGCGTAAGTTGGAGGAGAAGATCAAAGAGACTGTCCGTTTAAAGGATGAGGCGATTAAAAACTCGGCTTTTGAGGATGCTGCGGCTTTACGTGATCAGGAGAAGCAGGTGCGTGAAGAGTTGGAGGCGATTGTTGAGGAGTGGAAGAGGGAACATGCGGAGAAACCGCTTGAGGTTAATGAGGATATAATTCGGGAGACGGTGGCGCATATGGCCGGTGTGCCGCTGGAGCGGATGAGTAAGGGTGAGGTAGAGCGGATGCTTCAACTCGAGGAGACACTGCAGGGGGTGGTAATAGGGCAGGAGGAGGCGATTAAAGCTGCGGCGCGGTCGTTAAGGCGGTCGCGGGCCGACCTGAAAGACCCGCGACGGCCGATTGGGAGCTTTATCTTTTTGGGGCCGACGGGTGTAGGTAAGACATTGCTGGCCAAGACGATTGCGGAGCGGATGTTTGATGATGACAAGGCACTGATCCAGATTGATATGTCGGAATATATGGAGAAGTTCAATGTATCGCGGTTGGTGGGCTCGCCGCCGGGATATGTGGGGCATGAAGAGGGAGGGCAACTCACCGAGCGTGTACGGCGCAGGCCTTACAGTGTAGTTTTGTTTGATGAGGTAGAGAAGGCGCACCCGGATGTGATGCATGTATTGTTACAGATACTGGAGGAGGGGCGTTTGACTGACAGTCTGGGCCGGCATGTAGATTTTCGCAATACCGTAGTGATTTTGACATCGAATCTGGGGGTCGATCTGGCTCGTTCCGGTAAGGGGCTGGGTTTTGCGCCTGCGACAGAGGCGAGTGATTACGAGCGGTTGAAGAGTCAGTTGCTGAGTGATGCGCGTCTGGTTTTCAAACCAGAGATGCTGAACCGGTTTGACGATATTATTGTTTTCAAAAATCTTGAGCGGGGCGACATTGAGAAGATACTGGAGCTGGAGCTGAAGCAGGTGCGTCAGCGGCTGGCGGCCAAGGGGGTTGAGTTAAGGTTAACAAAGGCGGCGGCAGGCTATCTTGTTGATCGCGGGTTTGATCCTGACCATGGGGCGCGGCCATTACGGAGGGCGGTGGAGCGGCATCTTGAGGATCCGCTGGCGGATCAGCTTTTACAGGCGACCTTGGAGGAGGGGGTAATTGAGGCTGACCTGGATAGTGATAAGAGCAAAATTGTGTTTAACAAGGTTGCTTCTGAGAAGAAATAGGGTATAATAGGCAAGCAAAACAAAACTATTTGTTTGCAGTATCTCATTAATCACAGGAGCTTATGATTGCTAAATCACGATACCTGATGGCGATAGCGGCAGCTTTTTTTTGCAGGCTGGCGGTAGCGTTATCAATATGTGGGGCGTGTGGTCATGAGCTGGCAGAGGGGCAACGTTTTTGCGGGCATTGTGGTGCCAAAGGAGTAGCGGGTGAGCCTGCGGCGGTGGCTGAGAGTGTTGAGGCGGTGGCGGTGGTAGAGCCGGGGGAGCCTGCAACGTACAATGCGGCGTTGTTTCTGGAGGCAGCCCGGGAGGATAGTCGGACAGCAGCGGAGCTTGAGGAGAAGCAACCGGAGGTGGCGCTCTTTTACTACCGAAATGCGGCGGCACTGGCAAGGTTGATACCGGAGGAGATGATGCCGGCGACGGCTTCGCAGAAGTTAATTGAGTCGGTGGAGCGGTGTCAGCGGCGGATGTCGCAAACGCTGAAGGCGTGTGAAGTTTGTACCGGGACGGGGAAGCGGACGATGGTGATGCGCTCTTTAAGTGGTGAGAGCGATGGAACGACGATGCGTGCTGAGGGGATGGTGTGCTCGGCCTGTAACGGTGCGGGTGTGGTGAGGTCGCATCGCAATGCGGAAGAGTTACGGCTGCTGTTGGCGCAGGGGGGGCGTAGCCACGAGTTGCGGCAGCAGACAGCGCGGCGGGTAGCGATTGGAAATGCCTGGGTGCCGGCGGTTGAGGCGGAGAAGTTACGGCCACGGCAGCAGGCACTGCTGCGGACAGCGATGGCGGCGCCGTGCAATAGTTGTCAGGGGCAGGGAGTACAGGTGTGCCGGGGCTGCAAAGGACAGGGGCGGGTAAAATGCCGTGAGCGGGGGTGTGTGAATGGGATGGTGGAGCGGAAGCAGAGTAATACACTATCGCCGTCGACAGCACTAAATTTGCGGGTGGTGTGTCCATCCTGCAAAGGGAATTCGTGGATTATGTGTGGTGATTGTGGTGGCACTGGGAGTGTGGCATGCCGGACTTGCGACGGTATAGGCCGTCCGGCGAAATGTCGCAAGTGTGGTGGTGCCGGGACGGCTTCATGTACAGTTTGTCGGGGTGCAGGCCGAGACCGTAGCGGTAAGAACTGCACGGTGTGTATGGGTGAAGGCGTAGGGCTCTGCCCAACGTGCCATGGAGAGGGTTGCGTCAGCAGATGATGACACCACCAGAAATAGAAGGTTTTGAGATATCAGGCTTGCTTGGTCAGGGCGGTATGGCGACGGTCTGGAAGGCGCGTCAGCTATCGTTAGACCGTATGGTGGCGATCAAGGTGCTATCGCCGCGCTTTGCGGTTGATCCTGAGGAGATCAGGCGGTTTTGTGAAGAGGCTCGGGCCACAGCTAACCTTTCGCATAAGGGGATAGTGCAGGTTTATGATGCTACTTTTGCCAATGGGCTCTATTTTGTGATGGAGTTTATTGATGGCTACACGATGGGGCAGTGGCAACGGCGTAAAGGTTCGATTGGTGTGGCTGATGCTTTAATTGTGGCGGAGAATGTGGCGACAGCACTCGATTATGCTTGGAAGCAGCATGGTTTGATCCACTGCGATATCAAGCCGGACAATATCATGGTGGATGCTGATGGCACGGTGAAAGTGGCTGATATGGGGCTGGCGCGGACATACACTACTATGGGTGGTGATTGTGATGATGTGCTGGGGACGCCTAACTATATGCCGCCAGAGCAGGTGCAAGGGAAAGAGCTTGATTGTCGGGCCGATATTTATGCACTGGGGGCATCTCTCTACCATATGATCAGCGGGCGGCTCCTTTTTGATGGTGACCCGCATGATGTGATGGCAGCGCACATGGAGCGTCAGGCGCCTTCGATCAGATTTATTAACAGTGACGTGCCGGTGCCGGTGACGTTAATGATAGAGAAGATGCTTTCAAAATTTGCCGCTGATCGTCAGCAGGACTGGCTACAGGTTTTAGCCGATGTAAAACGGGTCGAGAAAAATCAGGCGCCGGCAGGGGTCAGTGCCGATTGTGTCAGCAGTATGGGGCGCGATGCGGAAACTGAGTCTTATGCACGCTCGCTGGGGAAGAAGATAGTATGGAAAAAACCGACCCAAAAAAAGATTATACTGCGCGCACCGTAATTTTAGCCAACGGCAATTTTCCGTCGCATCCTGTACCATACGGAGTGCTGATGGAGGCAGAGAGAGTGGTGTGCTGTGATGGTGCAGCGGAACGTGCAATCAGTGTCGGGATTGACCCCGTAGCGGTGGTAGGTGATGGCGATAGTTTATCGGTAGAGCTAAGAGGGCGACTGGGAAGTAAATTTATTCATGATGCAAATCAGGACGATAACGACCTCTCCAAGGCTTTTAATTACTGTCGGAAGGCTGGTTGGAAGTCGTTAGCAATAGTGGGGGCGACGGGCTTGCGTGAGGATCACACATTGGGGAATATCTCACTGCTGAGTGATTATGTAACAGAGTGTGACGTAGTGATGTTGACTGATCATGGCGTATTTACGGTGTATCTGCGGAGTGCTACGATTGCTTCGGTGAGTGGGCAGCAGGTTTCGATTTTTGCGTTTGACCCAATGATGGCGATCAGCTCGAGAGGGCTGAAGTACAGCTTGAATGAGATGAGGTTGAGTCGGTGGTGGCAGGCGACGCTAAATGAGGCGGAGGGGGAGTCGTTCCGGCTGGAGTTTAATGGTGGGCCGGTGGTTGTGTATAGAACATGGGCAGTGCGCTGAGGCGCACTGCCCTTAAGTGGTAAGTAGTTTGCCGCCGCCGATCCACCCTTGAGGCTGGGCGGGATAGTGGAGTGAGAGGGCGTTGCCGGCAGTGGAGCTGACAGTAAGGCTGAAAGTGTTTTTACCGGGTTTGAGCCCTTTTAAACTCCAGCGCCAGGGAGCCCAGGCTAGAGTCCCCTGATCAATACCGTTTATGCACAATGTGGCGCTATCGGTGATTTCGGCTAACTCCAGATGCCAGTTGTTCGTGGCGAGGTCGTTGGCAGTGAAAGTTTCGCTCCATTCATAGAGACCGTCACCCATATAGTGGGCAAGACCCATATCGAGCCAGCCGGCATCAGAGACGGTAGAGTCGGGGGGGGCGGTGACAACTGCTTGGCCATCACGGACGGTAACACCAAAGTCGCCAGCAATGGCGAGGTTGGAGAGGATACCTTCGAGGGCGTTTTGGGCAGAGAAACGGAGCTCAACGATGTTTTCACCTTTTCGTATTGAGAGCGGGATCTGCATGGGGGTGGTGTTGTGGAGCGGGAAGGCGAGGTTGGAGGCGATTTGCCGCTTGTTGCACCAGATATTGAGGTTGCCGCGGAGACTACGGGGGGTGAGTATGAGCTCGACATTTTTGATGTTGGTCTCGGACTCAAAAGTAAAGGTGTAGCGTAAGTCTGACTCATAAACGGTGCTGGCAGTTGGCATTACACCGGCAAAGGTCTCAATTGAAGCGGTGGCGTGGTAATCACTAAAGCGTTGCCAGAGTGGTTCCGGGTAGGGGCGTTGCTGTGGCGGGTGTCCCTTGAGGGTAATAGTACAGGCATCGAGACGGAGGGTATTAGGTGAGAGCCGGGTGAAGGTGCGGTCACGGTTTGTTTTACGGACAGTATTGAGTGAAGGGAGCTTAGCCACCTCTTTGACAATGGTAAACATGGCGCATCCCATACCGGGGAGGTGCCAGCGTTGTCCACCTCCGGTGTTGGTGAGTTTGCCGTCAAAGAGATCCGCCACGGGCTGCCAGATGCAATTGTGATTATTGAGAAGTGTTACCGTTAGTGGGGTATCGGAGACATTTACAGCCAATAGGTACTCTTTGTTATCAGCGCCTAGAAAGCGGCGGACATAGAGGTTTTTGCTGTCGGCACCTTTAAGGTAAACTTGAGGTGTCAGATTGGTTTTCAGCCATGAGTGTAGCGGAGCAGCAGATGCTAACGTTGTGCCGGGAAGTTTTGTGACAGGGGTGAAAGCTCCTTTTCTGGCAACAACTTGTTGCGGGCCGTTGCCAAGCCAGACGACGCGGATGCCGGCTTGAACGGCTTTGTCGAGTTGTTCAAGTACGTGTTTTTCGATATAGCCACATTGAGGCACGAGGATAGTATTGTAGACACGTTGGCCAATTTTAAGGCCACCCTTAACGAGTTTGCCTGTGGCGGCATCATCGGAGTAGAGAGCATGGATACCTATTTGTGACTGGAGGCAGTGGAGGATGGTAAGCCACCAGGAGTTACGCCACTTCTGGAGTAGCCGAAGATCCATGCCTGGGGCCCACTTCCAGTATGAAAAGACATTATCGAGAATTGCGACATCGGCAACTTCACGGCTGTGGTCACAGAGAGAGTCACATTTTTTCAGCCAGGAGTTGACAGCACATGTGCCGCGGAAGATGCTGGAGTGCGGGCCGTAATCGGGAGGGGCCTCGTAATTGGTGATGCCGTCATTAGAGGAGAAAAAACCGTGGGTGAAGAAGCGGTCGACACCGAGAACCTTTTGCCAGGCGTAGATTTGGCGGGTTTTACGGGAGGTAATAATCCAATCGTTGAGTCCTTGAGTTTCGCTGCAGCCGTAGGGACGGGCGAGTTGGCTTTTGACAGAGCCGACGCGGAGGCTACCGAGGTTTAGTGTGGGTGATTTTTCATCGCCTACGCTGGGGACAATAACATCACAGCCGGGTAAGCCCATAGTTTGCATGATGGGCATACAAGCGGGAAGAGTCATGGCCTCTTCGATTGGGTCGTCTTCAGGGGAGAAGTGACCTACCAGATAGAGGCCGTGATCATTACACCATTTAGCGTATGGACGGGCAAAGCCGTTGAGGAAGCGGTCACGGATCCAGAGGCGGTAGTCGATACGGGTGCGGATGGTGTCGTCGTCGGTTGGTTCACCGAATAGCCGGTAGAGGTTTTGCCTCAGATCGTAGCCAAATCGTTTTTTGAACGAGGGGAAGAGATCGGCTGTATAGGGGGTGGCACCGTGGGCTTTGGCTTCGTCGGTAAAGATACCGAGGATGGTTTTGCCAAAATGTCTACCAACTATTTTGACATATGGTTCGAGACCGAGACGGGCAAAAACGTCGAAAGTTTTGGGGTTAATGAGATCCGGTAAAGTTCCCCAGGGACCATCGACACCGGGGGTGTTCTGGACAACGGCTGCGAGCTGATAGCCGTGGGGGATTTCGGGGACTCGCATGGCATAGACCATCCGTACGGTGGCACCGCGAACACAGGGGAAGTAAGGTGTTTCGTAGTAGTAATAGCGGCTGTCCCAGTCGGTCGCAAACCAGTCGGTCCGCAGTGGTCCGACACTGGCAGTAAGGTTCAGTGCCTGAAGTCCCGGGTGGTGGGGGATGAGGCCTGCCCACAAGACCCGCTCTTCGCTGATTTGCCATAGCTCACCAGTATTGAGACTTTCAGGTGCGGTCTTAAACTGCATACCTTTAGCGATCAGGTCGGGACGCTCGGCCATGACGAGTCCACCGGCGGCACCACTGGGGAAGGGGTCTTCATCATAAAGCCAAAGCTTCATACCCAGACGTGCGGCTTCGTTAACCAGTGATTTGACCATATGAAACCACTCATCACTGGCAAAAGGGATGAGATTCCCGGCACGGGGGTGCATGGTGAGCATATCTATGCCGCCGGCATGACAGCGTCTCATGTAGTCGATTTTTTCGGCGACCGTTGAGGCATCATTTAACATCCAGAACGGCATCAGACCACCGGGGATGGTCGCGGCTTTGTGAAAAATTTCGGGAGCCATTTGAGTCCTCCTTAACAACCATATAATTTGGCTGCTTCGCGTTTTTTACGGCGGCATTCCTGGGCCATATCGGCAAAGCGGCGTATCGGTGCACCAAAGACATCTTCGAGCCACTCGTCAAAAGCTGCGCCATAATAGCGTTTGCCAAAGTGAGCACGGGCTTCACGGCGCAGTTTTTTGAAGTCACGCAGAATGGCTGCCTGATCTTCCAGTCGGCGATCCCATTCACTGGGGACGGGGCGACTATTGGCGTGGAAGAAATCGACCTCCAACACGGCATACTCGGCGCGGCGATGGAGACGCAAGGCTCGGATCATGATGATCATACTAGTCCACTCATGCTGGTGGGTTTTAAGCTTGGGGAGGAGCGACTCCATCTCATCGGCAATGCGCTCTTCAAGGCGCCAATCGGCACGGCAGCGGCCCAGTGTGGCGACGATACGTTTAACAGTAGCGGCCGGAATGCCTTTAAAGAACGGTTTGGGGTGTTTACCCATAGAGCGGGCGAGGTCGGCGACGAGAGGCCAATTGAGGTCGGTATTATAGCCGGGGGGACACCATGTGGTGCCACGGGCCCATGAGGTGCCGATTTGTCCGAGTTGGCCGGTACGTGCAATAGCGCGTCCCCAGGCGGCGATATTTTCCGAGAGGATATTGTAATTGGGCATAACTGAGAGGTGACCGCTGCTGCGGATGGCCGAGGCACCAATCACTCTGAACCCGAGCTTAGACCACATGTCGGCCTGAAACATGGGGGTGAAAAATCGTCCTTTAAGGTGTGGGCCGACAGCACGGCGGACGGCGGCGGGCATCTCCTCGATCCATTTATGGCTTGAGCCGATGGCCGGTGCCTCTTTATTGGCCGGGTCATTGAGCCAGGCGCGGCTGGTACGGAAGCCGGAGACACGACCTATGGCGATTTTATCACCGGTGCTACCATAATCCCAAGAGGCGAGGATAATGCGGTCTTTAAACTGCTGCAGACGGCTGATGAGTTCATCGCTCAGGCCATCTTCCCACATATCAGACCAGATGAGAGGTGTCTTGTGGTGCTTTTCACAAATAGTGCAAAGATTTTCCAGATGCTCCATGAAAACGTCGAGAACATTGCGTCCGCTCGCCTTGGCATGGGTTACGAGTGCATGGGCTTCATCCATGCCGAGGTGGATCCAGCGACTTTCGGGGTGGGCTGTTAAAACCTGCTCGAGCATCTCAAACACGAGGGCTTTGGCCACGTCTGAGTCTATGTTCACTACACTGGGGTATTTTTGGTCAAGCGCCAATTTGCGGTAGCGCTGCCAGCGGAAAACATACTCCAGATGACCGAGACACTGCTGCAGCGGGATGATTTCGATATGGTTTTCGGAGGCAAGCTTCTGGAAACGGCGTAGAGCTGCAGCACTCCAGAGAGTTTTGCGATCCTGAACCACATCTATACCATTTGTAAAAGGGAAAATATCCTCATACTCAGCTAACACGGCATTGACCCCCTGTGAGGCGAGATCGGCCATGAGTTGCGGCAGATAAGAGGGTTTATATTGTACCGACTTAAAGTCGAGATGTACGGCAACAACAGGAGCAGTTGAAGTAGAGAGAGCGTTAGTTTTCATGCACCCTATTTTTACATAACTGCAAAGTGATGTCAAAGCCATTACTTGTGCCCGTAATGGCTCAGTTTTTGATGTGGTTATTGGTGTGGTTGTATGTATAATGGCGCACAACTTTTTAAATTTCGGTTACGATTTGAAGTTTAAAAGGGGTTAATTTCAGGGAATAATGGTAAGGATTAGAGGTTAGAGTGTCTGAAAAAATGCGGGTAGCAATGGTAGGGGTAGGCGGTTTTGGCGGAGCGCGTCGCAATACAATGCGTGAGACCGGGTTGTTTGAGATAGTGTCAGCCTACGATATTAACCCACAGGCGTTGGCTCATGCTGAGGAGGTTGATGGTGCACGTGCGGTGGGGAGCTATGAAGAGTTGCTTGAGGTGCCGGGGATAGAGGCGATGGTTATCTCTACCGGTGGCAAATTCCATACGGAACAGGCTCTGGCTGCGATGGAGCGCGGGTTACATGTGTTTGTTGAGAAACCGCTCTGTGCGACACGTGAAGAGGCGTTGGCCTTGCTGGAGATGCAACGCAAAACAGAACGGGTAGTGGTGGTGGGGCATTTTGACCATCACAGTGATGTGGGTGCTACGGAGATCAAACGGCTGATAGCAGCGGGAGAGCTGGGGACGGTGGCGACTTTTCAGATGGAGACGGCACACAGTGGTGGATTGGAGATCAAGCCGGGAGACTGGCGTGGTGATCCTGAAAAAAACCCGGGTGGAATGTTGTTCCAGTGTGGATGCCATGCGCTACATGAACTGATGTTTCTGTTTGGGCCGATAGTTAGAGTAAGCTCTATGATGCGCTACGATGTACACACAACTCTCACGGCAGATGTAGCCCATTGCCTGCTGGAGTTTGAGTCGGGGTTGATCGGTACTCTGGGTGCCTATCATGTGACACCATATCGCCATTCACTCAATATTTTTGGCACTAAAAAGAGCTTGTACAGAGATCTGCGCTGTCCGGCCTATGGTGACAGCAGTTATGTGGCTCTACAGGAGCGGCGGCGTGGTGAAGCGGAGTTACATGTTCCTTACCCTTTGCCGTCAGGGATAGATCATTGCGGTGCAGTGCGTAATTTTTACCGGGCGGTGCGTGAGGGTGTGGAACCATATCCGTCGCTACTCGACGGTGCACGGGCAGTGATGGTGGTTTTTGCGGCTGAAGAGGCGGCTAAAACAGGGAAAACAGTGACCATTGACTGGGAACTATAGTTAGCAAAACAGACTCATAGTGAGAGGGGAGTTATGACGATCAAACCGCACGGACCGTTTCCAACAACGCGCCAATTGGCTTGGCATGCAATGCCCTACTACGGCTTTATCCATTTCACAGTAAATACCTTTACCGACCGAGAGTGGGGGTACGGTGATGAATCGCCGGAGATTTTCAATCCTGAGCAGCTCGATTGCAGGCAGTGGGCACGTGCCGCTAGTGAGGGAGGTATGGGTGGGTTGATCCTGACGGCCAAACATCACGACGGTTTTTGTTTGTGGCCCAGTGCACATACTGCACACTCAGTGAAAAACTCACCCTGGCGCAATGGTAAAGGCGATGTAGTGCGGGAATTTATTGATGCGTGCGGTGAGTACGGGCTGAAAGCGGGGTTGTATCTTTCGCCCTGGGATCGGAATCATTCGGAGTATGGGCGGGAGGCGTATCTTGACTACTATCGGCATCAACTGGAAGAGTTGCTGACTGAGTATGGATCCCTTTTTGAGATATGGTTTGATGGTGCCAATGGTGGGGACGGTTATTATGGAGGGGCTTGCGAGAGCCGTAAAATTGACGCTACCACTTACTACCGCTTCCCTGAGTTATGGGAGATAGTGCGTCAACATCAGCCGGAGGCGTGTATGCTCAGCGATGCCGGGCCTGATGTGAGGTGGTGCGGCAATGAGTTGGGTTTTTTACCGGTGACTTCATGGATGAAGATCAGAGGTGAGGGGTATTACCCGGGAGTCACACCAGAACCGGATGGACGTGATCGTTTAGGGAGCGGCGATAGTGACGGTGATGTGTGGTTGGGGACAGAGGTTGATGTCTCGATCCGTCCGGGCTGGTTCTGGCATGAGACAGAAGAGCCCCGCTCGCTGGAAGAGCTGCAAAATATCTACCTATGCAGTGTTGAGCGTGGTGGCAACCTGCTCCTGAATCTGGCACCGGACAATCGTGGGCTGGTGCCGGAGGCTGATGTGGTGCGTCTGCTGGAGTTGAAGAGGTTTATAGACCGTTGCAAAGCCGATGATATAGCTACTGAAGCGACGATCAGCGCCGACTCGATTCTGGGCGACTCTTTTGCTCCACAAAACTTGATTGATGGCAATCAGAAAACCTGCTGGGCTGCGGCAGAGGGGGAGAGTAGGGCGGTAATAACTGTTGAGTTCAGTGAAAAGAGACGGATCTCGGCGGTACGGCTTGAAGAGATGATAGAGTACGGGCAGCGAGTAGAGCGTTTCTCGATACTGGTCAGGTCGGGCTGGGGGCAGATGAGCGAGGTAGCAATCGGGACAACAATTGGGCCACGCCGAGTGATCCGTTTTGCAGCGATAGAGGCTACCAGAGTAGAGATAGTGATTGAGAAGTCACAGGCAAACCCTATATTGCGGCGTGTTGGCATACACCAGAGCAACTAAAACTGCTTACAGCCGTAACCAAATGTTGTATAGCATTTTTTGACAGTAGCTAACGGGTTAGCTACTAAAGCCAGAGGTGAGAGTCAGGTCAGGCTACGGTGGTTACGGTTGTCGACTTCAATATCTGCGACTGATAAAACTCCGCCGCTTCTTTGGCAGTGCCGGAAAAAGCAGTGAGCCCCTTCTCCAGCACAAGCCCTTTGTCGCACAGTTGTGCTGCAAAATCGGGGTTGTGGGTAACTATCAGAAAGGTCATACGTTCACGCATCTCAGCAATCCGTTGGGAACACTTTTCGGCAAAAGCACTGTCGCCGGCACTGAGGGCCTCATCAGCCAGAAGGATGTCGGGCTGGACATTGATAGCTATGGCAAACCCCAAGCGTGCCACCATACCGGCACTGTAAGTACGCAAGGGGGCATCGATAAACTGGCCCAGTTCAGCGAATTCGACGATTTCGGGGACTAACTTGGTGAGGTCTTTTTTAGAAATGCCGAGAGTAATCCCTTTAAGGAAAATGTTGTCGAGGCCGCTGAGTGCGGCACGAAAACCAAAGCTGCCGACAGCCAGAACGCCGATCCGGCCCCGGACGGTCAGGCTGCCGGTATCGGGGAGCATACGGCCGGTCATCATCGTCAGCAGGGTGCTTTTGCCGGCTCCGTTACGTCCCAGAATAGCCATACTCTCCCCACGGTTTACAGTAAAAGAGACATCTTCAAGTGCCCAGAATTCACCCTGACGCAACAAGCTGTTATTACGCTTGACCCCTAGAGCGATACGGGTAAAGTCGCGGATACCGTAACGACGCGAGTCGGAGAACTTCAAGGCAAACTTTTTACTGACCCCTTTGGCTTCAATTAGAGGTGGATATTGGCCGATGCTGTTGGTATTCGATGGCATATTGGTTATAGCCTCTCAATAATATGTGGTTCAAGGCGGAAGAAAGTTCTGATCCCTAAAACAAACAAGATCACTCCAAAAATCGAAGCAACCACAAAGAGGGTAGGTTGAGAGCACTCGCCTAGGATCAATAACTCCCTGATATTGACAACAAAAATACCGGGGATATTAAAATATGCAAATTTTGCGACCCAGGCTGCCTCTGCTGGGAGTGGAAAGAAGGCGTGGCTGAAGAAAATGGCATAACGCAGTATCATACCTGTAAGCTGGTCAATGTCAGGTAAAACTATATTAAAAGTGGCTAAAATAAGCCCCAGACCTATACTGAAAGCGATCATAGGGATAAAGAGGAGAGGGAAGGCGAGCATATACCATTGAAAAGGGACTTTTTCGATCAAAACCCATACCAGAAGTGCCAACAACCTGATAGCGGTATCGGAAAACAACATACTATAATTTGACACCAGCGGCACTATAAGAGGGGTTTGGGCATCGGCCAGAGAGTGGCTGAGGCTACGGACAGCATTTATAGTAATGGTTATAGTTTCGGCAAACAGCATCCAGATGGTGATACCGGCAGCGATATAGACACCTGCCGGGAAGCGGCCATCACTTTGAAAAATACGGATTTTGGCGAGTAACATGAAGACCGACATAGGGACAATCGGCATTAAAATAGCCCACAGCAGTTTCATATACGTACCACGGTAGGTCTCATGCCAATCCTGCGCCATATTAAGGCGTACTTGCGGCCAATGCTGGCGCAGTGTACGGACAAATCCAATAACGGCTGTCAGGGAACCCATCCGTTCAGCAGTGTCAGCATCATATACTGTGTTGTTAGTTGTTTTGTTGTGCATTGGTAGCATAATGCCAAATAGAGCCTTATGAGTCAAGCAGCCAGAGGGCGTTAGTAGCTAACCCGTTAGCTACTGTCAAAAAAAACAAGAAGTTCAAGCAGCTATCTTCATAAGTTGTTGCGCTGAAGCAGCTAAGGCAGCATTGAGAGTCATCGTCACCTCTATTCCTTTTAAAT
>JAAYNR010000194.1 GCA_012520735.1 Lentisphaerota bacterium | reverse complement strand
AGATACCACCACCGTATGAAACTGTAGCTGAAGTGCCGGGACGCAATGAGCGGTTTGTGACAACAGTGCAATTTTCCACCATACCACCAGTCATGTAGATTCCGCCGCCCCGTGAGCCGTTACCGCTGTTAGCGGAAGAACGCGTAGCAGTGTTCCAGGCTATCAGCGAATTTTCGACACGACCGCCACTCATCCACACACCCCCACCATACCCGGCGCCGTTACCAGTGCCGCTTGCCGTATTGTTGGTAATTATACTTCTGCTTACCAAGCCGCCACTCATCCAGATGGCGCCACCTTCATTTATATGATACCCATGACGCAGCGTGAAGCCGATTACCTCCGCTGCTCCATCAGTGATTGTAATCAAACGCGTATTGCCACCGCTTATATCACGCTCAATCACACTCTTCTCCGGCCCCTCGATACTGGCGATAGTTACTCCCCGAACCAGCAAGAGCGGAGTAGTTACCTGATATGTTCCGGGCGCAACCCATACAGTGCGTCCTATCGGTGCTGTATCGATCGCCTCCTGAATGTTGGTTGCCGCATTCTCCAGAGTGTAAAAAGGAGTGATGTGCTTGCCGGTTTTTGCAACAAACAACTCTAGCGGCAACACTCGCACAACAGAGATACGGATAGAGGTATGCGACTCATCCACACTGTTTTTAATAGTCAGCCTCACATTGTAATTGCCGGGAACGGTGTAGAGTCTGGTAACCGTTTGCCTGTCGCTACCTGAGACATCGGGTGTTCCCGGTGCCTCAGGATCATAATCAAAGTACCATTCGTAAGTCACTCCTTCAGTGTTACTGCCAGCGGCAAAAGCCTCGAATGTAACCTCCCCGCCCCCATCCAGCTCCTCTTGTGAAACCGTGAAGGCACCAATTAAGGGGCCTGAACCACCCTCAGTCATCTCGAATGCCCCCATATCATAACCGTTCCCTTGGGGACGCGCGACACCGATAATGTCGTCCACAACCCCAAGGGTGATCAGATCGGTGCCACTGTCACGTGCCGGAGAGCCGGGACCCAGACGGAAGTCGTTGGCAAAGCGATCAATAAAGAGTAGATCCTCTGCAATGTTATCGCTGCCCATCAAACCCTCAGTCTGATCCATACATGAAAACGAGACCGTGCCACCACTCTGATATAGGTTCAAATGGTGCTCAAAATCACTCTCTGTATCATCAAAATTGAAAGATAGTGTTAACTATTGTGCCGGCTGACATATAGATGCCATCGCCGGGATCGATAGGCCCTACCAGATTGCGTGTTACAGTACAGTTCTCAACACGAGCAGAGGCTCCTCCCACATAGAGACCTGCCCCCCGTGTCCCCAATGATGCATGTAGTGCTTCATTACGATAGATCAGACTGTTGCGCAGTGTACCACCTGTCATAAAGACTCCCCCACCGTAACCGGTTCCTGCGCCCTGCGTAACCCGGCTAATCTGGTTGCTAACAATACGGCTATGAGTTACCAGTCCAGCCGTCATGTAAACACCGGCACCACGGCGCGCAGGGCTATCACTAGCGCGGGTTTGATCGGCTGTGTTGGCGATAATCAAGCAGTTGCTGACTACACCGGCAGCGGCATTCATGTAGATCCCACCACCATACGAGCTTAATTGATTACCACCCTGGCGAACGTCGTTTGACGCAATTGTCGAGTTGATAACCAGCACATTTCCGCCTATGTATATTCCCGCACCATACGCGGCGGAGTTTGCCGAACCCCAGGCCTCATTACCTACGATTTCACAGCCATCTATAACACCGCCTGTGGCATAGATGCCGCCACCCGTGGGTGCTCCCGTTCCACTCGCTTGGTTGTTGGAGATAATTGAGTTTTCCACCCGTCCACCCTCCATCCAGATACCGGCACCCAGAAGTATTGCGTCAGAGCCTCGCCTGATATTGTTCTCAGTGACTCTCGCGTTGCGCAGGATGCCATCATTGAGTTTAACCGCCCCGCCGACATCACTATTGATCCACCCCCCAGTGATAGTGAACCCATCAATAATTGCATCGGTGTGATCAAGCGTAAAGAGACGAAAGAGCGGGGCAGCGCTTTCACCCAGACGCTGGATGGTCGTTACTTCGCGTCCATTAAAACTGCGAATCGTAATTGGTTTTGTTATCACGATTTCGTTGGTGAGTGTGTAGACTCCATTTGAGACGATGATTTCGTCGTATAAGCCGGCTACTGCCACGGCATAGTGTAAATTAGTAAAGGCACTTTCCCAGCTTAACCCGTCTTTCCCGCTACCATCGGGTGCCACATAGAAGCTGCCGCCGAAATGGGCGGTGATATTACGGGGTCTATCTGCTGCAAAAACCAGAGTTTCATTGTATCGCTGCCCTTCCGGCACGTCGCCTGTCCAGCAATAGAAGTTATAGCCACTGTTGGAGGTTGCGGTAACGGTTACTATTGTTCCCACTTTATACCAACCGCCATTGGTGCTTACGTTGCCTTTCGTATCAGATTCAAAAGCTATTTCTATTTCCGGCTTCCACTGCCACACCAGTAGCGACATCGGATAACTACTTTCATGCAAATAGTTGAAGCTGTTGCCATTGCCAGCTACAGGAGAGCAAGCGGCATTGGTATACCAGAGATAGCCATTGCAAACACCACGATAACGCCCATCTGCCTCAAGATATTGTGGTTCGGACGAAACACTGCAAACAAAGTTGGAGCCCTGCTTCAAACCCTCGACCACCCCGTAAGGTGGCGTAGGAGATCCATAGAGGTGGCTTTGCGCACCGATCGTCAGATTTTCACCACTAGCATAGAGCACCGGTAAAGTGGCATCCACCCAAGTGGCATTATTCTTCAATGCACCGGTCACAGGATTAAAGACGTTCCCATCCCCTGCCGTT